>NZ_RQFW01000018.1:0-337500 GCF_004770145.1 Leptospira bourretii | reverse complement strand
CTTTGGCCTACGACTCGAAAAGATTGAGAAGGCAAGGGAGGCAGGTGAGTCTGAGATCGTGACTCGGGAAATTCAGAAATTAAAAAAGCAGATGGATTCACTTCCCGAAAACTCCATTGTGATTAAAGATGCCAAGTCAGCACTCGAACGCACAGAAGATGCGAATTTTTGGAATGCTCTTTCTACTTCTGCAGGACATGAGGCTCTTACTTTTTTAAAAGAAGTGGTCAAACCACTCTTTCGCACGGTATCGAATGTAGACTTCAAGGCCATGCGATTTGAACGGGATGTGCTCGAGGTAACACTTGCTAAGTTAAACAAAGAAGAATCAAAAATGGAAACACTCAAAATGGGTGTGATAGAAACCATTGGCGAACTTCCTTTGTCTGTGAATACAGTGGCCAAAGAAGAAGAACTCATTCGCAAAGCACAGACCATCCACTACTGGGCGACGGCAACCGAAGAAGATTTGGACAGGCTTGTTGAGAAACTCTCTCCACTTTTATATACCATAGAAGACTTTGTAAAACCGCTTCCCTTTGCCAAATTTGATTTTGCGGATCTGGTTGTGGAAAAAGAATATGTGGAATTTGGACCACAACATGAATCGGTGAGTATCAGTCGCTACAAAGAACTAGTCGAAGAAAAGATCAATGAACTCACAGCCTCCAATCCACTCTTGCAAAAACTAAAATCGGGCATGGCACTCAGTGAAACCGAAGTCAATCTGCTTGCGACGGAGCTTCATGAAGAACATCCCAATATCACGATTGATTTACTGCGAAGGGTGTATCAAAATCGCAAGGCACAACTTGTCCAATTTTTAAAACATATCCTTGGCATCGAGAGGCTTTCCAGTTTTCCTGAAATCGTGAGCCAGGCTTTTGAAAGTTTCATTCGGGAACATAGTTACTTGAGTGCAAGGCAATTACAGTTTATGGAACTTCTGAAAGGATTTTTACTGGAAAAGGAAAACTTAACCAAAAGGGATCTCATCGAATCTCCTTTTACACAGATCCATCCCGAAGGAATTCGTGGTGTGTTTTCTCTGAAAGAAATCGATGAAATTTTAATTTTAACTGAAAAGGTTTTAGCCGCTTAATGGTATCTTTTAATAACACTCTCAAATCACTCATCGACAAACTATGGAACAATTTTTGGAGTGGGGGGATTTCCAATCCACTCACCGCCATTGAACAAATTACCTATCTGATCTTTATGAAACGGATCGATGATCTTGACGCCAAACGCGTGCGAGATGCTGAATTTACGGGAGAATCCTATTTGTCCCGGTTTCATGGGAAGTATAAAGTTCCTGGAAGTAGTGAATCGATAAACAAATCCGAACTTCGTTGGAGTAACTTCAAACACAAACCCGCCGAAGAGATGTTACTCCATGTCCAAACGAAAGTGTTTCCTTTTTTGAAAGAACTGGATGGTGGGTCTCCCTTTACCAAATCCATGGCGAATGCTGTTTTTATTATGCCGAAACCATCGCTACTCGTCGAGGCAATTCACATCATCGAACAGATCTTTGACGAGATCGAACGGGATGCGAGTGTCGGCGGACATGCCTTCCAAGACATCCAGGGGGATGTGTATGAGATGCTTCTCAGTGAAATTGCCTCTGCTGGCAAAAATGGTCAATTTCGCACCCCAAGGCATATCATCAAACTGATGGCGGAACTCGTGCAACCGAAACTGGGCCAACGAATTGCCGACCCGGCTTGTGGGACGGGCGGGTTTTTACTCGGAGCCTACCAATACATTTTGACCGACCTTGCCAAAAAATCCAAAAGCGGAAAAGCAGCGGACACGACTCTCGTGGACGAAGACGGGTTTGAAAGAGCGGCGATTAGCTCGGGGCTAAATGAAAAAACAAAGGCGATTTTAGAATCAAGTTTTTACGGATTTGATATTGATACAACCATGGTGCGTCTCGGCCTCATGAACCTGATGATGCACGGCATTGACCAACCGCATATTGATTACAAAGACACACTCAGTAAATCCTATAATGAGGACAGTCAGTTTGATGTGGTGCTCGCCAATCCACCGTTTACCGGCAATATCGACAAAGGGGATATCAACGAAGGATTTACCCTTCCTACCACAAAAACCGAACTTTTGTTTGTGGAACGAATCTACAGGATGCTCAAGATCGGTGGGACTGCCGCTGTGATTGTGCCACAAGGGGTTCTTTTTGGCAGTGGCAAGGCATTTGTAGAAGCAAGGAAGATCCTAGTCGACAAGTCAGAACTCAAAGCTGTCATCACCATGCCAAGCGGGGTCTTCAAACCATACGCTGGGGTGAGCACTGCCATCCTTGTTTTTACCAAGGGAGGCGAAACGGAAAACGTATGGTTCTATGATATGGTCGCCGATGGTTATACCCTGGATGACAAACGAACCAAGATCGAAAACTCTGATCTCATCGACATCTTCACCCAATTCAAGACCCGAGACCCCAAAAAACCAAACGACCGCAAAGCGAAGTGTTTCTTTGTCCCTAAAGCGGAAATTGTCAATGAGGGTTATGACCTTTCCATGAGCAAATTCAAAGAGGATGTCTTTGAAGAAGTGAGCTATGAACACCCGAAGGTGATTTTAGAAAAACTAAAAGGACTGGAACAAGAAATTGGGAAGGGGCTGGAAGAGCTAACGGGTATGATGCGTTGAAATTGAAAATTAGTGATTTCTGCCATACCGGAAGTGGAGGCACACCTTCAAGAAGTAAAATAGAATACTATGAAAATGGTTCTATTCCTTGGTTCAAATCAGGCGAGTTAAACGAATCATATTTATTTGAATCAGAAGAAAAAATAACAGAGACGGCATTAAAAGAAAGTGCAGCAAATATTGTTCCGAAAGGTTCAGTTTTAATCGCCATGTATGGAGCAACTGTCGGTAAAACTTCTATACTCGGAATTGATGCGACAACTAATCAAGCAATTTGTCATTTAGTTCCTGATTCTAAGAGGTGTAATAATCTATTTCTTCAATACTTTCTTCGTTCTCAAATGAACACCCTTTTGTCAAAGCGTGTTGGAGGAGCTCAACCGAATATTAATCAGAATATTGTAAAAAATTTAGAGATAGATATCCCTCCCCTGCCAGAACAAATCCATATAGCGAACGTTTTGTCTAGAGCTGAGGCAATGATCACCAAACGCAAAGAGAGTCTGGCGTTGTTAGATGCGTATTTGAAGAGTACGTTTTTGGAACTGTTTGGAGATCCGGTGCGGAATGAAAAGGGATGGGAGGTGACTTCACTAATAAACTTTGGTTCCTTTAAGAATGGTTTGAATTATAATAGTAGTGAATCTGGTTTTAGGGTTAGGACCTTAGGAGTTGGAGATTTCAAGAGTGCATCAAAACTAACTGATATTAGAACATTATCTTTTTTGAATTTATCAACTAAGCCTCCAGAAGATTATTTATTAAAAGACGGTGATTTAATTTTTGTTCGTTCGAATGGAAATAGGGAATTAGTTGGAAGATGTCTCGTAATTTATCCTAATAACGAAGAAGTTACTTTTAGTGGATTCTGTATAAGATATAGACCTACAACAAATTCAATAAACTCGACATACTTAGCACACCTATTTCGAGTTACATCATTTAAAACTATTATGTTGCAGAATGGCAGAGGTGCAAACATTTCAAATATTAATCAAAAAATATTAGAAGATTTAAAAATTCCGTTCCCTCCTGTTCCTCTCCAAAACCAATTTGCGGCGGTGGTGGAAAAGGTGGAGGCGTTGAAGGAAAGATACCAAGAGAGTTTGCGGGAATTGGAAGCGTTATATGGAGCCTTAAGCCAGAGGGCGTTTCGGGGGGAGTTGGGGGGGTGATTAAGAAAATTAAATCCATTCGGAATCTCGCCGTGTTCCATGATTTTATTTGGGACAAAGCCGTTTTAGACAAAGAAGGAAACATTACAGAATTTAATTTAAATAATATCTTCTATGGACGAAATTACTCAGGCAAAACGACGCTTTCTCGAATGTTTCGGGCAATGGAAACGGGTTTGCTTTCTGATAAGTATCAATCGCCTGAATTTGAAACCACTTGGAGTGATGGAAATTCAGTTCATCAAAACAACTTACTATCGCATGGAAAAAAAATACGCGTTTTTAACGAAGACTTCATAAGGGAAAATTTAAAATTTATTACCAATCCAGCGGAGCAAATACAATCATTTGCGATACTAGGAGATGATAACAATAAAATTGAAGAAGAAATTCGCCAACTACAGGCAATTTTAGGAACCAATATTCCAGGAGAAGAGACAGGACTTTTTAAAGAGCTAAGACAATGCCAAGTTGAAGCTGAAGATGCTAACAAAAAGTATTTGGCCGATAAAGATGCTTTGGAAAAGAAGCTAAGTTTAAAAGCTACTGATAAAACCATTGGAATCAGAAATCACCCACTATTGTTTGGTGATCAAAACTATAATATTGCCAAATTAAAAACAGAAATTGAATTTGTATCAAAGGAAGATTATCAATCCTTCGATGAAGAGAAAGTAAAAGAATTAAAAAAAACAATCAATCAAGATTCTCTTGAGACGATTTCTCTGTTCTCAAAGATTGATTTTCGACTTTCTGAATTGATTCAGAGAGCAAAACTTCTGTTAGAAAAGAAAATTCTAGAATCAGGAAAAATTGAATCCCTTTTAAAAAATGCTGCTTTGAATCGATGGGCAAAGGAAGGGCATGCACTTCATAAAGATAACCATCATACATGTAGGTTTTGTGAAAATAGCATTTCAAGTGAAAGATGGATAGCTTTAAACCAACACTTTGACGAGGCTTCTGATCTCATTGAAAACCAACTGAATGAAATATTGAATGATATTGAAGTTGAAATTGCGGAAAAAACAGAAGTACTTGGGATCGATCAAAATCTATTTTATGTGAAATTTCAGGAAGAATTTGTAAGATATCAAAAAGATTATAAAGCTGAAATTAAGAAATACAAAGACTCCCTTCGTAACTTATCAAAACAACTAGAAGAACGTAAAAATGATCTTTTAAATGAAAAAGTGTATCAAGAAGTTTCGGATAACACAAACGAACTTGAAAAGGTTTTTGAAAAAATCGAAATTCTTCGTATGCAATCAAATGATTATTCTGTTGAGCTAAATGGCGAAAAGAAAAAGGCTCAAGACGCTCTTCGATTGAATGAGATAAATAATTATTTAATTACTATTGAATATGCGAAAAATGTGAAGTTAATTTCAGATCTGGATAGAAGCAAAAGTGAAAAATCGAAGTTATTGCAGGAAAAATCCGATGAAGTTAATCAATATCTCCGTGAAATCGAAGAGAAAAAGCGCCTACTCAATGATGAGGAAAAAGGTGCAGACCAAGTTAATGAATACTTGAAAAACTATTTTGGTCATAATTTTCTATCACTTCGTGCTATTGAAAATGAAGAAAGTGGAAAACATTTTCGTTTCGAAGTAATTAGGGAAGGAGATAGAGCACACCATCTCAGCGAGGGTGAATGTAGTTTAATTTCTTTTTGTTATTTTATGGCAAAGTTGCATGATACGGAAACGGAAGATTCAATGCCAATCATTTGGATTGATGATCCAATTTCAAGTTTAGATGGAAATCATATATTCTTTATATTTTCTATGATCAATGAAGAGTTAGTAGTTCAAAAAAAATATGAGCAGCTTTTTATTTCAACGCACAATTTGGAATTTTTAAAATACTTGAAGCGACTGAAAGGAGCAGAAAAGAGAGATAAAAAGGAAAAGAAATTCAACTTTTATCTGATCGAAAGATCTGCAAAATATTCAAGTATTCTATGTATGCCAAATTATTTATATCAATACGTTACAGAGTTCAATTTTTTATTTGAACAGATCTACCACTGTTCAATAACTTCAAAGGTTGATGACTCGAATTTCGGATATTTTTATAATTTTGGAAATAATGCTAGGAAGTTTTTAGAAATTTATTTGTTTTATAGGTTCCCAGGTAAGGAAGGAGAATTAGAAAAATATAAATTATTTTTCGGTGATTCGACTATTCCTGCAGTTCTAATTAATCGAATCAATAATGAATATTCACATTTATCAGGTGTGTTGGAAAGAGGAGCACTTCCTATTGATGTTCCCGAGATGAATGCCGCCGCAAAATTAATACTTAAGAGAATTGAAGAGGTGGATTCAGGTCAATATGAGTCATTGTTATCGAGTATAGGAATTAACTAATAGGATTTCTGTAAGTATTCACGGTTTAAAAGGAATAAGGATGCTAGTTAATCCCTCTCCTTGCAAAATAACAAGAAGAGGGACTTATTCCACTTAGAAATCGGGAAGATTATCCAAGTTGTCCTTTTCAATGGAATTACTATCTGTTCTAAGATACTTTGTTCCGTTAACAAGGATTACATTTACCTTTGCTCCGCTCTCCCATTTCCCTGAAGATTTTGTCATCGTATAGAAAGTATATCTGCTTTCTATATATCTAATCACTTCATTTCTTGGCCACGAAGTTGGATTGTTAAATGTTTGTTCACTGTTTTCATGAACCTTAAGAAATTGTATCCTACCGTAAGAATCCTTTCTTACGGCTGATATCCAATAGTGTACTTTATCTGGCATTATTATGCCCTCCGGTTTTAAAATTTGGAGGGATAAACCTTGACACTTGCACAAATACGAAGTATATGTCTCATTAATCAAACGACGCGTCAAGGTTGTCCCTCAGGATCTCCGTCTGATGCCCTCATCCTTGTTGGCGCAAGGGTGAGGTACCTTTTTTCAACTTCAATCCATACTGGCAGTATAAGCTCACAGTTGCTAACCCGCAAACTTTTTTTGGAACAATAAGAAAATTATGTACCATTGGGAATAGGGGTTTTGAAATTTGGCATTTTTAAAGAGACATAATATTGCATCTTTAAATTTTGAAACGCAAACTTACTAATTGAAGTGAGCTGCTTTTAATTTTTAGATGCAATTTTAACATTTTCCTACCTATAATGGAATGGGATTACCTTCGATGCCGAAAGAAGAAGAAATAGATTGGAATGGTCTTGTTACGTTTGGGAGCCTTATCGGAAATCTTATCCAATCTTCCAAACAGCAGCAAACTGAATCTGAATTAAAACAGTCCAAGAAGGATATCGAAGCACTCTTACAAGATAGAGAACAGCTGATCCGAAGTCTAAATAGCTTCCAAAAGGCAATTGAGAGTTTTAGAGTCAAAACAACTAATTTAGAAAATATCAACCGTGAATTATTTTCGCAAACCAAAATACAATCGATGGAGATTGAAAATCAAAAGTTAAGAATTGAATCATTGGAAAAGGAAAAAGAATCAATTCAGAAATCGTTGACCCTAGAAATTGAAACTCTTAAAAAACAACTCGAGGAGGTTCAAAAATGATCCCAACTTCATTAGAACAAAAATCGAATGAAATCATCGATGATTTTCATACATTCAATGATTTGTTCTTTAGCAAAATTCAGTTTCCTTATCTTGAAAAAGGCGAGATTCCGTTTACACCCATTATGCTAAACGATGCGTATTCTGAAGAGGAACCAGAATATAATTCTCAAGATTTAATTTGGAAAAATCCAAAGTATGATCCAACCCGGTAAAATTTGTTTGGCGGAACTTCCACAAGTGGATGGAAGGAAGAAAAAAAGGCCTATTTTAATTTTATCTAAATTACCAAGCCGAGACCATTGGTTTGTATGCGGTGTATCTCGGAAAACTTATGATTTGGTTTTTGGCTTTGATGAAATTATAAGTTCTGAGATGGAGTTCTTTGATAGGACAGGATTAAAGACATCTTCATCCATCAAATTGGGGTTTGTCTCTTACTTAGAAGAAGCTAGAATCGAAGGGATCATGGGAGAGTTGCCAAAAGAAGTATACGATTTGTTAATGAAAAGATTTTTGGATCATCTTTCCAATAATTTGAATAGATAGCTAATAATTACTTATATTGAATTAATCCCCCCACGTTAGGGATCGACCGAGCGCCCTCGTCGAGGGAGAGCCCGACCCTTTATACTTTCAATCAATAATATACAAATCCTATTGGGAACGCCCAAATCTTTTAAATTAATTCAGAGGACCGGGTGGGTCGAACCATTCGCAGCGACCCATAGGGAGCGAGAATGCGAGTTTGGCGGAGCGAAAGCCTAGCCAAAACTCGTCTGGGCCGAAGGGACACTGTGCATCTGTTGTCACACCAGTGGCATGGCAGAGTAGCTACGTTCGGTCGGGATAACCGCTGAAAGCATATAAGTGGGAAGCCCACCTGAAGATAAGATCTCCCTGAAGAGTCCAGGCAGACGACCTGGTTGATAGGTCACAGGTGTAAGTTCAGTAATGGATTCAGCCAAGTGATACTAATCGCTCGATCGGCTTGACCATATTACAATTTGCATGTGATTAACATGCAAATCTAGATTATAGCGTTGTTTGTTTTACTTTGTTCTGTTTGGCGGTCTGCGCCGAACGACTTTGATGCTAGAGCTCGAAGCTCACGCATCAAGTCGGGTGCTCGCAGTCGCGGCAGTGCCGCTTGGTGCTCCGCAGGCTTTCCCTCATCGGGAGAGATAGAACTCTTGTCGTATACATTTGTTGGGAAAAGCTCTGAGTCGTTAGATTCGGGGCTTTTTTTATGTCTGGAGGTTATTACGCATCGCTGTTTTGTCTGGGGGAGGGTATACCCTAAAAAGTAATTGAGCTATGAATCTTACAAAGTAATGTTTGTTAGATTTTGATTTCAGTAGATAAAGCAGGAATTGGATTTTCAAATCCTGATTGGAATGCCTTAAATGAATAAAAAAAGCCTCTCGGAGCGTGATATATGCTCTAAATTTATCAATCCTGCATTAGAAGCATCTGGTTGGGATTTGCATTGGCAAGTGAGAGAGGAATTCCCCATTACAAACGGACGTATCATTGTTCGTGGGAAGCTGCATACGAGAGCAAAGAATAAACGTGCAGACTATGTTTTATTTTATAAATCCAATATTCCGATTGCAGTGATTGAAGCAAAAGACAATAAACATTCCGTTGCTGATGGAATGCAACAGGCGCTTCAGTATGCAGATTTGTTACAAGTTCCATTTGTTTTTAGTTCTAACGGAGATTCTTTTTTATTTCATAACAAACTTGCGAGTGAGGGAAACCTTGAAACTGAATTAGGATTGAATGAGTTTCCAAGTCCAGAATCACTTTGGAAAATGTGGAAAGAGGCGCAAGGTCTTGACTTAACACAGGAAGAACTTGTCATACAAGATTATCATAGTGATGGATCGAATAAATCGCCAAGATATTACCAAATATTAGCGATTAATAAAACGATTGAAGCAATTGCTAAGGGAAAAAGGCGCCTTCTCCTTGTTATGGCAACAGGTACTGGGAAAACATACACAGCATTCCAAATCATTTGGAGGTTATGGAAATCCAAGGCAAAAAAACGAATCTTGTTTTTGGCTGATCGAAACATTTTAGTTGATCAAACAATGACCAACGATTTTAAGCCATTTGGATCTGCAATGACTAAAATCCAGAAGAGGCAAGCGAACAAATCGTACGAAATTTATCTTTCTTTGTATCAAGCAGTTACGGGTACAGAAGAAGAACAAAATATTTATAAACAATTTTCGCCAGATTTTTTTGATTTGATCGTGGTAGATGAATGCCATAGAGGAAGTGCAGCGGAAGATTCCAATTGGCGTGCTATTTTGGAATACTTTTCTTCGGCAACACAGATTGGTTTAACCGCAACACCTAAAGAAACTAAAGATGTTTCTAATATCCATTATTTTGGGGAACCTGTGTATACGTATTCGCTACGACAAGGGATAGAAGATGGGTTTCTTGCTCCTTACAAAGTGATTCGCATTGACTTAGATAAGGATTTGTCTGGCTGGAGACCTGAAAAGGGAATGCGAGATAAGTATGGAAATGAAATTGAAGATAAAGTTTATAAACAAGGTGATTTTGATAAAAAAGTTATCTTAGATAAAAGAACTGAGCTTGTTGCTTCGAAAGTGAGTGAATTCTTAAAGCAGAACGATCGTTTTCAAAAGACAATTGTATTCTGTGAAAATATAGATCATGCGGAAAGGATGAGACAAGCGCTGGTTAATGAAAACAGTGATTTGGCTAGTCAAAATAGTAAGTATGTGATGAGGATTACTGGAGATAGCGAAGAAGGCAAAGAAGAGCTGGATAATTTTATTTTCCCGGAATCGAAATACCCAGTGATTGCAACCACATCTAAACTCATGACTACCGGTGTGGATGCTCAGACCTGTAAGTTGATAGTTCTAGATCAAACCATCCAATCGATGACGGAATTCAAACAAATCATTGGTCGTGGAACACGCATTAACGAAGATTTTGATAAGTACTATTTCACAATTATGGATTTTAAACGTGCAACGGAGTTATTTGCAGATCCCGATTTTGATGGAGACCCCGTGCAGATTTATGAACCAAAAGAGGGGGAGCCCGTGACGCCTCCCGAATCTTTGGATGTGGAAATGGATACAGATGTTGGTTCATCCAATGGGGCTACTGGATTCGGCGAAAATGAATCTGAATTTGATCCTTCTTTACATCCCAATGGCAGTGAATTTCAGGAAGGCGATTTGCCTCGAAATCGAGTATTGAAATACTATGTGGATAGTGTAGAAGTCCGTGTTGCCTCGGAGCGGGTGCAATATTTTGATGCCAATGGAAAACTGGTGACTGAGTCTTTAAAAGATTATACGAGAAAGACTGTAACCAAAGAATTTTCCACTCTTGATGAGTTCCGAAAGCATTGGAATGCAACAGAAAGAAAACAAGCAATCTTAGAAGAACTAGCAAACCAAGGAGTGTTTTTAGAAGCTCTTGCGGAAGATGTTGGAAAGGATGTGGATCCATTTGATTTGATCTGTCACGTTGTCTGGGACAAACGTCCTTTTACAAGACGAGAACGGGCCGACAGAGTTAAAAAAACAAATTACTTTGAGAAGTATGGGGAAGCAGCACGGAAGGTTTTGGATGCTCTTCTTGAGAAATATGCTGACTCAGGTGTGGTTCAAATTGAAGAAACACAAATCCTTACCATCAATCCTTTTCCTGAATTTGGAACACCTATGGAGATCATCCAAAATTTTGGTGGGATTGAAAAATACAACGAAGCCATTACAAGTTTGGAAAATGCACTGTACCTTGAGACTGCATAAACTAAGGTTGATTTAGACAGTATGGCAATTGGAACTTTAATTAAGTCGATTCAAGATATTATGCGGAAAGACGTGGGTGTTGATGGTGATGCCCAACGAATCAGCCAGATGGTATGGCTTCTCTTTTTAAAGATTTTCGATGATAAAGAAAAAGAATGGAAACTGACCCTCAAAGATTATAAATCCCCACTTGCCTCTCGGTTTCAATGGAGTAGTTGGGCCTCCAATGCCGAAGGGATGACGGGTGAAGAACTCATAGATTTTGTGAATAATAATCTTTTTCCTGCGTTAAAGAAACTGGCAACCCAGGCTGGTGTGAGTGCACAAGGAAGAGTGGTTGGAAGTGTTTTTGAAGATGCTTATAACTACATGAAGTCTGGCACCTTACTTCGGCAGGTGATCAACACCATCGAAGAAGATTTGGATTTTAATAGTTCCACCGACAGACATTTGTTTAATGACATTTATGAAAAGATTCTGGCTGATTTACAATCAGCAGGAAATGCAGGGGAATACTATACACCTCGGGCTGTGACTCAGTTTATGGTGGATATCATTGATCCGAAACTGGGAGAAACCATTTTGGATCCCGCTTGTGGGACCGGTGGATTTCTTACGACCTCCATCGAACATTTAAAATTTCAGACCAAAACTGCAAAAGACAAACAGATTTTGCAAACTACCATTCACGGTGTAGAAAAAAAGCCTCTTCCTCATATGTTGGCACTGACCAATATGATGTTACATGGGATTGATGTTCCTACCAATATTCGCCATGACAATACTCTCAGTCGTCCTTTGAAAGATTATGGTCCGAAAGACAGAGTAGATATTATCATCACCAATCCTCCGTTTGGTGGAATGGAGGAGGACGGTATTGAAAATAATTTTCCCAAAAAATACCAAACTCGGGAAACTGCCGATTTGTTCATGGCTCTTATCATGCATTTACTCAAACATGATACGGGTCGTGCCGCAGTGGTGCTTCCTGATGGATTTTTGTTTGGAGAGGGAACCAAAACTAATCTCAAACGAGAGCTTCTCGAAGAGTTTAACTTACATACAATAGTTCGCCTCCCGAAAGGAGTGTTTAGCCCTTATACAGGGATCAATACCAATCTTCTTTTTATAGAAAAGGGAGGGCCTACCAAACAAGTTTGGTTTTTTGAACATCCGTATCCACCAGGTTACAAATCGTACTCACGTTCCAAACCTTTGACCATTGGAGAATTTGACCTCGAAAAGAAATGGTGGAACAAACGAAAGGAAACCGAATTTGCCTGGAAGGTAAGTGCTAAGGATATTGCCGCTCGCAATTACAATTTGGATTTTAAAAATCCGCATGTCGTCGATGTGGTGCATCGGAATCCAGAGGAACTAACAAAGGAATACGAAGAGGTTTCTAAGGAACTAAACCAGGTAAGAGACAAACTCAAACAAGAATTGATGAAAGCTTTGACTCGTTAGGAAAAGATGGAATCAAATCGAGTCGAATACAAACGAGAACTGAATGAAAGTCTCGAACGAGTGATTGTTAGCTTTCTTAACTCAAAAGAGGGTGGAGTTCTCTATTTAGGAATTGATGACAAAACTCACATAGCAATCGGTCTTACTTCATTCGATGAACTTCAGTTAAAGGTAAAAGATCGACTTAAAAATAATATTTTGCCTTCCATTCTTGGATTGTTTGACTTGATTCATGAGTCACGAGATGGGTTGGATGTTCTAAAAATCAATGTGGCTTCCGGGCCTGAAAAACCGTATTACATAAAAAAGGCGGGATTGTCGGAAGCTGGTTGTTTTATCCGAGTTGGCAATGCGACGGAATCAATGCCCACAAGTATGATCGAGGAACATCTTAGAAAACGAATTCATCCTTCTATTACGAAAATTCGATCGCCAAGACAAGATCTACGATTTGAACAACTAAAAATTTATTACCAAGAAAACAAATTGTCGCTAGGTGAGCAATTTCTTACGAACCTAGAATTACTGGATGAGGATGGGAAGTTCAATTATGCGGCGTATCTTTTGTCCGATGAAAATGGAAATTCTGTTCAAGTTGCTAAGTATGCGGGCAAAGACCGAGTGGATCTCATCGAATCCAAAGAATATGGTAGAGTTTGTTTGGTGAAAACTTGTAAGATGGTCTTAGATAAATTAGAATTGGAAAATCGAATCCAAACACAAATCACAGGGAAAGAAAGAATTGATACTCCACTTTGGGAAATCGTCCCAATGCGTGAGGCAATCATCAATGCCATCGTCCACAACGATTATGCGACAGATCTTGTTCCAAAATTTGAAATCTTTGCAGATAGATTGGAGATCACCTCCGCCGTTTCCGTTTCCCCAGGTCGTGACCAGGATGAGTTTTTTCAAGGATTCTCCAAACCTCGCAACAAAGTCCTGATGCGAGTCTTTAAAGACATCGGCATCGTTGAATTTTTAGGATCTGGGCTCCCAAGGATTTTAAAGACGTACCCAAAGAAACATTTCCATTTTAGTGCCAATTTTTTGCGAATCACCTTTCCGATGTCACAGAAAAGTTCGGAGAAAATGTCGGAGAAAAGTTCGGAGAAAAGTTCGGAGAAAATGTCGGAGAAAATGTCGGAGAAAATGTCGGAGAAAATGTCGGAGAAAATCCTAAAAACTCTGGAAGAAAGTCCTCACATGACGATCGCATCTTTGGCAGAAAGTATGCAAACTACGACTCGCACGATCGAAAGGAATCTAAAAGTTCTCCAAGCCGAAGGTAAAATCAAACGAATCGGACCCGCCAAAGGCGGACACTGGGAGGTAATGGATGGAAAATAAAAAAGCCCGGCTAAGCACTGAGAAGGATACCCTTCGACGACATGGAGTCGGAGTTCATGCAAAGACAGGCTCACTATCTTGCACCCGCTACAAGCGGGCGACTTTGCCGCGGCCAGAACTTCCTTTTGGAAGGAGCCCGGTCGCATCTTTTATTTTAACTGTCATCAACTTTCCGTCAACCTGAAACTTCTATGCCAAACTCCCTAAACCCACTCCTCCAAACCCATTTTGACACTGCCCTCGATCACCCGAATGGAATCAAAAAACTTCGTGAACTCATCCTAACCCTTGCGATGCAAGGAAAACTTGTAGAACAAAACCCCAACGACCAGCCAGCGAGTGAGTTACTGAAAGAGATCCAAGAGGAGAAGGCGCGTTTGGTGGCGGAAGGAAAGATTAAGAAGAGCGAAGCACTACCGGCGGTGAAGGAAGAGGAAAAGCCGTTTACGATTCCGAATGGTTGGGTGTGGATTAGGTTAGGAGATGTATTGGAAATGATTAATGGCCGTGCATTTAAACCGACAGATTGGACAGCCAATGGAATTCCTATTGTTCGTATTCAGAACCTCAATAACTTATCAGCAGGTTTTAATTATTGCAAAGAAGAATTGGTCGATGAGCGTCATATTATATCAGATGATACGATTCTAATAAGTTGGTCTGGAACTCCCGGTACCTCCTTTGGCGCATTTATATGGAAAAGAGGAAAAGCAGCCTTAAATCAACATATTTTTAAATGCCGTCAATATTGTGAAATATTCAGAGATAAATATCTGATTAATACGATCAATAGCCGCTTGGATCATTTAATTTCGATGGCTCAAGGTGCTGTTGGCTTAAAACATATTACGAAGGGGACTTTGGAATTTCTTGTTTTAGGATTACCCCCCCTCGCCGAACAAAAACGAATCGTAGAAAAGATCGATGAACTTTTTCTGTTATGCGATGAACTTGAAATTCTTAAAAAATCCAAAGATTCCAAACGAAAAGACCTCCACCAATCCGTCATCACACAGATGTTAGAAGCCGATTCGCAGGAAAGTTTTCAGAAACATTTCCAATTTCTCACAACTCATTTCCACGAACTCTATTCTGTCAAAGAGAATGTCAAAGAACTGCGGAAGGCGGTTTTGCAATTGGCGGTGATGGGAAAACTTGTTCCTCAGGATCCAAAAGACCAACAAGCGAGTGAACTTTTGAAAGAGATCCAAGCGGAGAAGGCGCGTTTGGTGGCGGAAGGGAAGGTGAAGAAGAGTGAGGCGTTGCCGGCGGTGAAAGAAGAGGAGAAGCCTTTTGTCATTCCAAAGGGATGGGAGTGGGTGCGCTTGGGGGAGCTGATGACAAGTGGCTTAAAGAATGGATATAGTCCCAAAGAAACAAAGTCCTCAGTAAATACTATGAAAGTATTAACTTTATCTTCAACAACAAAGGCAACTTTTGATCCAAGTTTTTTTAAATATGCAGATTATCAGAATTTAGATAATGAATTCTTTGTTAAAGATGGAGATTTCTTAATTCAAAGAGGAAACTCAATCGATTATGTGGGAATTGTTGCCTTGGTTGAAAATTGTAAAGAGGATGTGCTATATCCTGATTTAATAATGAAATTTAGACTATTTGAAAAATTGAATTTAAGAATGTTTCATAAATTCATGGTTAGTTTATACGCAAGAAACTATTTTCAATCTCAAGCTAGTGGAACATCTGGAACTATGCCTAAAATTAATCAACCAGTAGTATCTAAATTTCCTCTCCCCCTTCCACCTCTTGCCGAACAAAAACGGATTGTGGAAAAGGTGGACCAACTTTTGGCGTTATGCGATGAGTTGGAAGAAAGGATCGGGAAGGCGGAGGAGAAGAAGGGAGAGATTTTGGAGGGAATGGTGAGGGGGTGAGGTTAGAACCCATCCAAGATTTCTAAGTTTTGCAATCTTAACATCATCGCAGCAGGACTTACTTTGAACTTTGTAGCAAGAGATGTGATCAAAGGATTGTTCTCTTCCTCAGTATCAATGATGTCTTCGCCATAAGTTTCGATAAATCTTTTGACTTCTTGCATAACCATTTCTTTGGGCATTAGTATAGCTGCTGCAAAACGATTTGCTTCAATTTCTTCACGATCCAAAGCAGTAGATGAGAGCGGGCTTCTAAAGTATGACTTTCTATCTATATGAGTGGTTTCTGGATGATGAATTAGAAAGTGTCCTAATTCATGTGCCATCGTAAACCGTTGTCGATGTTCATGGTGAGACTCTTGTACAAAAATAGAGTATTCCTTATTCTCAACATTAAGAATTCCGGAAATATCACTAGGCAACTCCGTTACGTGTAGATCAATCCCCTTCTTTCCAATGATCTTCTCGATTGCAATTGGCAGTTTTTGGAGTGAAGGAAATTCATTTAACAGATTTTCTGCTATGAGTTCAGGATTTTTTCTTCCGCGCACTTTTAGGTTCCTTTTTGTAAGTAGACAAGAAATCCATCACAGTCGTCAATTCTTCCGAGCTGACTCTATTGAGAGAAACATTGTCAACTGGTGCAGACTTCAGCTTTCTATATTCTACCATACTCGGTAAAAGCTCTGAGATTTCCACAGAAAGCACTTCGGCAATTTTGTAAATATTATGAATAGGGGTAGATTGATCACCCCTTTCTATTTGGACAATAGAAGATTTTGATAGAGTTGTGGCAATTGATAAGGTTTCGACTGATATATTTGATTTTTTTCGATTCTCCCGAATTGCCTTCCCAATCAATTGATCTAGTTTATTTCCCAAATTTTTCTGCATTTTTGCACTAATGAGACATAATATATCAATTTTACAATGAAATTTTTATGAATAACCAAAAATATATGATAATAATAATCTTTTAAGTGTTATAATATTTATAGCAGCGTAGCTGTTATAAATTTAGAAATGGAAGGTTCCTATGAGTTGGACAGATGAAGAAATACAAAAGGTTTGGGAAAAAGGACAAAAGGTTACGGACAATGATCCTAATCTTTGGAGAAAAGATGAATGTAATGCTTGGATGAGTCGTAAAGAGTATGGAAATCGCAAATCTGATTTCGGTTGGGAAATCGATCATATCAGTCCCGGTGGATCTGATTCTTTAAGTAACCTCCGCCCTCTCCAATGGGATAACAATAATGACAAGAGTGATGGCCGCTTGAAGTGCAACATTGTGTCGAGTGGTACAAATAATGTTAATAAAAACAAAAAGTGAAAATAAGAGAGATGTTAGATATGTATATCAATAAGTATGAGTTAACAAATGGGCTTTATCTAGTAAAAAGACCAGCCCAAAAATATTGGGGATTAGTCGATCATTATGCGGTGATTGATGCAGGAAATACATCTGGTTTATTTTCAAGCTTCGGTCAAGGGCCAATCCTCATCGAAAAAATTGAGGGTAAAGGAAATGTTTATAGTTATATGTCAGGTGAATGGATTATTTTAGGTAAGGTTAAAGATCATCATATTTTTGCTGCAGCGTTACGGCTAGCACAAGCATTAAATGATCCGTCCTATGATCTTTTGGGTAATAATTGCGAACACTTTGCTCGATTCATTGCGGAGGGAAGAAAAACAAGTAAACAAGTCAATTCGTTTGGAGCAATGGCATTATTTTTTGGTGCAGTTTTGTTACTGAGCCGGGATTAGAAAATAATGTTTGATCCTTTGCAACCTCAAGTAAAGAAGCTAAGCGCTAAACAGATTCGAATCCTTGGCAATCTCCATTATATTGGAGAAGGTCCAAGGATTTTCTTTCAGGATGCGATTGCTTTAATTAATGATTCTTCATTGGAATCAAAACAGCACTTGATTGGCCATTTGATGCGTGAAATTGATAGTGCAATCCGTTCAATTGTAAAACCACTATTAAATTCAAATTCAGAAACAAAGAAAAGTAGCAAGTGCGATGGGCATGAAGCAAGTATAAAAGATACCCTTCTCTTCTTGGGGATAGATCATCAATCTGATGTAGGAACGTTATGGCTCAAATATGGAAATGCTAAAAGCGAGATTCAACTCCATAAATTTGCCCATAGGAAGGATTTAACATACAGATCTTTCGATGATGAATTCTACCGAGAGTGGCAAAACTTTGAGATAATTCTAGATGAAGTTCTGGATCGTTTTACACGAAAGTATTTATATTTTATAAAGGAAGCTGAGAGATTTTCATCTCTTGTAGTCGTGTCTGCGTCAGATGAATCAACGTTTCGTAATACGATCGCTCCTGGTAGTCCATTGTTTCGCGTATTCATCGGGAAACTCACTTCGATAGCTTGGTTTGATTCTCTCAGGAGAATGAACTATTTCCAATTTTCGGGAAACGAAAAATACCTTATCCAAGAAACACATTATTATTACTGGTCTCCTTTGGTATATCTCAACAAACTAATTGAACTTAATGAATTCGAAAAAGTCTCATCTGTGATCCAGGCGTTACCTCAATTTGATAATTTTGGCCTTCATCAAGAAATCACCAAACTTTATTTACAGATGCCTGAAAGCTATTTCCTAAATTGGATGGAAAAGGAATATGAATGGTTTCAGCGATCAAGACAACTAAATCCGATTAATATTGATCTCTATTTAGAAGCGATAGAAAAGGTTTGGAGTTTACAAAACGAAAAACTTTGTTTTGAGTTAATGTCTTCGCTCCTTACTATTCTTCCTGATCCAGATTGGGATTATGAGAATGGGAAGTCAAACAAGTCGAATGTCGATAATCTTTGGCAGAGCCCAAAACCCTCAAGGAAACTATCCGGGGATAGTTATTTAAAGGTTCTAACTCATTTTGTCGGTATCATTAAAGAGAAACTTCCTCTTAAGTCGATCCAGTTTATATCAAACCTATTGGAAAACATGTTGATGTACGGTTTACATAGTTGGGAGAAAACGGAAGACAAATATATTGATGATCATTCTTATATCACAAGGCCTTCTATTTGGGATCATCCACAAAACTATAATCACAAACTATCAGATAAGCTGGTGCCTATTTTTCGAGATGCTATTTTGAATTATATCAAAGATCAAGAAACTTTTGATGTTATTATACAATTGGTAAAACAAAAACGATGTTTGTTGTTCCAAAGATTCTATGTTTTCGTGATAGGAAAAGAAGGAAGAAATCGAAATCCAAATTTGTTTGATGAAGTTTTATACAATCAAATTTATGCAGAAGATGACTGTTTTGGGAATGAATACCATTCATTACTTTCACAAAACTATGCATATTTATCAAAAGAAGAGCAGGTGAAATATATAGATTGGTTAGATACATGGGCAAACGAACTAGAGGAAAAGTATAAACTGGAATACCAATCTAATGAAGTTCAAGAGAATCGTGTATTGAGCGATATGTATAATCCTAAACATCGTATCGATTTGTTTTTCTATCGTAAACTTCCGGCCCTCCAAGGAAATATGCCACCCGATAAAGAAAAATATTTAGTTGAATTGAAAGATAAATTTAGTAAAAGTTTTGTGAAACCTGAGTTCCCGCATTATCATGAATCGTTTGTAGGTCCGATTAGTCCTTTAGAAAACCTGGACATTTCAGTTCTTTCCGTAAGAGAACTGATCCAAAAAATGATAGAGTTTCAAAAGGAAGAAGATGGTTGGAATGAACCCAGTCCAGAAGGTTTGGCGAGACAAATCTCCAGGGATGTCGAGATCAATTCTTCTAAATATCTTAATTCTATTAGTGATTTTTTCAATGTCCAAATTCCTGAGCGATATTTTGGGGCATTACTTTGGGGCTTTCGGGGTGCCATTGACAATCGGACGAAATTGGAATCGGAAGCTTTGTGTAAGTATTTGCAATTTTTATCTGATTTGATCAAATCCAAACCAATAGACCAAACTTTACACCTTCAACATGCTCTTGCTAGTTTCTTTCGTACTATTTTCGAAAAGAAGATCATACCCAAAGAAGCCTTCGATAGATTCGATTTTTTGGATTGGATTTCTGTTTTACTTCGCTCGTCATCACCTGATGAAAGTTATGAAGAGAAAGGCGAAGATTTTGTTTCAAAAGGAATCAATTCTGTTCGTGGCAATGCTCTCCATAGTCTTGCCTACTTTTCAATCGATTATTTTCGAAAATTTCTGAATGATGATGCATCCAAGGCATCCGATGATCCGAGAGTGCAAAGGATTTATTCTATATTAACGGATCACTTTACGGGTGAGTATTCAATACGAAAGACGGATCTATGTGTATTGGGACAGCACTTTGCTTTTTTGTATTGGCTAAATCCAAATTGGTTTCATGAAAATCGAAAACTGATTCTAAATGAAAACAAGGAACTTTCTCGAATATTCTTTTTCAGTTACGTTCAATACGGCGGTTATTCACCGGCAATTTATCTAAAGTTTAAAGAATGGTTTTCGGATAGTATTGAATATTTAGGTGATTTAGGTGAAAACGCGCAGGAAGAAAAAGGAATTCGGCCCTTCCGGATTGGCAATTTTCTTGTGAATTTATATGGAAATGGAATCATAGAATCTTGTGATGATACTTTGTTAGAAAAATTCTTTTCCCTTCCGGAAGGATTTTTGAAAGCAAACGCCATTCGATTTCTCGGAGAAAATGCACCTGAGAATGAGCCTTCGGTTGTAAAAAAAGCTGAAGCTCTTTGGCGTTGGAGATTGGAAAATGACCCCTCGTTCGAAGAATTTGAAGTATTTTCTCTCTGGATCGATAGAGAAGTATATTCAGAAGAACTTATTTTTGAAACTTTAAGAAAGGTTAGACTTGATAGTAGGCTAAGTTTTGGAATTGAAAGTTACCTTCGATTTGTAAAAGATAATTTTTCGAAAGGCCCGAAGATATCCATAGAATTTATTAATCTAGTTACTGAGGAGAATTCATATCTTTGGAATGCAAAACCAGGGGATGATGTTTGGGAAATTTTGGTGTTGGGAATTACGAGTAGTGAAGCAAGTGTTCGGGAAATGGCGAAAGATATCATCCACCGCCTAGGTTCTTATGAATATTTTCAATATAGGGAATTATTGGGTATTTAAGGAAATTTTCAAAGTTTTCATCCAGTTCGCTTCCCCTCTCTTTGGTTGACAAAACAATCAATTCTCCTTACGATATATCTATGAACCAGGCAGATGAGGAAACCTTAAACAATTTAATCAAAGGTGGACTCTTAGGGGCCGGTTTGACGGCGCTCTTAAAACAAGAGGCTGACGGCGAAGATATCGCAGTGGGAGCCCTTCTCGGTGCAGCAATTCTGGCTTCAATTAAGGCATCGGAAAGAGCGAAAGAAACAAAGATTCCTATTTTAGTGCAAGAGGGAGATTCCCTTTATTGGAAACATCCCGATGGTCACAAAGAATTCTTTAAAAAATTACCAACCGATTCAAACCACTTGCCTCCTAAATTTAAACTATCTTAAATGAGCAAAAAACGACTTCGTATTTTTGCTGGACCAAATGGATCGGGAAAATCTTCCTTTATCAAAGAATTTGAAAATACTGATCCTAGACATAAACTTGGTGTTTATGTGAATGCAGATGAGATTGAAAAGAAATTAAAAGAAGAAAATGTTCTAAATCCCAGCCAGTATAAAATCCATTTTACAACGGAAGAAATTCAATCCTTTTTCCAAAAGTCAGAGTTCTCTCCGAAGAAAACAGGATTATCTGATCTATGGAAGTATTTCAAGATCATAGATAACGAATTGATAGTAGATAAAAGTTTGGAGATAAATTCATACATCTCTGCAGACTTGGCAGAATTTCTAAGACAAAAATTGTTGGAATCAAATATCTCCTTTTCGTTCGAAACAGTCATGAGTGATGAGAGGAAGCTTAGCTTTTTAAAAAAAGCTAAAGATGTTGGTTATTCGATCTATCTTTATTTTTTTTGCACTGTCGATCCGGAAATCAATAAGAACAGAGTAGATCGCAGAGTGGAAGAAAAAGGTCATAGCGTTCCAGCTGAAAAAATTGAAGAAAGATATTATCGCAGTTTAGATAATTTAAAAGAAGCAATCCGATTATCAAATCGAGCTTTTCTTTTTGATACTTCAAGTATTACTTATGATAAATTATTATTTGCAGGAGTAACAAATGGCGACGAAGTCGAAGTATTTACTCGAGACGATGTTCCAACCTGGTTTATTAAATATGTTGTGGATAAACAATAATCCCCTGCGTTAGGGATCTGGAGGGCTTGGTCCGAAGGACGGAAGCGTAAGCGCACCCCGAAGTAGCCCGACCCTTACACATTCCATTTGCAAAACTCCGATCAAATCGGGAACGCCCAAAACTGTAACCTTTAAAGCCCTGTTTTTCTCTCAATCAGCCATTCATATAATGCTTGTTCTATTTCTCTTTTTTGGAACGGTTTCGGCAAAAACGAAGACATTCCTGCGCGAATGCATTTGTCTTGATCATCCTGGAAGGCGTCCGCAGTAACTGCAATGATGATTGGTTTGGGAAAAATCCGTTCGTCTTTCAAAATCTCTTCTGATGCCCCGATACCATCCAGATTGGGCATATTGATGTCCATAAAAATCAGATGGAATTCGTTTGTTTGTGCCTTTGTTACCGCTTCCCTGCCGTCTTTCGCAACATCATGGCGGACTTTTAATTTTTTCAAAAAACTGGAAAGTAGAAACAGGTTGGTAGGATCATCTTCCGCAATCAACACATTTGTGTTAGACGGTAGTTTAGAGAGATCCACCGAATCTTCGGATCGTATGACTCTGGACATTTGGTTGGGAAGAAGTCTGAGTTCAATTTCAAAACAGGAACCGTTGGGAAAATTCCTTTTAACTTTTATTTCTCCTCCCATCACATCCATTAGTTTTTTAGAGATGGCGAGACCGAGTCCCGTTCCTCCATACTTACGGGAAATGCTTGAATCCAACTGTGTGAATCTTTGAAACAAGGAACCCATTTTCTCTTCCGGGATTCCTATTCCTGTATCCGTTATTGATACTTTGTATTGAATCCAGTTTCCTATTTCTTCCTTTTTGGAAGAGAGAAGGATTTTGATTTCTCCAGATTCCGTAAATTTGACCGCATTGGAGATTAGATTAAATAACACTTGTTTGATTCTGTTTTCGTCGCCATGTGCTAAAAATATAAAATCTGGATCAAAGCTGACTTCAAATCGAACTTGTTTCTGTTCTGCTTGGTGCTTAAAAATCCCTTCCGCAAGTTCGAGCAGAATTTTCCAGGAAAAATCGGATTCTAATAATTCTATTTTCCCCGCTTCGAGTTTGGAATAATCCAAAATGTCGTTCAATATAGTCAAAAGAGATTGTCCGCTGTCTTGAATCATTTTAAGATATTGTGTTTGATCCTCCGAAACAGTTGTCATTTTCAAAAGTTCCGTGATTCCCAAAATTCCATTCATGGGAGTTCTGATTTCGTGACTCATTGTTGCTAAAAATTGAGACTTTGCCTTGTTCGCGGTTTCTGCTAGTTGTTTGGCGATCTCGTATTCTTCCGTGCGGAGTTTTACCTGCAATTCCAATTCGTATTTTTGGGTTTCTTTTAGATTCAAAAGTTCCGTATGGGTTCTGTTTTTTTCTTCCAGAGTTTCACCGAGTTTTTGAACTAATTTTTCTTCCTCTTGCAATGCCTTTGTTATTTTTTTTGATAATAGAATCGCTTGGATGAAGATAAATAACAAAACCCCTAAATGGGAGAGATAACCTGTATGAATCAATCCGAAATTGAATAATATATCATTAAGTAGAGTCACCGCTGTAATGGAGTAGGCAATGAGCATAAGTCCCGCACCTTCCCTTTTTCTAAAATAAGCTCTGATGAACAAAGGTACATACAGTATGATTGCAATCATTGCAAAACCGAAGAGATACAATGCGTAATGTGTGAAAATGGAAACCGGCAAAAACAAAGTTAGTAAAAAACTAAAGAAAATCAACCTGAGAACTTTTGTGATTATTTTGGGGATGTCCTTCGGAAATAAAAGATCGTAGAGTGTTACCATGGAAACCCCGATCATATAAATCACTCCGAACAGTAGCCGGATATATGAATCAAAATCCAGATTGGGAAATAGATAATAAAACGTATGCGTTTCAAAATTCAATTGGCGAATTCCCATTATCATACAGAAAAAACCGAACATCAGATATTCTTTGGAACGGAATCTTGACAGAAAGATAATCAGATGGTACAAGCCGATGATGATGATTGCAGAAGAACTCGCAATGTCTCGTATAACAAGATTGAGGTGCTGTCTTTCTATGGATTTCCATTCTCCGAAATAAAGAGGTTCCCAAAAACCGTGATTTTCATGATTGAAGTTGGATACCCAAACGACGATTGTCACTTCATCGGAAAGATTACCCAGATAGGACGTGCCTGGTTTCAGGTCAGGCTTCATTGTTTCAAAACTTTCTCCCGTTTGTCCTACTTTTACCACAGAACGGGAGTTAACGAAAATTTCGAAAGCGGACATGATTTCAGTCCAAAACAATCCGTAGTTTATTTCCCGTTTTGGAAGTTTGAGTTTGAGTCTGAGTCTGTAGGTTCCCTTTCCGAAAATCGGTAGGTTCTTTCCGTTTATTTGGTAGAATTTCCAAAAAGAGGGAACCGGAAAATAACCTTGGCATTTTTTTTTCCATACGGACTCATCCGATTCAGGAGGAATCAATTCATCCCAACAAAATTCCCAATCTCCTTTCAAATTTATCACCGTTTGATTAGGTTCCCATGCAGAAAGATCCATAAATCCGGAATTTATATCGGGGAGGGGAGAGGTTGCGACTTTACAAAAAGAAAAAGATATAGAAACTACAAGTAGAGGTAAAAAAAATTTTTTTTTAAAAAAAGAAAGCGAAATTGCCATAAAACTACCCATAGGCGAGAAAGAAATAGAACATTTGACTCTAATGAGAAAATTCGCTTGAATTGAAGCCTCGTATATCTGATTCCGAGAGCAATCTATTTATTCTATACTCTAAAAAGCATACGAAACTGACAAACTCCAACCGCAAATTGAAATTAATTTTGTTTGTTTCAAAAGCACAGCCATTCTATGCGGAGCAACGGTCAGGTGTATCCTGAAATTGATATTCAAAGCCATCGATTTCGAGTCTATCTTTGTTCCAACGGGCTTGCCTCTTTTTTGTTTGGTTAGGAAACGAGGAAGGGAGTTTTTGAAATTCTAATTGAATTACTTTTTCAGAAATCCATTGATACTTTCCACTATACTTTGGTTTTTCCAGTGTACCGTCACTTTCCCGAAATGCAACCAAAGAGAGTTCAAAAGAACCATTTGCATCAAACCTGATTTCCGATATTGACCCATAAGCACCTGGACTTGGACCAAACCAAATCATATTCGTAAAGATCTCTTTAGGACTTAAACCTGCAATTTCATTCAATCGGTAAGTATTTCGAAGTAAGGAAAGATCTTTGTCTTTTAGCATCAAACGTTTGTAAGTTTTTTTATATGTGGCTGCATTTTGCAATAACTGAAAAACGTCTTGTTCTTCTGTCAAATTCTCGCATTGACTGAGTAGTATGGTGTAAACACAGGCCAAGTTATAGTTTGCGTATGGGTCATTTGGATTTTTCTTTAAACTTTCTTTGAACCACATTTCAGCCTGAGACCAGTTTTTTGGGTAAAAGGCATCAATGGCTTTTTGGTTAGTCTCCGATAATGGTTCTGAATTTAGCGGAATTCCAAAACCAATCAAAAGAAAAACTGTGAGTAAGTAAGTTCTAATTGGAGTCATTTTCTTTCGTATCTACAATGAACAATTTAGATCGAATCTCTTTGATTCGCAAGAGGAAAATTTGACGGAAAAACGATGGGCTAAGGTTCACAGGTGCTAGATCAGTTGTTTATTTTTATGCGCGGAAAATAAATCCCCCCCTCAATCCAAACCCTTTTTCCCATCCGCCCAGTAGGCACGGACCTTTAGTCTGTTAGTGGGAATTCCTGAGTTCTTCAAATAGGCTCTGACTTGTTGGATGGAACTGGCCCTTCCAGTTAGAAAGATTTTTGCGTCGGGAATTTTTGAAATCAGATCAAACATTTCCTTGGCTATTGTTTGGAGATGGGATCCATCAAGGGATCGTTCCACCAATCGCTGCCCTGTTACTCCTAATGGATCAAGAGCTTTCTTTTCTACTTCTGGTGAAGTCAATTCGAGGAACAAATGAGATTTTTTTCCTACTTTGTTTTGTAGAACCTTTGCGATACCAAAGGAAGTCTCATCGCCGAAGAGGATTGCGTCTTCTGTAAGATTCGAAAAATCCAAAGACTCACGGGGACCGAATACTTCGCAAGGATCACCTACTTTTAAGGATTGGATCCAAGTGGAGGCAGGGCCATCATTTCGCTGGTAAGCGAGGAATGAGAGTTTGCCTTCATTTTTGTCCACGCTGATGGGAGTGTAAGTGCGGTAGGTAAGATTTCCCACATCGACTTGCACCTTACTTCCTGGGATCCATTTTGCTTCTTTTAACTTTGTTCCCGTCATTTCGATGAGAACGAAATCTTCTGAGAACCGTTCCATTTTGGAAACTTTGGTCTGTGTGAGAAAAATACTAAAGACTGACTTGATACTACGTTTGAAAAATGAATTTGATTCCGACATGGTGATTCTCCGTTCGGAGCTGGCTATGCATTGTTGCAAAATGATCCGATATAATCAGAGTGTTTTACTGGTATTTACTAGCACAATAGCAATTTTAAGAATGAGAGTGGTTCTTCTTTTCGTTTTGACCTAATCAAATGGTTTTTTGAAAATTTACCTTCATTTAAATTTGAAGATTCTGGCTTGCGATACAAACTTTGGTGTTTATGGGAAAGCCGATGAAAATTCGGTGATACGAAAGGTTTGTGATATTGGAAGTTTATGATTTGATTTCAGCATTATGAAATTGTTTCATAAAAACTGAAATCAAAAAGTTATTTGGAACTTAGTTCCAGTTGTTTGTTTTAGGTTTTGCGATGTTTACTTTCATCTCACGGTTTAGAATGTTTTTTCCATTCAAATCGCTAATTGCTTTATCAGCATCGTTACGTTCTTTCATTTCGATAAAACCGAAACCTTTAGAATTTCCAGAATACTGGTCCATAATGATTTTAGCAGAAGTGACTGCGCCGTGTGCGGAAAAAAGTTCATTTAACTTTCCTTCCGTCATTTCATAAGAAAGGTTACCTACGTATATGTTTACTGACATGTGATGTCCTCAAAAATTTTATTTTTGATTCATCAAAATTGAAAATTTAAATACAACTAACCCTTGTGGGAGATCGGGTAAAAACTCAACGAAAATGCAGGGGAAAACTTAAGAAAGAGATCAGAATGCAAGAAAGTGGGGGACTACTCTAGTGGTTAAATCAGCGATAATGTTATGAATCAATTACCAGTATTTACTATATCGCCTTTCTTGGCAAGAGAAACTTAAAGAATATCGAACACCAATCCATGGGGAACGCCCACTTACAAACCTTTCTATTTCTTTCGAAGTAACCAAGCCGTAGGAACTAGAAAAAATAAAATGAGAATTCCGAATCCAATGATACTAAGCCATATATTCAAAAAAGATAATATGGTGACGAAGGCGTATATATAAGGGCCCTTGATAAAATGCGAAGTGATTTTTTGGATTTCGATTGGATCGGATTCGGGACTTAGTAGTTCTTTCTTTTTGACTCCATACCTCCAAACGAGGTTGAACGGGATCCCTCCGATGGCAATCCAGGCTCCATAAAGAAAGACAGCAAATTTTGCGTTTGTATCATCTTGTAACATGTATTCGCCGAGCATTTCAGAACAAAACGGGATAAAAATTACGTTTAACAAAAGCAGGTTATTTAAGATCATTAAGTTATGATCAACATATTTTACATGACGAAAGATAGTATGATGGTTTGTCCAGACCACAGTGATGATCATAAAGCTAATAAAAAAACTTAAAAAACTTGGCCATCTTTCCAAAAGAGCAAAGAGTAAACTGCTCCCACCAATTTCTTCAGGATGGGGGATTTTGATTTCTAAAGCCATGAGAGTGAGAGCGATAGAAAAAATAGCATCGCTATAAGCTACCATCCTTCCGGATTCAGTGAGAACGGGAGCAGGGATTGTTTTTTTTGAAGGAGTTTTCGGAACCTTTTTCTTTGCTGTCATAGACCACCTAAACGTTTTTCAACGATGGAATTGTTAGGAAAGAAATACAAATCTTTCCCTTCTTTTGTGCAAAAGATTCTTTAATAAAAATTTGAATTGCAAAACTAGAAAAACCAAGACCAATCTATGCAGTTTAGAAGAGTAGGAGAACTGTATGGAAAAACGTTTTGCAGCCTGGGCCGAGATTCTTGATATAACGATTTTAATAGGGACATTGGTTGTGTTAGGTGCTTGGATTTTAAGTTTTCCTTTGTTTTACCGAACCGATGGACCTGTATTGTCAATTTTTACAGCCATTTCGCTACTTGTGATTGTCGGATTGCGGCTTTCCACGAGACATTTTCATCTTTGGCCTTTCACAGCCAATCTTGCTTTTTTAATGATTGTTGGTGGTGGGAATATTTCTTCTATTTTGATGTTGGTATCGGCCCCGGCGGTCCATATCAATCCTAAGTCAAGTTTGGTGATGACTTCTATTTTTACTTCCATTGGTCTTGTGTTCTTTAGTTTTTATGAAATTCTTTTGTATTTGCGTAAAACTCCAAAAAGTATTTGGATTTTGGATGATATTTTGATTCACCTAGCACTTGTTCCTGGTGGCATTAGTTTGATCGGTCATATCTTTCAAAATCCAACTTACCTAAGTATGTCGATGGATCCACGAGTAGGGATTTCGCCACTCGAAATGGTATTTATGGCAACTCTAACTGTATCTACGGTTTTATCGAATCCAAACTTGTTTCTTTGGAAATTTTTAAAGGGTGGGCTTGCCAACCAATTGACCTTTGCAGGTTTGTTTATCAACCAATACATTGCTCCTGTCATCTATTTGTTCATTGCCGGAACCAATTGGGAAACAAAAGGATTTGGGCCAGAGTTATTTATATTTTTTGGAGGAGTCATTGCTACTTTAGGTTTCCTTTTGTTCCAGGCAAAAATGGAAGAGACTATGGTAAAAAACATATAGAATGAATGATGGATTTGAAACTAAACGTTGGGAAGGAGAAGGGAATGTCTAAAAGTTTTGAACTTCCAGAAAATTTTTTATTGGGTTCTGCAACGGCAGCGACACAGATTGAAGGTGGGGATATTCATAACAATTGGTATCATTGGTCATTGGCTGGCAAAGTAGGGAAAGGAGAGTCAAGTTTTACTGGTGCAGATCATTACGCCCGTTATGTGGAAGATGTAAAACTTTTATCAAATCTCAATCAAGAATGTTATCGAATGAGTATTGAATGGAGTCGGATCGAATCCTCCGAAGGGGAATGGTCGATGGAGGCAGTGGCCCATTATCGTGATGAGTTTCGACTCCTTTTGGAAGCGGGTATCAAACCTCTTGTCACTCTTCATCATTTTTCTTGCCCGGAATGGTTTCAGAAAAAGGGAGGATGGTTGGGAAAAGATGCGGTGAAGGAATTCCTAAACTTTGTTGAATTTTCTGTTAAGCAGTTTGGTGATCTTGTTTCGGAGTGGTGTACAATCAACGAACCAAATGTTTTTGCTAATGATAGTTATGTGGATGGAAAATATCCTCCAGGAAGTTACGGAGATATCCCCGCATATTTAAAAGTAACCCGTCGGCTTATCCTTGCTCACCTGAAGTCTTACCAACTCATTCATAAAATTCGAAAGGAATCTGGTTTTGCTAATCCAACTAAGGTTGGTTTTGCGCATCACCTGGCTGTTTTTTCACCTTTAACTTCTCATCCTTTGGCACGTCTTGGTTGTTTCCTAAGCGATTATCTTTTTCACGAAATCCAAACAAAGGGTTTTGTGGAAGGAAAGTTATCTTTCCCCATTGGATTTGGTCATCCAGAAGGTAAAGGTATATTTTGCGATTTTATTGGGATCAATTATTATTCACGCCATCTTTTTAAAGCGAGTTACAACCCAGGAAATTTATTTGCAGTACCATTGGTGGATCCTCAGTGTCCTGATTCTCGTAAAAATGATTTGGGTTGGGAGATTTATCCAGAAGGACTTTCTAAAGTTTGCCATCGGATTTGGGATGAGTACAAACTCCCCATCTATATTACGGAGAATGGGATTCCCGACGAGAAAGATGAAAAAAGAGAAAAGTATATTTATGACCATTTAGCAGAGATTCGTCGGTTGTTAGATGAAGGTGTGTCTGTCGAACGGTATTATTACTGGTCATTTTTGGACAATCTTGAATGGAACGATGGGTATGGACCAAAGTTTGGCCTTGTCGAAGTGGATTATAACAATATGAATCGGAAAATCCGTAAAAGTAGTCTTCGTTATGCGGAGATCTGTAAAACTAAAAAAGTATCTATGAATCCATAAAAATTTTTGATCTAAATATTTCTGACTTAAGTTGGCTTTGTTTAATGATCTAGGCTACTGACTTAAGTCAGAAATACATTTGGTTTTATTTTAAAGACCAAACACCACAAGTGTATCGTGATGTTTGGTATGTTTATCTTCCTAGAGTCCTTTTGTACAGCGAGCTCGAAAAGAAATAGTATTCGTTGGAGGGTCTACTGCCACAGCGATTTTATCTACAGAACATTTTTTAGCCTGAATGTCATAGGTTGTCGCGCTGTTTTCAATTATTTTTGCTTCGCAGGTAGTGGCTGGATCATAACCGCCACCGCTTGGCATATCAATATTCAAATTAAAGGAAGATCCAATTGCCGTTAGGGTCACATTTGTCTTTGTTGTAAAATCTACTTTATGTAAATAGAAACTTGGTAAGGACAAATCACTCGGAGCAATTGATATGTCATCTTGCCCATTAACGTTCAAATTTCCACGGCAAACACCAAGCGACTTTGTATACTTTGTTTCTCCTACGATAATATTTACTGTATTGATTGCTGGCTCTGGTAAATTTTCATCTGTTGCCATAGCAAAGCCCAATAGAATTGCATTAAAATCCTCGGACGAGTTCTCTTTTTTGTCATTTGCACCGCAATGGAACAATGCGAGTAACATCATTGGGATTATGGTGTATATACACAGTTTACTGACCTTAATTTTGTTGGTTGATCGTTTTAACAATTGGTTCTCCTTCTGGAAGCGTTGCTTCTCCCAGATTTAATTAATTTTCCTTATGGTGCTTTTTATAACAATCGTCCCATTCAGAGATGGCATTTTTTTGGAAATAAATTAATTTTTTCTGAAAAAACTAACGTTTGTAATTTGATTTGCTACGACAATTTTAGAGGGTAGCGAATCCAGTTGCTCAATTATTTACCAAATTTCCTTTAGCCTTATTTTTTAATATTATGCAGAGCCAAATTACATACTGTTTTATCATATAGCGGATAATATTTAAATTTGGTCCTTATTTGAATGTTAGTCGAAGGAATGAAAACATTAATTTATTGAAAATAATAAATATTAGAAAACCGTTATTCGTTTTTAACGAACGACTAACGGATATTTCTTTAGTAAGAATATTCGTCTATTCGAAGTTTTTTTTAGTCTGATAGGGAAATCAATAGGTTTCTATTTTACTTTTTCGAATTTTGAACCCAAAGATAAGAAACAAAAATAATCACTAGGACCGAATCAAACACAAGGGCAATACCAGACTTCGCAAAGTAAGATTGTCCATAAATCAAATTGAGCAAAACAAATGTACTTTTGCTAATGGAGGAAACCACAAGAATTAAATTTCGGTTTGGTTCATTGTAGGCACCATAAACCAACATACCACCGGTCAGTGCAATGAGGGCTCCCCAGTTACGAACAATGATATTTGCTAAATCTCCATTCAATGTGTCACCAAATGTCAACGTGAGCCCGAGTGTCGGGTGTAATGCGGAAAGAATCATGGAACAGGTAATGATACCAGAACCAATCATAATCCATTTGATATTGGAAAAAATAAAATTCATTTTGATAACCTCGGAAATATAAAGGAACAGAGTTTGATAGAAAATCCAGAGTTTTATTTGAATTTATCGAAATAGGTTGTCATTTTTCATTTTACAAATGCGAATGTACCTGCCATCCATTCTTTTTTCGTTGAAGCGGGGGCCTCTGAATTCAATGGGATAAACTATTGTTTTTATCTGATTGTTCTTTTATTTGAAATTTTAGAGCAATGACTAGAATCAATGTTATAACAATCATAAGGGAATTGATCTGGCGTGAAGATTAGTAAAAGTATTTTAAGTTTTTTGTCTGAGTTAAAATTGAATAACAACAGAAATTGGTTTCTTGAAAACAAAGATCGTTATGTTGCCATTCAGAATGAATTGGTATTAATGGCGGGATATCTTTTGGCTGGAATCGAAAAGTTTGACAAAAGTGTCCAAGGAGTGGATCCAAAATCATGTATCTTTCGTATCTACAAAGATGTTCGTTTTTCAAAAGACAAAAGTCCTTATAAAACTCATATTGGGATATTTTTGAGAGGTGGGAATCAGAAAATTGATGGCACCGGTTATTACCTGCACATAGAACCTGATCATTCGTTAGTTGGTGGTGGCTGTTATGGACCTGATCCAAAATCGTTACATAAAATAAGAGAACGAATGATCAGTGATACAAAAACGTTAAAATCTATTTTAGATGATCGCAAATTTGTTAAAGATTTTGGAACGGAGTTTTATGCAGAAAAATTAAAGACAGCTCCCAAAGGATTTGCAAAAGATCATCCTCTGATTGAGCTCTTAAAATACAAAGGCTTTGCTGTTGCTAAAAAAATAAAAAATTCTGAATTAACTTCCGATCAATTTTTAAGCGAAACTTTAAAATCCTATCGTAACATTTATCCATTAAACCAATTTTTAGAAAAGGCGATGGACCGAAAATAGTCCTGAAAACGTTCAAAACGTTTTTTTGCATGTTTTACAACGTTTTTAACGGTATTTCTGTCTTTTTTGATTCACAAGACAGAATATCGATTGAATGAAAAGCCAATAATACAGTCTTTTTAATTATCCACCATAACCTATGGTGACTATACCAGAATCGTGTTAAGAAGTAAATTTATGGGAATTCCAATGTCGAACTTGAAACTTTCTTTTGTTTCTATGTTTTTAAGTTTTCTAATCTCTTGCGGAGGTGGTGGTGGTGGCGATTCGTCAGCACTATTGATGCTTCTTGGTGCTGCTGGTATAGCAGCCGGATCAGCAGATTCAGCTTCCGGGCCTTGTATGCTCACTACGCAAAAAACAATCGCAGCTAACAATGGTCCCGTTGCAGATTATTATGGAGCGGGAAAATCACTCTATTATTCGAGTCCACAGTCATTTTCTGCCGGCCCCTCTAATCCTAGTGCCATCTTCTATATAGAACAAAGTCATAGTTTTACTGGTGCAGATTTTCGACCTGTGCATTATTACTTTTATAATTTTTCGGGGACTAATTTCAGTAATAGAGAGGGAATTTTAGCAGGTCAACATGCGACATCAATGATTGGCTATGGATCAAATTCATTTCACTACCTTGCTGGTGGTGCACCTTATGTTAGTATTGCAACAGCAAGTAATTGGTTTTTAGATTTGAATGGTCCAGTTGGCACAAGTTTTCAGTTTAAACAAACAATCGGTTGTAAACCAGCTACAGATGATGAAAGATTTTTTTCAACAGAGAATCTCTCCAGCTCTACCAATGGACTTTCTAAAACTTGGTCCACGACAAAAAAAATAAATGTAAATGTTATCTTTCTGAATAATTCGTATCAAACGAAAACTTTAGAAGCAATTAAGCCAGCACTTGACCGTTTCAAAATGCTCTATGCGCAAAACACTGTCAATGTTACACTTGTTTTTTCGTTAAAGACCTCATCGGATCCAGAATTTAATGAGATTTCAGATGTTTCTTCAGAGGACACATCTTTAACTGGTGGGCTTCTTCGCCTGTATACAACTACTGCTTCTTTACAGGATCCCAAGGCCTTGAATATTTATATTGCTAGTGAAGCAACAGGGCAAGGTGGTCTTCTTGGAATAGCTGGAGGAATTCCTGGGCTTCCCGGTTTTACTGGTACCAAGGCATCGGCCATGACAGTTTTTATCGAACCACACCGGACATCTGGAAGTGCAGGGAGTTCGCTTTCAAATTCGGATCTAACATTTGTTGGGAATACAATGGCGCATGAAGCGGGTCACTTTCTTGGACTTTTTCACACTTCTGAAAGTGCTGGTTCTACGAGCACATCTGGGTTAAACTATACTCGGGATCCGCTGATTGAAACTCCGTATTGTGGCACTGCCCGAGCAAGTTTCCTAGTCAACGATGGTATCATTGCCCCACAGGAGTGTTTAGGAACTGGAATCATAGATGCCAGCGGGTATAACATGATGTTTTGGGCCAGCGATGGAGTGACAAATCAAAATCAACTTACAGGAGAGCAGGGTTGGATTATTAGAAGAAACCCACTTGCGTATTAAATTTATGAATCGAGTATTTTTATTAGTTTTTGTTTCAGTTTCTATTTTTGTTTTACCAGTATTTTCTGAGCCTTTAGACCAAGAAAAACTGGATCAACTTATTGTTAGTTTGTCTTTGAGTCGACACCCTGGTGATGTGGATTTAAAAAAATTGGCTACTGCCGTTGACCCAAACCCGGTTCCTTATTTAAAAGAGATCATTGAAAATAGTCCTGTTCGAGTTTATGTGAAAGTAAATGCAGTGAATGCTCTTGCCGAATTTGAGTCATCAGAAGCAAAGGTGAGTTTAGAGAACCAATTGTCTAGTTCGACTCAACATCGATTGGTAAGACAGTCAGTAATCAAGTCTTATGTTAATAAATACTACGGAGTCGATCCAAATGCGACTTCAGCTAAAGTGAGAACCCTGGTAAAAGAACGAGAGTTTCTTGACTTTGCAGAAAAAACAATGGAGTCTTCAAAAGGAAAAATTTCCCCCGATGGAAAATTTAAGGACGGAGTCAAAAAAGAGCAAATCTCCGAAGAACAAAGAAATTTGCGAAAAATACCTAAGTAAGTCAAAATAGAATCAAAACTGGGAACCTATTTTCTTTGGTTCCCAGAAGGCCATCAGATCTAATCTGCAATAAAAATAGCTTCTGCTTCGTTTGAGGATCCGCCACCGGGATTGAGACATCCGGTTTGGTTTGTTGTTTGGTTCGCAAATCCACCCTCAGCATAATAGTTTCTGGTTGTTAAACCTTGGTCTCCAGGATAAGTACAACGTCCAGTTCTGGTTGGGTTATATACTGACATCTGTGTATCACAGTTGTTCGCTGTGATTGGGCCTGTTCCCATTGTATCATAACAAAGATTAAACGTCCACCCGCTATAAGTTAATTTTGCTGAAGAAGTTGCAGCCACTCCACTATTTGCAATTTGTAAATTATATGATCCACCGAAGCCACTAATATGTTGAACCATGACATAGACTGTTCCAGCATTTAGTGCCACTCTATTAAACTCAGCTCCATCCCTTCTTTTATTTGCGAATGGAATTGGTGTTCCGTTTAAGCTTGTGAAATAATAAATATCCAAATCAGATAGGTTGTGGCCGAACGTATTAAATACATGAGTTGCCGTTGTTGCAGTGATTTGGAAAAAACTTTTGTTGTCTCTTCCATCAATGGGTCGATAGATTGCATGTGGCTCGTTGATAGTCCAACTAAGTAGAGGTCTGTAGCGAACCTTGGTGGTATAAACGGTAGCACCATCTTTTTCAACAATAAAATCCACTGCTGCATTTTCAGATACTCCTGGAATGGTGGGCATAGTGAACTGAATTGTATCAGAAGATGCTGCCGAAACATTGGTAGCCGTCACACCTCCCACCTTTACTGTGATTCCAGATGTTTTTCCTACGAGGTCCGAGTTTTTAATTTGGTTCTGTGATCCAGGATAACCAAGTTCTAAAATAAGATCTGTGGGTTGAAGTAGGAATAACCCGAGGAGAATCTCATCTGTATTTGAAGAGTCTTTCTTTTTGCATGTGGATAGGCAAAGGAAGATCGTTATTAAAAATACTGGTTTCATAGTATATGCGAGGTTATATTGTATTTAAAAAAAAGTAAATAGGAAAATTGCGATTTCTTAATATTATAAATGTATTATAAAAAACATAAAATGAGCAAAATGTAATTTTTATAAGCATCGCCTGTCTTTTTAGGGAAATGAAACATCGTCTCACAGTCAATAGTCGATCTTTGGTGAGGTTAAGAAAAAAAAACAATTTGTGAGTATTCGAATTGAATACCAACAGCTTAACATTTATTTACTTTTTCTCGCCCATCCTATTGTTTTGCGATCGAAGTTTTCGAACATTAAAAGCAAAATCGCTTTTTTATTTTCTTTACACAATCCTGATCTTTACCCCATATAACCGAATTAAGGAGAACAAAAATGAAAAAAATATTCCTTTTTGGAATTATCGTTTTTCTGTCAAATTGTGTCACTGCGGGAAAAGTAGGATACTTAGTTCCGGCAGAAAATGATTCAGCAGAATTATCGGAAACTGTTTTAGGTGAAAAATGTGCTACGATCATCGTAGGGATTTATGATGATGTATTGGCGGATGCAAAAGCGAGAGGGAATGTCAAAAACCAAAATGTTGGTTTAAAATGGGATACAAAGTTTGGTTCCTCTTGTGCTCAAATGAGAAAGCTGAAATAATAGGTTAGGAAAAGATATGAATATGAAATGGTTGGCATTTTTCGCAATTGCATTTGCTGTAAGTTGCTCCTATAAAGTTGGCAATTTTAAAGAAGTTTCTTTAGAAGCTCCTACTAATTTAGAAGTTGTTGGTACTGGAACCGTTGAAGGAAGCGAGTGTGGTTTCACTATTTTAAATACTTGGTATGACCAAAGTATCGCAGCTGCTACTCGTGATGCTTTGAGCAAAGCTCCTGGTGCTACGGGATTAAAAGACGTAACCATCAAAGGAAAACACGGTGTTTGGATAGTTCTAAACTGTGTTTACGTGGAAGGAACTCCTGTTATTGAAAAAGCAGCTGGAAAGAAAAAGTAAATTCACTTTTTTGCATAGGGTTTGCACCCTATGCAGTTTATCATACAAGAAGTAATCTCTCCCTATCAGTTAACAACAGGCTCCTATCCCACTTTCGCCTTGAGAAGTAATGACTGCACTAGGGCCACAATCAAATAGACCATAATGTTTTGATTTATCTCCAATGATACGAAAGTGATCCTTATAATGGGTTGTCGAAATCATATCAGCCGTATTTCCACAAACTAACATTGGTTTTCCCGTAATAAAATTATGATGATCATCTAACAAAAAATTATGTGGATTTCCATCGATCGTACCTTGGTAATATGCCACTTGTCCATAATCTTCACAACGATCTTCCAGAGGAATTTTGAATGCCCTAAATGTGATTGAATAGAAGTTGATATTCCCTATTTTTTTCTCAATATCAGGATTGATTAAATTAATTTTGGATTGTGAGACGATACGGAAATCATGAATTCCCAGTGTGGAAAGTAGTCTTCTAAAATCTTCGGTATAAAGTGCTCCCGCCAAACATTCACCAAGTAATATTGGATCTTGTTTTAGATTCTCCGGGATCCTCTGGTCAGAAAATACATCGGAAAAATACAATTCCCCTCCCGGCTTTAAAACTCGGAATATTTCAGAAAAAACCATTTTTTTGTTAGGCGATAAATTGGTTACGCAGTTTGAAACGATTAAATCGATCGAGTTGTCTTCGATACCACATGCTTTTAGGTTTTCGATATAACCTGAAACAAAAGAGACATTTGATTTATTGTAACCAAATTGTTCTCTATGGTATTCCAAGTAGGAACTGGCAACATCCAGTTGTTCTTTTGTCATATCAATTCCAACGACAGAACCGGTCTCACCTACTAGTTGTGATAATAAATAAACATCCCTGCCTGTTCCGCATCCTAAATCCAATATCTTTCTACCTGTTAGTGCTTGTGGAAAAGGAGATCCACATCCATAGAATTTTTCTTTCACTATCGGATGTATTTTTCCAATGAGAGGCAAGTAGTTGGATGGAATGGATTCAATACTACAGCAAGCCGAAGTTTTTAAATCTTTATTTGTTTGGAGAATTTTTCCATAATAGTTTTTTACGGCTTCCAACGTTTCTAATTCAATGTTTGTAGGCATGATTTGACTCCAATCCAAAAGATAACTGTATATAAACTTATCTTTTTTTATGTCAAAACGTTGTAAATAGATTCATCTTCAAACGAATGAATAGATGATACAAAATAACAAAATCTTATCTCACTCCAATACTTTGATTACAGAAATTTAGAAAATCATTGAAATTCATTGGTTTCGCAATGTAATAACCTTGTCCTAAATCACAATTCATACTTTGCAGTTGTTCCCAATCTGTTTTCGTTTCAATACCTTCTGCTGTTGATTTCATTTGTAATTTTGTTGCCATGTCAATACTTGAGTTGATGAGCACTTTGGAGACATTACTTGTTGTCATTTCACGGACAAACGACTGGTCAATCTTTAGTTCCGTAAATGCAATTCTTGCGATTTGTTGCATACTGGAATAACCTGTGCCATAATCATCGATAGACAATCCAAATCCTTTCATTCGAAGGCGTGCTAAATTTTCAAGGGCCGGAGCCATCTCTGTCATTGCCGCTGTTTCTGTGATTTCAAGAATTATATATTTAGGATCTATTCCTGCTTCTAAGACAATACGAGTGATTTTATCGGCAAGTTTCGTATCAGTCAAAGAGGTGAGTGATAAATTGATGGAAATAGAAATCTTAAATCCTTGAGAATGAAGGAACTGACAAGCTTTGGCTGATTTTTCTAACATAACGAATGTAAGTATATCTATATTACCCGTTTTTTCTAATAAATCAATGAAAGCATAAGGTGCAATGACACCATGTAGGGGATGTACCCATCTTGCTAGTGCTTCCGCACCAATTAGCTTACCTGTTGCTAGTTGTATCTTTGGTTGGAAAAAAGGTTCAAAATCTCCATTTGTCAAACCTTCTAAAATTTCCCCTAACGTAAAACGTGATCCTTGATTTGGTGTCTTACCTTGTTTGAAGTCGCGAGCATTGTATAAAGAAAATAGGGGTTCCAAATGAGCCGGAGTGATCGGTTTTTCAATCGCTCCTAGTAAATTTATACCATACGCACTTGCCATTTTTCGAACTGATTCAATCAAAGCTCCGTCGAGTGCACTCATGATGATTGTTGCAACGGAAGAATGAGAGGTTCCAATGTGGCGAAGAAATTCCATTCCATCCATTTCCGGCATATTTAAATCACAAAGGATGATATCGATTGGACTAGGGACTGTTTCGTTTAAAATTTTAAGTGCTTCGTTCCCTGTTCGTGCTTCTGTAACGTGCATTGCTCCCAAACGTGCTAAGATGTCGACTATAACTTCCCTTTGGAAATCATCATCTTCAATTACTAAGAAATTTAAATCATTTGTAGCCATAATATCACCTTGGTAAAGTTATATGAATTCATAGCATGTCGATGAAAGATTCGATGCTTAAAACATCTTCTTTCATTATTTCTATCTCTTTTAATGCTTTATCTATTTCGTTTTCTTTAATTAAAGACTCAATTCTTAAATAACTTTTTACCAGATCCTTCGCACCTGCAACTTGACTTGAACCTTTTAGGCGGTGGGCCAACTGAATTGCTTCTTCAAAGTTTGTATTTTGTAATTGATCAATCAATTTTTTAAAATCCTTTCGGTGATGATTTTTGAATTTTTTAAGAACAGCAATTTGTGCATGTTTGTCTGAAACAATGTTAGAGAGTTCGGTGAGGTCGATAGGAGTCTCAGCGCCAATGAGTGTATCCGATGAGTTCATTTTGATCGGGTTTGTAATTGACGGTATCCATTTTAGAAGAGTTTGTTTTAGGTTGTTTAATCGAGCTGGTTTGATCAACACATCATCCATACCAACAGAAAGACAATGTTCGTTTTCTTCACTTAGTACATTGGCAGTGTAAGCGATGATCGGAATTTTCTTTTGATAGTTCGAACTTTCAAAATTTCTGATTTCTTTCGTTAAGGTATAACCGTCTTTTACCGGCATGTGACAATCGGTAATAATCAAATCATATTTATTTTTTAACCATAGTTTGATCGCTTTTTCTCCGTCTTCTGCTCCATCAGCTTGGAGTCCGAATGATTCTAACTGGCGAATCAGAAGTTCTAAATTTACAGAGTGATCATCGACTGCAAGAATTCTTGGAATATGGGATTCACTTCCTAAAATTGGCAATGAACTATTTTCTTCTGCATTAAACGATTCTAGGTCATCCAAATCTATTTTGAGCGAAGGAAGAGATAAGATGAAGCTAAATGTAGATCCGACATTTGGCGTACTTTCAATTGTGATTTCTCCATCTAATAAATCTGCTAATCTTCGGCAAATCGCAAGACCGAGTCCTGTGCCTCCATATAATCTAGCTGTATCTGCTGTTGCTTGTGTGTATGTTTGGAATAATCTAGATTGGTCTTTTTTGCTGAGACCAATTCCTGTATCTGTGACAGAGAACCTGATTTGTTGTGCATGGGATAGGTTTTTCAATAATACTGCTGAAACTAAGATGTTTCCTTTGGGAGTGAATTTTATTCCATTGCTTACAAAATTATTTAGGATTTGTGACAATCGTAAAGGATCTACTAAGTGAGCATTGGAGATATTCTCATCAATTGTAAAAGACAATTTTAATCCTTTTGAGCTGGCAATATGAGAATAAGTTCTTATAACTTCTGAAAGAAGTCGCTTAATCGATGTTGGTTGGAGCGATAATTCTAATTTTCCATCTTCAATTTTTGACCAATCTAGGATATCACTCAAAATGCGAAGCAAACTGCTCCCTGAGTCGAGTGTATTTTTTACCATATGTTTTTGGTCCTGATTCAAAGAGGTTTCAGAAAGGAGTTCTAACATTCCAATGAGTGCACTGAGAGGGGTTCTGATTTCATGACTCATGGTAGCAAGGAAAGAGTCTTTTGCTTTGTTTGCTAACTCAGCATTTTCTTTTGCTTTTTCTAAAACTGCTTTTGCAGCAAACTCCTCTGAAATATCGCGAAAAACTAAAATGGATCCAATTACTTTGCCGGTTCTGTTACGTATTGGTGTACAGTTGTTCGAAATATTAATTTTTCGCCCGTCACGATGTATTAAGACGGAATCCTGGTTGTCTCTTTTCGGTTTTCCTGTTGTTAGAACTTCTAAGACAGGGATTACTTTTTCTAAATTAGATTGTGCATGGATCAATTTTAGAATTTCAGACACAGGATGACCTATAGCTTCTTTTTCCTTCCAACCTGTTAGTTCTTCTGCAACTGGATTCAAACGATTTACAATCCCATGTTCATCTGTTGTAATCACTGCATCACCTATCGAACTTAAGGTGATTGATAAGTTTTGTTCGCTATTCAAGAGAGCTTCATTTTTTTCGATAACTTCTTTGGCCCGTGTATAAACCTCCGCTTCCATTTTAACAATCTTTTCTTGCATTTCTTCTGTAATATCTGACTTTTCTAGTTTTTGTTCTTTTAGATGAACAAATTCGGTCACATCTTCTACTCTATGAACAATACAAATTAAATTTCCTTCTTTATCTAAAACAGGCAAATTTCTCGGACTCCAATACCTGACTTCAAAACCATGTTCATCAGGTTTTCGAATATCATACTTTTGTAATGTCATAGTACTTGCGACTTTATAGTTTAGTACCTGCATCAAGGAAAACTTGAGTTGTTTAACCCCATCTGCAAATTCATCATTTGGATTATCCGGGAAAACTTCAAAAATATTATGTCCGATTACATTTTCTCGTTTGATGAGAGTTGCTTTCGCATAGGCATCACTGATATCGATGATATGAAAATCTAAGTCGAGGAGCATATAAAGATCAGGTAGAGATTGGAAAATGCAGTGAAAATCAAATCCATGGTTTGCGATATTGTGAGAAGGAGTATTGGGCTTTTGTTCTTCTGAATCCATCTCTCTTTCCTGTTATGGCGACAAAAAATGCAAAAGAGAAGAGCAACACAAAATTAGAATATAAGCAATCAGAAAATATAACTTCAGTGAAGTGGTAATTGTAATAAAATTTATGATAATTTTTATTACAATAGAGCTTTCGGTACCAGAAGTTTTCGAAAGAGGATAAATTATTTTTTAAAATATAGAATATTTTAGAAAGTAATGCAATAAATCCAAATGAAGTTTTGAGAACGAAGTTCGGTGATGAACTGCTTTTACTTAAATAAAAGAATCACACCACCAATATCATTGGTTGTAGATCTGATTTTTTCTAAAAGTTTGGATAGATTCTCGCCTTCGGAAAATGTAGCTTTCACACTTGAATCCATTGCTTGGGCAACATCGGAAATGAGTTTCTGTGAGTTGTTTTGGTCAGCAATGTTTTCTTTTATCTCTGCTAACATCCTTGAAAGTTGTTCGGATTCAAAAATCAATTTTTCTTTGATCTGCATTTGATTGTTTGCTGATTCGGAGATGAAATCAATCTTTTCAAAAATCTGTTTAACCTCACCAATGATCTCTTTGTATAGCTGATTTGTTTCGTTAATTTTTTGACGATTGAGTGTCACTTCTTCTTTGTTTCGTTTGACGTTATTGTCAATTTCTTTGATACTATTGGAAGTTTGTGTTGCTAGTTTTGAAACTTCCTGAGCGACAACTGCGAAACCACTGCCGTATTCACCAGCTCTTGCAGCTTCAATCGATGCATTTAATGCCAAAAGATTCACTCGTTCGGAAATTTCCTTGATGACGATGACCATCCCCTCAATTTTTCCAGAACTGACGGCAATGTTCTCAATGACCTTCGCCATTTCTTCCATTGCTTTGTTTCCTTGTTTGATTTTTTCCGAAATGCCAAAGGTTAAATTTTTTGACAGGTTACTGTTTTTTTCTGACTCATTGATATGTTCAGAAAGTACACGGATACTTTCTGAAACTCTGATTAGAGTTGCATAGTTGTTTGTGGAAGCATTTTCAATGTTTGTCATATTGTCTGTCATTTTACGGACTGTTAAATCTAAGTTTTGCGAATAATCTTTTTGCCGAATCAAACTAGAATGAAATGAATCATCTGCTAACTTCGCATTGTCTACCGATGCAGAGAGTCCTCCGGTTGCATCTTTTAGGAGGGTGATGATATCCTGGAAAATATGTAATAATTCAAATAAAGAAAGTAAAATTGAATCAACTTCGTTTGTCTTTTTTAATTTTGACTTAACAGTAGGATCAATGTATAAACTGCCCTTAATCGCATTGATCAAAATGCGTTTGATAGCGGAAAATTGTTGTTTATACTGGTTTAATTGCCTCAGTACAAAAGATAACATAATGACTGAAAAAACAAATCCAACCGATTGCAGGATCACCAAAGTCCAGCTAAAATCCTTCTGGCCAAATAGGGCATACAAAACGGACAAAAGCTGGATGGTTACCAAAACAATTGATAAAACAGTGTATTGAGTGGTTTTATTAAATTTCATTCTTGGAATCTAAACTGACTCCAACCATTTGAATCCTTCTTCTGGAGTTTCAAAGATCTTAACTTCAATTCCATTAGAAGCAAAAAAATCGACTAGGTTTTTTTCTGACATTGCAGATAAAGCTGACTGCGGTTGTACAAGCGCCCATTTTTTCCAACCAGCTTTGATAGCACGCGGAGTCCAATCGTTGTTTAACCATTCTACGTCTTCTGCCGTATGTGTTCCCATGTTGCGATTGTCTGATAGCCATTTGACAGCTTTATTTTGGATGAGAGCCTCAACACCTTTGTCTAAACTTTCTTTTAAATTGGCCCCAGTGTTTTTCCCAGTTTGTGTAAGAACAACGATCTTTTTATCTTCGAGGTATTCTGTGACTGCAGTGGGGCATTGAAATATAATCATCCGGTTTTGTCCTTCTTGTTGTGGTGATTGATATTTTTAGAGACGAAAATTGCAAGGTAATTCTATTCTATATGGTTGCTTTTTTTTGATTTTGTAGCTGAATTATGAGATCAAATAGATCATTCATCACTCAGATTTTTTTTTCTTTTTGCAGTGCAATCTATATTGAACTACATTAGATTGAATTTGTTTTGATTGTTCTATCTTACTAGAGAATCAAGTATAAATCATTTGTCATTTATCTCATTCAAATTTTAGGAAATCAAAATTCATGACTGAAAAACGTTATTGGCAAAACACCGAACCTTACCACCTAGTAGAAGTTATACTAGAGAATGATGGAGTCATCTTTAAGGATTGGTTTGATTCAGGAAAAGATCCAAATCGTTATGACTGGAGTTTTGAAGAGTTCATCACCGGAAAAGGTAAATCAGAGATTGAATACCAATTGGGAACAACTGCGTATCAAGAAATTTTGTATGAAGTAAAGTTGAGGTTGGGAAAAAAATAAATCTTGTGATGACATTGCATTTAAAAAAACATTGGATCCATTTTTTCTTTTTTATCTGTCTTTCATTTAGTATTTTCTTCGCCGTTCTTTGGTTCTATGTTTGGCCAGAAGGTTTGGGAAATAAAAGGTTAGGTTTTCTTTTTTTTCTCGTTAGGTATGGTCATTCATTTGTTTGGTTTTTAATTTCTATCGCAACGTCAATGGTTTGGATCAATTTAGTTCGGACAGGCAAACTCGCTGTGCCGGGGTATGCAAAACTAATGTACCACCTGGCTGGTTGCACCTATGCTCTGTTTGTTTTGATTTCTTTTGTGAAATAGAATCATTCTATTTTTTTGGACCTTCTATTCCATCCTGCCTTTGATCTTCTAATCCAATTTTCTAAACTGTGTTCAGCAAAAAAAAATCGAAACGAACTAAAAAACAAAGATAAGGTTGCTTTTTTAAATTCCTAATATACATATAGGGGTATTGGTATATAAATATGAGAATAGTGATTTTAGGCGCCGGGATTTCTGGTCATACAGCGGCAACTTTACTCAAGAAGAGTTTGGGCAAAAAACATGAGGTTGTGGTGATTTCGCCTAACGCCAATTGGAACTGGATTCCTTCCAATATTTGGGTAGGTGTGGGCGCCATGGTTCCCAAGGAAGTAACATTTGGATTAAAACCAATTTATGATAAGATGAAGATTCAGTTCGTCCAAGCCAAAGCACTTCATCTTTTTCCAGAAGGTTCTTCTGATTCTAAAGAAGCGTTTATTGAATACGAATCAACGGCACCGGAAACAAAGGGGCAAATAGGTCGTATTTCTTATGATTATTGTATCAATGCCACCGGTCCGAAACTTAATTTTTCTGCAACACCAGGTCTTGGTCCAGAGGAAGGAAATACTGTTTCAGTTTGTACTTATTCACATGCAGAAGAAGCAAATCAGAAACTTCAAACTCTCATCCAAAGAATGAAGAAAGGAGAAAAGTTTAATTTTGTGTTTGGGACAGGGCATGGAATGTGTACCTGCCAAGGTGCCGCATTTGAATATCTATTTAATGTAGACCATGAACTTAGGAAGGAGGGTGTACGGGAAAATGCGAAGATCTTGTGGATTTCCAATGAATATGAGTTAGGTGATTTTGGAATGGGTGGTATGCACTTAGAACAAGGTGGATACGTGACAAGTAGTAAAATATTCGCAGAATCATTGTTTACCGAAAGAGGAATCCAATGGAAAACAAGAGCTCATGTTACAAAAATTGAATCTAATAAAATATATTATACTACTTTAGACGGAGAAAATGCTTTTGTACATTTTGATTTTTCGATGTTGATTCCACCTTTTAGTGGGGTTGGATTAAAGGCTTTTGGAAATTCGGGAGAAGATATAACTTCAAAATTGTTTGCTGCTAATGGAATGATGAAGGTAGATGCAAACTACGATCCAAAACCATATGAGAAATGGGATGCAAAAGATTGGCCAAGTACCTACCAGTCTCCTTTGTATTCGAATCTTTTTGGAGTGGGAATTGCTTTTGCACCGCCACATCCTATTTCAAAAGTAATGAAAAATGAAGAAGGAATTCAAATTTCGCCAACTCCTCCAAGAACGGGAATGCCTTCGGCCATTATGGGTAAAGTGGTGGCACAAAACATCAGCCATCAAATCAAAACCAAAACAAAAGAATTGAAACACCGAGCTTCCATGGCTCAGATGGGAGCTGCTTGTATTGCTTCTGCCGGGAATGGTATTTTTTCAGGGACAGCAGTTTCAATGACAGTGTATCCTATCGTACCTGATTATAAAGAATATCCTAAGTGGGGTAGGTCGCTCACATACACAACAGGTGAGATTGGTCTTGCGGGTCATTGGATCAAAATGATTTTGCATTATATGTTTATGTACAAGGCAAAATGTAAACCGGGTTGGTGGTTGATCCCTGAATGATTGGAGGTATTTATGAAAACAAATGAAATGGTAGAATTGGTTTTATTAGAAAAACAAGAATTACACTCATCATATGAACAAGGTGATTTCACTGCCGTTCCCAATGGAAAAACAAAATTCTTTCGAACGTTTTTACCTTGGCAGATGTTTCGTTTTTTTTGGATTAATCTGCGTATGATGGTGATGATTGTTAAATCTCATCATTAGCGGGACGTTTGTGTCTATTTGCCGGAGTCTTTTTTCGTAAAATCATATGTAGTTGTTCCAAACAAAAAGGAAATTTATTAATTCTTTTTTGGTTGCCTGCTCTTGTTTTGTCTAGGAAATAAGTTTACGGACATTATGGCATCATATTCTAAGAAAGATTATTTCATCATCGGTTCTCTTTTGATCTTGAGTTTGGTTCCTACACTCGCTGGAATCTTTCGGTTACTACAATTAACCACTGGTGGAAATATAACGGCCGATAACCAAAGATTCTTCAATGACCCAATCCCTGTTTTTGTTCATATAGTTGGCGTTATTTTTTTTGGTGTTCTTGGTGCCTTCCAGTTTTCACCTGGGTTTCGGAAACAAAATATCCAATGGCATCGAATGTCGGGAAGATTTTTGGTTTTCGTGGGACTTATTTCTGCATTGTCCGGTTTATGGTTAACACTAACATACCCTCGTGTTCCGACGGATGGTGACTGGTTGTATGGAATTCGTCTGGTAGTAGGCATTTGGATGACCGCTTGTATATCCGTTGGATTCCTTTTTATTTTAAAAAGAAATATTTTGAAACATAGTCATTGGATGATTCGTGGTTATGCGATTGGTATGGGAGCCGGAACCCAAGTGTTCACTCACTTACCATGGTTTGTCTTTGTGAGTGGAGAACCTTCCGGAATTCCTCGAGATTTAATGATGGGTGCCGGTTGGTTCATTAATTTTATTTTTGCTGAATGGGTGATACGAAAAAAGAAACTCTAAAGCCCGGAAAGGAAACTTTTGACTCTATTTTGCAGGAGTGAGTTTAAAAAAAAGAGTTTTGCCATTTTGTTGACAAAATAGTGTATATACACTATACTTGCTACTTAGGTGGTTTGAAATGAAATACTCTCATGAAGATTTAAAACAAATTGGATTGTCTTGTTTGAATTTAAGCCTCCGAAGGACAACTCGGCTCGTTACGAGTTATTATGATTCAATGTTAAAACCATCTGGACTTCGGATCACACAATTCACCGTACTTGCCGGGATTGAATATGGAAAAGATCTCAGCATTACCGATCTTTCTCGTCTTACTGACATCGATCGAACTACGCTGCAGAGAAGTTTAGAAATTTTGAATCGAGACGGTCTAATCAATGTAGAAAAAAAAGAAATTGGTAATGTAAGGAGTCTCACTCTAACAAAAAAGGGGGAGACCAAATTGACACAAGCGATTGAACTTTGGAGGTTGGCGCAAAAAACAATGATTGATGAGTTGGGGAAATCTGCGTTCAAACAAACCTTAAATAGTCTAACCGAACTAAGAGATCTTCCTGTTCTGCAGGTTGGTTTTGAAACGGATAAATAGAAGGGTTTGTGTTTAGCAAAAACTGATTAATAAATAGTGTATATGCACTATGTTAGGAGAAAACAATGGTAGTGATATTAGATGGAGTCAGAACTCCGTTTGGAAAATTTGGTGGTGGATTAAAAGATTATAGTTCTTCAGAGCTCGGGGTCATTTCGGCAAAAGAAACAATTCGTAAAACAGGATTGGATCCTGAAGAAATTGAAGAATCTATTTATGGGAACGTAATCCAAGATGATAGGGATTCTGCCTATTTGGCAAGGCATATTGGACTTAGGTCAGGGTTAAAAGAAAACTCGAGTGCACTTACTGTTAATCGTCTTTGCGGATCTGGAATGGAAACTATTATCATTGGTGCTCGTAAAATTCTTTCTCGCGAAAACGATCTATTACTTGTTGGTGGAACCGAGTCCATGAGTAATGCTCCTTTTGTTGTAAAAAATGTTAGGTGGGGAAATAAGTATGGAGATACAATACTCGAAGATCGTTTAGCGCAAAGTTTAACTGATTGTTTTGTTGATTTAACAATGGGAGAGACTGCTGAGAACATTGCAAAACAGTTTCAAATTTCTAGATTGGATCAGGATGATTGGGCGGGTATATCTCAAGTCCGCGCAGAAAAGGCAACAGAGTCAGGAATATTATCTGAAGAAATAATACCCGTGATTAGTAAAGGGAAAAATGCAATTGTCATCCAAAAGGATGAACAGATCCGAGGAGTGTCCTGTGTTGAACAACTCAAGAAACTACCTAGTGCTTTTTTAAAAGAAGGGAGTGTCACTGCAGGGAATTCGTCAGGGATCAATGATGGTGCAGCATCTCTTCTCATTGCTTCGGAGAAATGGACTCAAAAGAAAAGTCTAAAACCATTAGCAAAAATATTAGGATATGCGAATGTAGGTTGTGACCCTAAAATGATGGGCCTTGGTCCTGTTTTTGCTATTCCAAAAGCATTGGCAAATGCTGGAGTTCAAATGGATGAAGTAGATTTGTTTGAAATCAATGAAGCATATGCCGCCCAAACTTTGGCTGTGATGCGGGCGTTAAAATTAAACCCAGAAAAAACGAATTTGAATGGAGGAGCCATTGCCATTGGACATCCGCTCGGTGCTAGCGGAACACGTGTCATACTCACTCTTGCCTATGAGTTGCGAAGAAAAAATTTGCGTTTTGGTGTGGCTTCTCTTTGTATCGGTGGAGGGCAAGGGATTGCAATCGTATTAGAGAATTCTGATATTTGAAATCGGTTGTATCCTCCAGGGCCAATTTTTGCCTTTGTTTACAGGGAAATTCTTGGCCATTTTTTCTTAGAACGTTCATTCTGTTTTTGGAGCAATTTTAAAACGTTTTTAACGGTATTTTTGAAATAAATTGAATGGCCGGTTCAGAAAATCATTGTTTTTAGCTTTTGAAAGGACACATTGCAACTGTTAAATCAACACTATGCTAAAAATTGGGGAAATCCTTATGAAAGTTTTTTTGATATTCTTTTTACTGCTGAGTACATTGTTTTGTGGTCCTTCCAAAAAAAATGATCTCACAGATTTATTTATTTTAGGTTCATTGTTTCTTTCTCAAAAGAATATTTCCTTTCGCATTGTGGATCCCCAAAACCCACAGTTTTTATTTCAAAATGCAAAGTCTGGGCTGGGAAATCAATCATTACCAAATCGTTTTTTAAACGATGGTAAATTAACTCATTCAGTTGGTTGTACGAAAGCAAGGATTGAGGTTCATTCTATCTTTTTATGGGAAAAGGGATTGGTTTCTCCAGGCCAAGAACGCATCGCTAATGCTGCGGTAGTTGTTTATGATGGAAAGTGGATTGATAACCTAAGTGGTGGTCGGATGAAAGTTTCTTATCCGCTTGATTCTGGAAAAACTATCTTTGGAATTGGAGGTTTTGACAACGCCAATGCTTATGCTTGGAAAGATGGAAAATATGATCGGATTGGACTTCGTATTGGTTCCATAAAATGTCAATTAGACGATTCGAAATTGGAAAACAAACATAACAAACATTTGGTTTATAGTATGTGGTATGAATCGGAATTGGGAAAATCTGACCCTCAATATGGGAAAAGAAATTTAGTTATGGCTTATCCTTTTGATGATGGCATTGAAAAGGTAAATAGTGTTGATTTTTCTATCTCTGCCACAACAGGTTATTTAGCTTTAAACGTTCTTAGAAATTATCATCCGCAAATTCATAGAAATGCCAGTACGGAAGCTGCCGAACTAGCAGATCCAATAGGGAACAGTTTTTGGGATTATTTAGGTGCCCCATATACTGATCGCCTCGATTTTGAGTATTTAGACAATGAGTATGCAATGGATCGATATACAGAGGATGGAATTATTGTTTTGAATTTACCAGAAGGAAATCGAGAAACTTTGGTTTTAAATATGTTTGCTTTGAATAATTTTGTCTACCAAACAGAACAAGGATTTCCATCTGCTAAGTTTTCTCCCATCGATTTTATAAAATTTGATTATAAACTAAATGAATTTTATGATTATTATTTAAATACAAACTTTATTGTTACCAATGGAAGGTATCTAGAACAATGGGTTCTTCCAACTCCTGGACCAAACCAACCAGATCCTTCCAATGGCAGAGACATTGGTTTTTTCCTTCCTACATTTTCCATTAGTAAAGAATAAAACAAAGTTACTAATTTCTGTGAAACCTTCGGAATGAGGGTTTCATTTCAATTTTCCTGTTTTACTTTTCGCTTTTCTTTTTTTGGTTCTTAAACTGAATAGAACCAAAATAGAAAAATTCCAATGCTCAGTATCATCATTCCAACGGACAATGGCGAAAACTATTTATTTCAAAGTTCCTTACTTGGGTTTGCCAATCATCCAGAGATCGAAATCATTCAAATCAATACATCGGAAGCTGTTACTAGGGCGGAAAGATTAAACATTGGGTTTCACAAATCGAAGGGAGAAATTGTATTATTCCATCATCCAAGAACTAAACTTCCGAAAGAGGCAATCGATCACCTAATCCAGATAAGTTGTAATAAAGAAAAAAAAGAAATTTGGGGAGGTTTTTTGCATCGATTTGATGAGGAACATTTGTTATTACGTTTGATTTCTTGGTATTCAAATTGGATTCGAGTCAAGTATAAGGGAATCGTTTATTTGGACCATTGTGTTTTTTTTGACCGTAAACTTTGGAAATCCGATCTGAGTTTGGATTTTATCTTTGAAGACACGGAATTGAGTTTAAAGTTTAGAAAAATCATTTGGCCAGTTTTACTTCCTTATACCGCCATTACTTCTGCACACAGATTTCAAAAGAACGGGATCATCAAACAGTCCTTACTCAATCTATTTTTAAAATTGGGACATTGGCTACATTTACCTTCCTCAGTTCTCTTTTCATTTTACCAAAAATAAACGATATTCAAAGATTTTTGACAATCATTGTTTTTTTTAAAAAAAAGAGGAATTTCATTTTTGGAATTTTTAAATTGAATGATTTTGTTCAATGCAAGATCCAAATCTTACAATCGAATGGACTATTTTTTGATTTGCAGATAACAAAAAGATCAGGTAAATTCAACCTGACTTTCAATCTAGATAAAATGAGGAACAATAGATTTATGAATCGATTTATACTTTTTCTTTTACTCTGTTTTCATATCAGTTTGTTTGCTGAGACAAAAACAATTTATGAAATTTGTAAACCTGAAATAACCAGTTTTTGTCAGGGAGTCAAACCTACCAAAGCTCGTATTTTACAATGTTTGAAAGAACGTGGGAAAAATTTATCAGAAGCCTGCGAAGCCGGACAAAACGCACTTTCAGATTCGATGAAGGAGAAGTCCCAAGGATTTTGCAAGGAAGATGTGAGTGAATACTGTCGTTGGATCATTCCGGGAGGAGGTCGTATTCTGAAATGTTTGTTTCAAAATGAGGCTTCGATTTCTGCTCCCTGTAAAGCCGTATTAAACGAAAACTGACAAGCGCTAGTGGATCCGTAGGGCCTTGGTCTGCCGTATGGCAGACGGGAGCGTATGCGGACCCCGTAGGAGCCCGGCCCATAAAGGATAAGACCACCAAATGACATTGGATTGGGAGCGCCAAACCTATGTTAAATTTAATGGTTTTTATTTTTAGAGATGAAAGTCACCGTTGGCTTCTGGTTGGTATTTGACATTGGTGATTTGGAAGAGATTTTCACCTCCAGGAAACTTCCATTGGATGACATCTCCGGTTTTGTAACCTAATACGGCTGTTCCGATAGGAGCTAAAACTGAAATTTTGTTTTCTTCTGAATTTGCTTCTTCTGGAAATACCAATTGAAATTCTTGAAACTCTAATTCTTCGAGGTTTTTTAACTCGATGATTGAGTTCATTGTGACGAAGTTAGCTGAAATAACATGTGAGTCTACTTTTTGTGCTCTTTCAATTTCACCGAGTAGATCTTTGATATTGTTATCTACTTTGTTTTTTTTGGTATGATCCGAAATCATGAGTTTGAGTCGGTCATAATCAAAATGTGTTAGACATATTTTGTTTTGTGTATTCATTAAAATACTCCTTTTAATTTGTGCAAAAACTTTATACTATAATGTATGGGAAGTTTCTGTCAAGGATGATTGATTGGAAGATCTGTTCTCTGGAATCTTATATTCCTTGACAAATATTTGGTTTTTTTTATTGTTGCTATAGCAACAATATGTCTGATACATTTGATTTAGAAAATTCCTATGCTTATTTGATTTATCGGACTGTCCGTGCCTTACGACGTCAGTTTATGAGACTTGCTTCTACAAATGGGTTGGAGTTATTTCCAGAGCAGTGGTTTGTTCTCGTTCGTTTGGTGAAACAACCTGGTTGTAGCCAGTCTGATTTAGGAAGGGATTTTGATGATCGGCCTTCTATGGCTCGTGCTCTACGTAATATGGAAGAGAAAGGTTGGATTAAAATTCAAGCCGACCCCGAAGACCGAAGAAAAAATCAAGTATACCCCACAAAAAAAGGGATAGAGATTTATCAGTTGATGGCTTCTGTTGTGACAGAAGAGAGAAAACGGATGTTTAAAAAACTTTCAACTCAGGATTTTAAAACGTTCAAACGGATTATTGATCAAATTTATGAGGAATCAATGGATTGATTTTTTTTACATATATTGTTGCTATAGCAACAATTATAAGTCATTGGATGATAAGTGTGATTGTATTTTAGTAATCTCAAAATAAGGATAAGGATAATGACAAACCAAACAAAAGTAGAAACAAATCAAGATATTTTGAAAAGAGAGTTTCTCTCTCTTATGAAGAATATTGATCAAAGAAAAATTGCAGAAGTGGAGTCTGGGTTTCATTCGGACTATGCAGATAGTGTGTCTATCAAGGGAAGTGCTTCTGTATTTAGTTCTGATAAAACAAAGTATATTGATTCCCTAAAAGAAGGAAAAATTGGTGGAGTGGACAGGGCTGTGAATATCCATTCAATTGAATTTTTGGATCAGTTCGGATTTGTAAAAGCAGATTTGGAAAGTCCAGTGATGAAGTTTCAATCCTTGTATACGTTCTACAACGATCAGGAGCGGTGGAAAATGATCAAAGCTGTTGTGGTGGCCGAAAAGAAATAAAGTGAAGTCAACCATGTCCGGAAGGTTTTTGGTTTAAGGGGATGGTCCCAGATTGAAAAACCTTTCTGGACTCTCTGCCGTTGCAGCAACTGCATTGGATCAAAGGGAACTTTTGTTCCGAAAGTCATAAATCCTCTTACGTTTTTTCAAATTTCCTCGTACAACTCCGGCCTGTTTCTCGATTTCTAAGGATTCTAATTTTTTTGCTTGTATGGAAACAAAGAAAACTGTATTTGTTTCATAAAGAAACAAAGGATACAAAATATGTTTCCAAAGCAAATGATCGAAACCAAGAATTTTTCCTCCACCATTTGTCTCGCGGCAGTGCTTTTCGCCCTTTTCGCTGGAATGGGGCCACTTTCAGCCAAGGAACCGGAGCGAACCACCTCCTTGCGGATGGATGATATCCTAAAGATGGCCTGGGAAAACCAAGTTGGCCTACAAACTCTCAAACTGCAGTTAAAGACGACAAACTACGATTGGGAAAAAGCAAACGGGGCTTACGCATGGACTGCAGAGGCGAAAGGGACGGCAAAGAATACCACAAACTTCAACCTTCCTCAATATGCCATCCAAGGAACAAGAATCACAGATAACAGCCTGCAGGCGGGAATCAATAAAAAGTTTAGCACAGGAACAACATTTGGAATTGCAGTCATCGACAATCGTTTTGAAACGAATGCCGGTAAAACACAAAATTCGAGTGGGTTCTCTAGTTTTGCGCAACCTTCTTACCATTTTGCGACGGTCGGTATCAATATCAGCCAGGATCTCCTGAAAAACTTTTTTGGATACCAAGACAGATTAAAATTAGCGACTGCTAGACGGTCTTCCTCCATTCAAAGATTAAATACATTGGATTCTTTATCAAAAAGTTTGGTGAATTCACTCATTGAATTTTGGAATTTAAGTTTGTCAGAGGAGATTTTTCAGACAAATTCATCTCTTCTTGGAAATGCAAAAACGATTCGGGATATTTATTCTAAAAAAGCCAACTTTGGATTGGATCCAACAGGTGATATCCACCAATGGAATTCCATTGTTCTAACCGCTACCAGTGCTGTTAAAAATTCCGAATTGGAAAGAAACAAAAACAGACGTGATTTGCTTGCCTCTCTTGGTAAGGAACCGGAAGAGAACTTTTCTTTTTTACCAGTTTTGATTGAGGAAAAAATTGCCGTCACTTCGAACTACGAAGAAGAAGTGATCTCTGCCCTTGAAAAAAGATATGATGTGCGAGCAGCACTCTTACAACTAAAGAACTCTGAAGACAATTTTAAATCAGCAGACAACGGTTTGTTGCCAAAGTTTTCGGTAGGTGGGACATACAATTTTAAAAATTATGACCAACAGTTTCCCCAAGATTTTTATGGAATCCTTGGTGGAAGGTTCAATCAAAATACTGCCGAATTTAAATTGGAATATCCATTAGGAAATGAGATTGCCGAAGCTGAATACAAAAAAGCCGAATCAGAAAAAAGACAAGCGCAGTTGGAATGGACAGAAGCTCAAAACAAAGTAAGGGCTGATTTATTATCGAAACGAGAAAACTTAAACGTTAGTTACGAACTCTTTTTGGAAGCCAAAAAAAACAAAGAGGAAAGTAAACTTTTTTATGATAAAGCTTTGTCTGCTTTTCGTAATGGAAGAGGGACTTCCGTTGTATTAAAAAATGCTATGGATGCCTATGTTAGGTCTCAGTCCAATCATTCCCAATCTCTCATCACTTACAATATCGCCATCGTACAATATGAAATTTCCAAAGGGACTTTCTTTGAAAAATATTCATTAGATCCAGAACAACTAACATTACTTAATACAGAGGAAAATCAATGAATTTAGCAAAATTATCAATACAAAGGCCAGTATTTATCGCCTGTACGGTGATTCTCATCGTTGTGGTTGGGATTGTGAGTTTTGGTAAACTCGGGGTTGAAAACTTCCCTGATATGAGTATTCCCACCATATCCGTTAATGTTACTTATCCAGGTGCGGCTCCCAATGAAATTGAAACCTTGGTCGCCAAACCAATTGAAGACGAACTTTCTACCATTTCAGGATTAAAAAAACTCCGATCTATTTGTAATGAAGGTTCGGCAGTGATTGTGGCTGAATTTTCCTCTGAAACTGTAATCAGTTATGCGGAGCAACAAATCAGGGACAAGGTAGCCTTTGCCAAAAAAAAATTACCAGCCGAATTGGAAGAACCAGTCATCAAACGATTGGATCCAGCTGACCAACCGATCTTAAGTATTTCCCTTCAATCCAAATTAGGTGATAACGAGTTTTATGATTTTGCCTCTGAAACAATCAAACAAAGGTTAATTTCTGTTTCGAATGTAGGTTCAGTGGACATCATTGGTGGGCGAAAAAAAGAAATTTGGGTAGAGTTAGATCGAAATCAATTGAAAGCAAGGAATTTATCTGCCTCACAGGTTTCACAGAAAATTGCTGCCGGTGGTGCCAATATTCCTGCCGGGAAAGTTCGCGGGAAAGATTCCGATTTATCTTTTCGAACGATCAATGAATACAGAAGTTTTGATGAAATTCGAAATGTTCCTATTAGTTTTTTGAATAACGAAATTCCCATTCAGTTGTCAGATGTGGGACGTGTCCTTGTAGGTTCGGAAGATATTACTTCCCTTGCTTATTGGAATGGAAAACCTGCTCTTTTTTTACTGGTTTATAAACAATCGGGAGCTAACTCCGTGCAGGTGGCAGAAGGAGTTAAGAAGAAGGTCAGCGACCTTCAGAAAGAATTTCCGGAAGTAACTTTCGATTATTATAATGATTCTTCCAAAGTGGTAAAAGATAATGTTTGGGACGTAGAAGAATCCATCTACATTGGAATTGCACTGACGATCATTGTAGTTCTATTCTTTTTGGGGAGTGTCCGTTCGACTTTAATTACAGGCCTTGCTCTACCTACCTCACTCCTTGGATCTTTTATCCTTATGGGTCTTGCTGGATTTACCATCAATCAAATGACATTACTTGCCATGTCTCTTGCGGTAGGACTTCTCATTGATGATGCAATTGTGGTCAGAGAAAATATCCATAGACATAAAGAAATGGGTAAAGATAGCAAACAGGCTGCCCTTGATGGAACAAAAGAAGTCACACTTGCTGTTCTTGCTACTACCTTCGCCATTCTTGCCGTGTTTGGTCCGATTGCTTTTATCGATGGAGTGATTGGACAAATTTTACGTCCCTTCGGGCTTACCGTTTGTTTTGCCTTACTCATTTCCTTATACGATGCTTTAACCATTGCTCCAATGATGTCAGCTTACTTTGGGGGAGAACTCAAAACCAAAGAGCCAAACAAAATAGAAAAATTTCTTTCGATTCCCTTACATGCCTTTGACAGGTTCCAAGAAAAGTTAACGAATGGATATGTAAAAACATTGGAGGTATCAACCAAACATCCATTGTTGATATTGGCGATTGCTCTTTTTATATTTGTAAGTAGTATATTTGTTTCTAAAACGTTAAAATCTGAATTCATCCCCACACAGGATTTAGGTCAATTTACAGTGACCTTTGAATTGCCGCCGGGTTCTAGTGTTGAGGCGACAAAAAAACTAAATGAAGAAGTGAATGCACTTTTGCGATCTAAGAAAGAAGTGTATCTAACTGCTGGATATGTAAAACAAAACAAAATTGATATTTATGTGGAACTTGTATCTTCTAAAAAAAGAAAACTCAATACTCCTCAGTTTAAGGAATACATCAGAAAGGAACTCACTCCCTATGCTGATGCAAAACCAATAGTCAAAAACTATGATGCGATTGGTGGTGGGCAAAGATCCTTTTCTTTTGTCATTACTGGAAATGATGCGGAAAAAATGGAAGCCTATAGCAAACTTCTCTTTGAAAAAATCAAAAAAATTCCTGACTTAACAGATCCTGACATTAGTTTGCGAGAAGGTGCCCCTGAATTTAAAATTGTTCCGAAAGGAGAACAAATTGTTAGGTTAGGTGTGAACCCGCAGGCTCTGGGTCGCGAACTAAGAACCATCGTTGAGGGTGATACTTCGGCAGTGTTTCGTGAAAATAACTTAGAATACGACATCCGTGTTCGTATGTTAGAAGATCAAAGGAATATTGAGAAGAATTTTAATCAGGTCATGGTTCCGAATATCAACGGTTATCTGGTTCCACTTTCTTTTGTAACCTCTGGAGTTTCGACCACGGGCCCTGCCACCATCCAAAGACAAAACCGAAGTCGTTCGGTTGAAATCTCCGCAGATACCAATCCCAATGGGCGAGGGTCTGGATACACAATGTCCGAACTACAAAGGATATTAAAAGAAGACCTACCTCTTCCAGAAGGACTCAAAGTTTCCTATAGTGGACAAACGGAGAACTTGGAATCTACGGGAAAAAATATGGCCATTGCGCTTGGGCTTGGAGTTGTGTTTATTTATCTGGTGCTTGCTTCTTTGTATGAAAGTTTTATCATTCCCATCTCCATATTGGTGGTGATTCCTTTGGCAATGACGGGAGCATTTTTCGGACTTTATCTAACCGGGAAATCAATGGATATATTTGCTAACATTGGAATGATTTTACTTTTTGGATTGGCAACTAAAAATTCGATTCTTCTCATTGATTTTGCAAAAGACTTACAAAATACTGGAGTGGATACGAGGACGGCGCTCATTGAAGCGGGTCGGGCAAGGTTAAGACCTATCCTAATGACATCGATTGCACTGATTGCAGGTATGTTGCCTGTGGCCATTGGACTCAATGAAGCCTCGAAACAGAGAACCAGTATGGGAGTGACTGTGATTGGAGGTTTGATTTCCTCAACGATTTTGACTCTCTACGTGATCCCAGCGGTTTACCAGTATATTACACGGATGATTGATTCCATGAAGAAAAGGAAAAAGTGAGGGTTTTGCATTTGGATCCAGTTCAAATTAGAATATTAGAAAAAGCGGAAGAACTTTTCCTGAAGTATGGATATTCCAAAACAAAAATGGAAGAAATTGCAAGTTCTTTAAAGATTAGTCGCAAAACTTTGTATAAATACTATTCCAATAAACAAGACCTTATGGAATTTTATATGGATCATAAACAATCGGAGATTCAGAAAATCATCCAAGAGATTGCAGATGATGAGACCTTGACTGCCGTGCAGAAGTTTTCTAAAATGCACAGATCGCTTGTGGAGGAATCACCGTATGTGATGAATGATTTGTTTATCCGAGAAATTTCTGAAATGTTTCCGCAACATATGGAACGATTTAAAAAACGAAGGGAAAAAGAAATTCCTGAATCGATTGGCAAAATATTTAATATGGCGAAAATGAAAGGAGAACTTCGGGACGGCTTTATGCCCGAGGTCGCCGTTCATCTCTTTCTTTCTTCGATTGAAATGATTCTTAGTAACAAAAATTCTATCACAATTCCACTGAACATTCATGAATTTCAACTGGAAGTTGTAAATGTTATTTTTTATGGGGTTCTGAAGAGATAGAAGTTAATTCTTTATAACGAAAACAACTTTCTATATGGTCATTCACCAAGCCACAGGCCTGCATATGAGCGTAAATGACCGTACTGCCTACAAACTTGAACCCGCGTTTGATTAGATCTTTGCTTAAATTATCTGATTCAATGGTAGTGGCTGGGACTTCAGTTAAACTTTTTCTTTTTTTGTTAATGGTTTTGTGACCAACAAAACTCCAAATATATTGGTCGAAAGAACCAAACTCTTTTTGGATTTCTAAAAAACGTTTTGCATTGTTGACTGCTGCAAAAACCTTCAATCGATTTCTTATTATCGATGGATCGAGAAGTATCTTTTCCAATTTTTGATCAGTGAATTTTGCAACCTTGATGGGATCAAAGTTTGCAAAAACTTTTCTGTAACCTTCTCGTTTTTTTAAGATCGTCGACCAACTAAGGCCTGCTTGTGCTCCTTCTAAGATCAAAAATTCAAAATGGGTTTGGTCATCATGAACGGGAACTCCCCATTCCTTATCATGGTATTGGATGTATTGGTCAAATTTGAGACACCAGGAACATCGTTCCGTTTCTGTATGCGTTTTCATGTATCGAGATCCATTCTGCAAACCAAAAGGATTCATTTCGAAATCAATTGGCTTTTTATCTTACCATAACTTAGAAATTGTACGGAACTAGTCAATGCAATTGCAATCGATGATTCAGTGGTAGGTTTCAGTAACTCTTTGTGGTATGGTTTTGAGTATTGAGTAAAAAATTTATTGCCTTTTGGTTGCATCTCTTGTTAAACTTGCCCTCTATGAAATTGGGAAAGTTTAAGGAGTAGATATGAATCGATTTTTAATTCTAAAGTTACTAGTGGTTTTTGTTTTTTCTATTTCTCCCTTACTTGCGGAAGAATGCGAAGAAAATGATCTCTCCTGCAAAATGCAGGGCAAAGTAGAAACTGCTGAAAATGAACCGGCTTTAAACCCTGATAAAGTGGAAGGTAAAGTTCATAAACTTTGTACCAAAAAACCAGACAGCACCAAGTGTTTGAAAAATCCCGATTGTTATTGGGATTCTACTGTTAAGGGTGGGAAGTGTAAAGGAAAGGGACATCCGTAAAATTTCAGCGAATAGGGGATTTCGTTATTGGGAAATTCCCATTTTTTTTTCATTTAACCCAAAAAGAAAATTTTCAATCGCATTGTCTCTTTCTTTGATTTTGTCAAAAAGGATTCCATAGTGGTTTGTTTTGATTTCTTTTCCATTAGAGTTCGGAATTCTCTTCAACATAGAATCAAAAGAAGATTTTGGTAATAAATCATCTTTTGGAAATAAATTCATCTCAGTAGCCCGTAGAATTAAGGTAGGTGTTGTTATTTTTTCAAAATTTAAAGTTTTGTTGTCTTTCATTTTTGAAAAAACTCGTTTTGGATCTTGGATTAAATATTTGAATATTTTATAAAAATCCATAGAACCTCCCATCTCTTTCAATTCTTCTTCCATAACGAAACCTGGCATATGGCAGATGAAACCATCTTTGGTTTTGTGTAGTTCTAATCGGAAGTATTCCTCTATCTCTTTGGACCATCTTGGTACAAGAGGAGAGTTTTGAATGAGTTTTAAATATTCGGATACTGTTGGATAAATAATATCCAATCTTTCAAAAGATTGTTTTAATACTTTTAGAACTTGGATTCTTTTTGGCAAAGAAAGAAGCCCACCTCCGTCCATGAGTATCATCCCTTTTATTTCATTTGGATAAAGAATGGCATAACGAAGAGCAATCATACATCCAAAGGAATGTGCAAAAAATATTGGATTTTTAACTTTGTAATGTGTCAGGATCGACTTTAGATCATCGAGATGGTTACGAAATCCATAATTGGATTCAGGTTTGTCCGATTTTCCGCGTCCTCTCAGATCATAAGAGATTACCCGATGGCCTAAGCGGTTGAGTCGCTCGGCAAGAGATTTCATAGAATATAGGTTGCCTGATAAACCATGGAGACAAATGATTGTTTGTTTTTTTCCTGGCCAAATCCCTGTGTGAATTTTGATTCCATTTGAATTAATCCACTCTTCTCTGTATTTCTTTTGTTTGGATTTGGCAGTTGGTTGATTCATAAAATTGATTCGTAATGAAAGAGGGTTCTTTACTATTGAAATCATAAAATGGTTTTGAGTTTATGATTTCAATAGAATTAGTTTGTTTCTCTTTTTGTTTTCTTATATTTTTCGTAACCAAATTGTAATATATTTTTCTTAAATAGAATTTCTCTAAAATGATTCTTTTTGCGAGAGTGAGGAATGTCCCTTCAAATGATAGAAGGTAATTGGGACAAAGTAGGCCAGGGAAAGTAGGTAATGATTGATGCTTAGAGGAATGAAACGTCTAAATCGATATGAAAATAGGATATTAAAAATCGTTAAGTTAGGTGGTAAATTAGTCCGATTCAAACAGTTTGGTTTTTCAACCAAAACGGAAGTTGGGTTTCGTTTTCCAATTTATGTTTTAGAGATTGGGAAAGAAAGTGCTATCAAACGGAATGTAGCTGGTCTTGTCGCAGGTGTACATGGACTCGAAACAATCGGTATCCGTGTTCTGTTGGATTTTTTGGATGATCTCTTCGCTCGCAAAACTTCTGAATTGTATCGTGAAATTAAAGATGGTGAATTAGGGATTGTTTGTATTCCTATCTTAAATCCTGGTGGGGTTGCAATGAAACGTAGATCAAATCCGAATGGTGTCGATTTGATGCGCAACTCCGGCGTGGAAGCTGTGAAAGCTCCCTTCTTTTTTGGCGGGCATAAAATTTCGAATGTCTTTCCTTATTATCGAGGAAATATTTTGCAAGCTGAGTCGAGAGTTTTGGATCGTTTTTATAGTGAATACTTTTTGCCTGCTAAAAATACAATGATTCCAGTGATAGACATCCACTCAGGATTTGGTGCAGTGGATCATGTTTGGTGGCCTTATGCAGGAACACATGATCAATGTGTGGACGAATCGTTGTTTCAAAAAATAGCAAATCATCTTACTACTAGGTTAAATCATATATTATATCGATTTGGACCTCAGAGTGAGACTTATACAACACATGGAGATCTTTGGGACCGTTTGTATAACGAATTTCAAAAAACAAAAGAACTTTCACCTACAAAAGATTCAAGGTTTCTTCCATTAACGCTTGAGATTGGAACTTGGTCAGATATCCAATTAGATCCTTGGAAAGTTTTTAGAAAACGTGGGATTTTTAATCCGGCAAGAGAGTCCAAAAAAGAATCGATCATAAGTCACAGAAAATTTCTAACGGATGTGTTGCGGTTGGCTAAAATGAAACCAGAAGAATTGTTGTAATAGATTTTAAAATTTCGATTTAAAGTTTTTTATTCATTTCTCTTCCTAAAAACTTTCCTTTTCCCAACAGATAAAGGATGACTCGCTCTACGTTATCTTTTTTACTTTTTTCCGATTTTACTTTAAAGATATAACGCATGATTTCATTTTGAAGAGAGGGGCTTAAACTTTGAAATATTTTTTTTGCTTCTTTGTTTTTGGCGAGGGCCTCTTGCAGTTCTGGAGAAACGGGGTGTTCTGCTGATTCTGGATTGAATTTTATTTCAAACCGTGCCTTATCTCCAACTTCTTTTTTGGCTGCCTTTCTCATGGGAGTATTGAGATAAAGCCGCCATTCTCCTTGGTATTTAACGAGCGTTTGTGTAAATTCGAATCCTTCCATTTTGAGAATCACTCTAATTTTACCTCTATCTGTTTGTGCTTGTTCCATTAGGGTAATTAAAATAGGTTTTGGCAAAAAAACAAACGGGTTGATCCCTATGATTTCTATTTTGGCAGTAAATGGTAAAAATTGGTGGTCGGACATTCTGTTTTTGTATGAAACAGATTTCTACCCGGACAATCAATTTTTTTTAAAAAGCTTTGATTCAATTAATTTCAGATGTTTTATGTTCCCTTTTTTCGGAAATTATCACTTTACCGTAAACAAAACCCTGTTATAGTATATCCTCTGGAAAAGTAGAATTCACTCGGAATTGAGAAGATATGTATCAAATTAGTGAAGTATTGAATCTTATTTTTGACACGATTGGGTTACTCATCACCTTACGCCTACTTTGGTCAGGACTTATCCCCAAATTCTATTATTTGATTTTAGGATTCGTTTGTGTTTGGCTTAGCAATATTTTTACAGTTGTGGAAGGTTATGTTTTCCCTGACTTTTTTAATGTATTAGAGCATTCGTTTTACTTTATTTCTTCCTTACTTTTTTTGGTCAGCTTGAGAAAAGAGATCCTGGTGGCTGCGCGCTGATATGGGTTTTATAGCAATACTCAACCTGTTAAGTTTGTTGGTTTATGTATTCGCAATTGTTATTATCATAAGAAGTTTAATTCGTAAGCCAAGTTATCGAGGGGAAGGAGCATTCGTCTTAATTTTGGCGACGATACCTTGTTATGTGAGCATTTCTAATGTTTTTGAACATGGATTTTCTATCGATTATTTCGATGATTATGAAGGTTTTTTTAAAGACCTTTATGCGATGTTTTTTTTGATTTATCTCTATGTCCATTCTGTCAAAAAAGAACAGGCCCAACGAATTGAACATGAGAGGCAGATAAAATCCGATTTTAAGTTAAAAACAAAGTTATTAACCGAAATTCATCATAGGGTGAATAATAATTTACAAATCATATCTGGACTTTTGGCAATGCAAGTAGAGTCAGAGAATGATATAAAATTAACTACCTCCTTGGGTTTGATTCAGAATCGTATAATGGCGATTGCTTCTGTTCATAAGATTATTTATGGTTCACCTAATTTGTTATATGTTGATTTGAATCGTATTTTTGATTCTATTTTGGGTAATTTAAAAAATACTTATATAAACAATGAAAACAAATTTGAGCTACATGATTCTATTGAAAAAGGATTGGAAATGGATTTAGATAGGGCTATTCCTATGGGTCTGATATTAAATGAACTTGTCTCTAATTCCTTTCGACATGCGTTTATGAGTCGGAATTCTGGAACGATCAATGTCCATCTCGGAAAAGAGGAAGATCAATTTTTACTGATTGTAAAAGACGATGGCCCCGGAATTGATAATACAGTGTTAGATGGGAAAGGTATGGGTTTAACTCTCGTGAAAAATCTAGTAAAACAATTACGAGGGACCATCGTATTTGAAAAACGAAGTGGCTCAATCATTGAAATTAGATTTCCAATTTTAAATCAAAACCCAATTCATATTTAGTTTTGAATGTATATCTTGGGATTTATGGAACGTTAACTTTTCCCGTGATATAATTATCAACAAACCCATTCGGACCATCTTTTACAAGATAAGAAGAAAGAACAATACACGAATGAGCGTAGGTCGTGACATCGAAACTTCTGTTTTCGGTTTGGTATTCACCTGCACCTATGGGAGAGAAATGTTCAATCCATGCAAGATTGGCGGGTCCAGTACCGCCACTTGGAGTGGTACTGTTGGCATCTAAAGATAGGTAATCTTCTAAATTAGATTCAAGATTTGTTTTTGCAATATAATTCATTTGGTTACCAACCAAATCGACAACCAAACAATGTGTGCTACAGTTTCCAATTGTGGCAGGTGCGTTGACACTACCAGCACATGGGGAAGGTGGTGGGGCAGGAGGAGTTGTATCGATACTTCGATTTCCTTTTGCATCGGCTGTGGCACCAACAACAATGATTTTGTATGATGCGTTTAGTTCTGGGGTTAAAAATAAAAAATTTCCTAAAGAAGTATCGTAATAGGTAGCTTTGATATAATTGATTACGTTATAATTATCAGCGGCGAGCGCGATGATACTCGGTCTACCTATGTATGCATCTAGTTTCGTAAACGGACTCAAGTCTGCTCCCGCTTGGAACTTGACTCGAATGACTTGGTATTCAGTTCCTCCAATTAACGAACGTTTTGTTTCGTAAGTAATTGCAGGTAAGATGATGGAATTCGGTGGAATTGTTGGAGGATTTGGGGGGATGGTTGTCACTTCTAAGTAAGAAACAATCTTTCCTTCCTTTTTAAAGGTTAAGATGACTTTGAATCTTCTAGTGTAGTCCGAATAAGAAAAAGGAATCGAATTTGTTTGGTATAGATCTTCTTTTTGATTCAAATGTCCTATGACTTGTTTGGTTTGAGTATTAAAAGAAATCTCACTAGGGTTCCCTAAAAATGCCTCTACAGTCTCTGACTCTCCTTTGGATTCTTTTAATTTGTATTCAATGAGAATGTCTTGGAATTGGATGTTTCCATCTTTTCGGTAAAAAGTTTTTGATTCTACTGATTGAAATTTTTCTTCTAATGATGTAGCAACAGACTGTCCATTAAAACTTAATAGTGCGATAGTTGAGAGATCTGTTCCGGTTGAACTTTGGTTACAAGAAAATAGGAAAGAAACGGAAATGGTAATTATGTTAAAAGAAAGAACTCTCATTTATTTTTATAACAATTGTTAAAGAGTTTAAAGTCAAATTTTTGTTAAAATTTACCATAAATTTGGAAGTTAATTAACATAGTCAAACATTATAATATATGAAAATTAATGTTGTCGTGGATTTCTGGATTCCCTCGTATTTTTTCACAAGATACACTACAAAAAAGTTTTTGATTGGTGAGGGAATTTCCTAAATTTGGTTAGAGGTAGAGCAATTCATCCAATTGTCTGATACAGTGGGTTGCAGATTCCCTAAACGGAAACTTCCCTTCTGGATCAATGTAGACAGTTTCGACACCGGCAGCATAACCTGCCTCAAGATCATAAACATAATCACCGACCATCACTGTCTCATGTGGCTTTGCGTTCCAAAGTTCCATCAAACGTAAAATTCCTTCTGGATTTGGTTTTGGTATGGCACGTTCACGACAGAAAATATAATCTTTATGAAAATAATCTAAAAGACCAGTTGCTTTCAATGTTTCGACTGAGTTATGGAAACTATTTCTCGTGAGAATTCCTAAATGATTCGAACTAACATTTATTTTTTGAAGTAGTGTCAAACAACCAGGTGATGGGTTTGCCATTTTTGCAATTTCTAATTCGATAGTATCCAACTGTTTTCGTTTCTCCAAAGATTCCTCTGGAGGCAAGCGAGAAAGAGAAGTAAGAATATCTGTATCTTGGGGAAGACCTAACTGTCGTTTAATATCCGAAAAATCATGAATTGCAATTGTCAAAGTGCCATCCATATCGAAGATCCAATTTGTTTTTCGCTGATGGAAGTCCAATTTTATAAATCCTTTTTAGAGTTTATGTTCCTGAAGTTATATTCTTCATTTGAAGGTAAGTTTAGAATGATTGGCTTTGGTAACATATTTCTGATTCGTTTTTGTAAAGAAAATTCAGGGGTTTTATCCTGAAAAATTGATTTGGTCCATTCGGATAAAAGCGCATAGGAATAAATTCCACATAATGGTTCTAAACCAGAGTTTGATTTGTAAAAAATTCCCTGTATTGGTGTGGTTTGCGTATGATAAACATCTAACAATCTTTTGATGGTTCGTAATTTAACGAATGGGATATCAATCGGTAAAAAATAAATAAAATGATCGGATAAATTGTTTTCTTTTAGATAAAGATAGGAGGAAAGAATTCCTTTTAGGGGACCTTCGATTGGAAGGTCTTTGTCCAGGATAAAAGATGTTTTTGGGATGTATTTTGCATATAGATCAATTTGTTCTTCACGAAGTGAAATAAAAATAGACTTACTAAAAACATTGAGTTTTTTGAATGATCTGCTTAAGAAATTGGAGTTTTGGTGAATCGAAACCAAACCTTTGTCCTCTCCCATTCTTACGCTTTTTCCTCCAGCTAACAAAACAAAAGTGGGATTAGTGTTCGTGCAATTCATCCACGCAGCCTTTGGACCATTCAGAACTTCCATTGATATAAAACTCTTTTTTCCAAATTGGTACTTCGTGTTTGACTCGGTCAATGATGTATCGATTTGCCTTGTATGCTTCATCTCTATGGATGGATCCGGTACTGACTATAACTGCCACTTCACCTAAATTTAATTTTCCTAACCGATGGATACAATCTGCATATTGTAATTCCCATTTTTGGAACGCATCCGCAATGATGTTTGCGATCATTTGGTTTGCCATTTCTGAATAGGCTTCATACTCTAAATGTGTTACTTGTTTTCCATCATTGATGTCTCGCACAATTCCTGCAAATAAAACATATCCACCCATACTCGGTAGAGCAGGGAACTCAGTTGGTAGTGATAGTTTTTCTTCTGTGATGTGTTTAAACGTCATTTTATATTCACCTAACCACCACTTGATGGAGGAAGAACTGCTACAATGGATCCCTCGGTTATGGTATCAGAATCTTTGGCAATGATCTGGTTGATTGAAATTCTGCTGACTTTGATTAAGTTACTTGCATCTGGATTTTTGTTTTGAAGGTAGTTTTTTAAATCAAAAACTGTGTGTATTCCATCGAGGCTCAGCTCTTGTTTTGGTGGAAAAAAATCTTTTAGTGCCGCAAATGATAAAAGTTGTATTTTCATTTATCCTCCAATAAATTTCATAGACAGTTCGGAACCAGTAAACTGTGTTTTTTTTGTATTCATTGCTTTTTCTAGTATAACAGGCACTTCCGATGATTCCGAAGGTAAATCAAAAGAAGTTTGATCGCTCAAACATCCGTAGATTCTTCCAAGGGAATCCATTCGCAAACGATTACATCCTTCACAAAATGGTTCAGTGTGATTGGCTATGATTCCAAAAATAAAACCTTCGTCTGTGATATGATAGGTGGCTGTAGAATCGATAGGTGTACGATATGGTTTGAAATTGTGTTTTTTTATGATTGTGTTTCGAATTTCTTCTGCAGAATAAAAACAATCCGCATGTTCCTCTTGTAACGGTCCCATCTTCATAAATTCTAAATAACGAATGGGGATTTTATTTTCGCCAGCCCAACTTAATAAATCCAAAATTTCCCCATCGTTGTAACCCTTTAAGACTGTGCAGTTGACTTTCACTTCCAATCCAGTTTGTTTTGCTTCCAAAATTCGTTTAAAAAGAAGTTCAACTGGAAGTTTGCGATCACTAAGTTTTTCAAAGCCTGATTGTGAAAAACTATCCAGTGAAAAATTCATTCGAGTGAGACCTGCCTGTTTCATTTTTTCGATCAGACCATCTTCAAAAAAACCGTTGGATGTAATGGCAATTTCGTTGACCTGAAGATTTCCCAGAGTTTTTATTAATTGGATTAAGTCTTTGTGAAGAGTTGGTTCTCCGCCTGTTAGGTGAACTTCTTTTATTTCAATATGATTTTTTAGGATGTCGATTTTTGATTCTAAAAGTTCCGGTGTTAGGTAATGAATTTTTGGATATAAGATGTTTGGGTTGGGTTTGTTTTTTGGCGCACAATAAACACAGGCAAAACTACAATGAGATAAAATGCTCACTCGAAGAACTTCAAATTTTCTGGTATCTTCTTTCACCTTAAGGTCGAGTTTTATCTAGTTTTCTCCAGTGGAAACAAAAATAGAGGAATGAATTTAGTTATTAAACTATTTTACCTGCATTTTAATTTCTCCTTGCTTACGTTCAATCGTAAATTCTCCTCTTATTTATGGGTTCTCTCGAGGATCAATTCTTTCAGCGCCAAATTCAAGTTCCTGAAATTGGTTTTGTTGGTCAAAAAAAATGGAAGGATTCATCTGTACTCATCATTGGCCTTGGGGGGCTTGGTTGTCCTGCCGCATTGCACCTTGGTCTTGCCGGAATTGGTCGTATTGGTCTAGTTGATTTTGATGTAGTAGAAGTTTCTAACCTTCATCGCCAAACATTGTTTACGTTTGAAGACGTAGGAAAACCCAAAACGGAAGTAGTAGCAAAAATTTTGTTGGAACATTGTCCTTGGCTCCAAGTGGAATGTTTTTCTGAACTCATTTCTGAATCAACAAAGCCTGAGTTACTTGATTCTTGGGATATTGTATTGGATTGTACGGATACAATTAATTCTAAGTATGCGATTAACGATCTATGTATAAAAAAATCGATTCCATTTGTGGCGGCTTCAGTGTTTCGCACAAGTGCCCAATTTGCAATTTTTTCAGGTGAAGGGAAGCCGTGTTATCGTTGTTTGTTTCCTAATTTAAAGGAAGGAGATACTTTAAGTTGTAATATTGGTGGTGTACTCGGTGTACAAACCGCATTGGCGGGAACCTACCAAACTTCTTTGGTTTTACAATACCTTCTAGACCCTGACAATACGGATGTATCTTCCGTTTATTTTATGGAATGGAATCCTCCCACTCTTTTTCAATCGAAGATCGAACCTAGTGTTGAATGTCCATCTTGCGGATCAGGGAAAAAAGAAATCCATTTTGAATCGGTTCGATCAGAGATTGACATTGAGGATTTTTTATCTTATCAAAAAAGAGGAAATGTCCTTCTTGTTGATGTAAGAGAAAAAGAGGAAGCGGAATCTCACCCAATCGTCGGTAGTTTTCTTCTACCACTTTCAGAATTGGAAAATGGGATCACGCATAAGTTGGGAAAAGATATAATGCTTGTTTGTATTTGTGAAACAGGAATCCGTTCGAAAAAAGCACTGGCCTATTTCCCAAACACTTTGGAAAAATACTCTCTGAAGGGAGGGAGGAGAGCTTACATCCATTTCTTAAAAATAAATTCTTGATTAAGCTGTTTGTTTTTTGATCGAAACTTTGATCCCGCTAAAAGCTGCATTACCTGAAAATTCGTCGATGGTTTGGTCATCGGTTAAATCATTTATACTCACTCCAGAAAATTCTTTGGCTACTTTTTGGTTCGTTCCAACTCGATTGTGTCCGAATCCATGAGGAATACTGACAACACCTTTCATTAATTCTTCTGTAATCTCTACCGGAATTTGAATTTTACCAACTGAGGATTCTACGATCACTTCTTCTTCATTCAAAATTCCTAATGTACTTGCGTCATCTGGATGGATCATAATTGTACAACGCGGTTTTCCGGTCATTAGTTTTGGTAAGTTATGCATCCAAGAATTATTACTGCGCAAATGTCTGCGTCCTATTAGTAAAAAATGAGAATTGTCCGAAGCCAACTCTTCCCATTCAGTAAACTTACGACGAAGCCTTGGTAGATCTTCTTTTAAGATGTTTGGGAAAAGTTGGATTTTTTTATCTTCTGTATACAATCGATCTGGGAAACTGGGTTTCAACGGTCCTAAGTCGATTCCGTGTGGATTGTTTTTGAGTAAGTCCAAACTCATTTCGCCTCCAGGTTTCCCTTTGTTACCATACGGGCCCGATTTGAGCGCATGATCAATGATACTAGCGGGTGTTAGTTTTGTTTTGATGATATCTTTCGGTAGTTCTTTCCCCGCTCTTGTTAATTCCAATCGTTTTGTTAGATCCGAAAAAATTTCCCAATCATGCAACATACCAGGTTCTGGCGAAAATAGAGGTTGGTTGTATCTAACGGTATTTCTGACAGCAAATACATTAAAAATTAAATCATAGTGATCATGTTCTAAAGCGGAAGTTGGTGGTAAGATATAATTTGCATGTTTTGTTGTTTCATTCAAATAAAAATCAATGCTTACCATAAAGTCTAAACTTGCTAGTGCTTTGTCCAGCTTTGTTCCGTTAGGTGTTGATAAAACTGGATTTCCTGCCGAGGTAAATAGGGCACGAATTTTCCCTTCTCCTTCTGTCAGAATTTCTTCGGCAAGGGCTGCGACAGGAAGTTCTTCGCTGAACTCAGGAAGTTTACGGACTCTTGATTGGTATGAATTAAAACTTCCGGGTGAAGAGCGCATCACAGATCCTTCTCCCACTAAATCAACCGCAGGAAGTGTGAACATTGCCCCACCTCTTTTGTCTAAATTGCCAGTGACAAGATTAATGACGTTGATAAGCCATTGGCAAATGGCACCAAACTCTTGCGTCGAAACTCCAACCCTTCCATAACAAACAGCGGAGGGAGCATTCGCAAATTCGAATGTAATTCTTTCGATGGTTTCTTTCGCAACTCCTGTAATTTTGGAAACTCTTTCCGGACTATAATCTTTTGTGATGTTTTCCAACGCTTTGAGATCTTCATTCCTAACCAAATGACTTGGTTTGGTAAGTTGTTTTTCGAAAAGAAAATGAAGGACAGCAAGTAAAAAGTATGCATCTGTTCCTGGTTTGATAAACAGATGTTCGTTTGCATGGGTCGCTGTTTCTGATTTCCTCGGATCAATCACAACATACTTCCCACCTCGATCCTGGATGGCTTTCAGTCTTTTTTTCACATCTGGAACGCTCATTAAACTTCCGTTAGATGCAAATGGGTTTCCGCCTAAAATTAAGAAAAAGTCGGTATGGTCAATGTCTGGGATCGGCACCAAAAGTTGGTGTCCAAACATTAAATAAGAAAGTAATTGGTGGGGCAATTGGTCTACTGAAGTAGCAGAGAAGTTATTTTTTGTTTTGAGCCGACTAGCAAATCTTTGTCCGAGTAACATTGATCCATAATTATGAACCGTAGGATTTCCATTATAGATGGCAACTGAGTCGTCCCCAAACTCCGCTTGAATTTTTACAATTTGTTTGGCAATATCAGAAAGTGCATCTACCCAAGTAACAGATTCCCAACCTGACTTAGTACGTTTGAGTGGAAGTTTGATCCGATCGGGATCTTCGTATAAACTTTTTAGTTCGGGGCCTTTGGGACAAATATGACCACGACTGAATTTGTCTTCTGGATCTCCCTTAAAACCTTGGATAGAACCATCTTTCAATTCGATCTGAAGTCCACACATTGCCTCACATAAACTGCAAGACCGGTAATGAATTTGATGCATAACTCTCTCCTAAGACGGAGATTTTAAGAGAGAGTTTTTGAAGATACAAGTGTAAAATGGATCGTGTTTCGATAAAATCGATCCATTTTTGTATTAGGTAGCAGAGACCAAAGTGGTTTCTTTTTCACCCGAAGGTAATATTTTACTCAGTTCATCGCCTACTTCTTTTTCTTCTTCTGTTGAAAATCGAACTAGTAAGGTAAAAAAAGCAGCTACTGTGACAGTGACTCCAATGATGAGTAAAGCACTTTGGTAACTAAGATCTCCTCTAAATAAAAATCCGGCAGAGACAGCACCAGCATTTCCACCAGCACCAACAATACCCGATACGGCACCGATTGCTTTTTTATTCACAAAAGGGACAACAGAGAATGTAGCTCCTTCTGACATCTGCACAAACAAACTAAAGACGATCATGGATGAAATGGCAAGAATCAGTGAACTCATTTGTGAAAATAAAATCAAACAAAGTCCTTCTCCAGCTAAAACAGCTGATAACCAAACAACTCTTCCGCGAAGACCCCACTTAATTCCAAATTTATCACCAAAGGCTCCGCCAAGTGTTCTTGCAAACAAATTCATTAAACCAAAAAGACCAGCGATAAGTCCTGCAGTTGTTGGCGACAACTGAAACTGATCTACATAATACAAGGCTGCAATATTGTTGATCGTAAGTTCAATGCCAAAACAAGCTCCATAAGCAAGAAATAACAACCAAACTCTAGGATCTTTGATGACTAATAAAAAGTTGCTAAGTGAATTTTTCTTTCCACCTTGAAAAGTGGGATAAGTTTCTTTGATATCTTTAAAGTTTCCACCGGGAGTGTCTTGTGTTCCAAAATAATAAATGATACCCATAAAAAATAGAGCAGCACCAGGAACCACCATTGCAAGTCTCCAGGAAACTCCAGTCGTAAAACCAAAAGCGACAAAAAATCCAAAAAGGATTGGCATCACCATCTGAGTCACACCACCACCTAAGTTTCCCCATCCAGCCGTTGTAGCATTCGCCGTACCAATGATATTCGGCGCAAACATAACAGATGTATGGTATTGGGTAATGACAAAAGATGCTCCAATGGCTCCAATGGCCAATCTTAAAAGTAAAAAAGAAAAATAACTATCGGCAAGGCCAATACACATGACGGGAATAGATCCCAATGTTAAAAGAATTGTATATGCAATCCGTGGTCCAATTTTGTCACACAACCAACCGATGAACAATCGCATAAAAATTGTTATGGCTACAGAGGCGATGATGATATTACCAACTTGGGCTTTTGTTAAGGATAGTTCTTCTCTAACATAAACCATAAGTGGAGCGATTCCAAACCATCCAAAAAAACAGAGGAAGAATGCAATCCAAGTTAGGTGGAATGTCCGCATTTGCGGTGTCGCCAGGCTGAATAAATCGATTTTAGTTGCTTTCGCATGAGGTGTAATTGTCACGGGAAGTTTACTCCTTTTGCTACAAAACAGTGCAAAAAGCGTACCATAGCACGAAATGATCTAAAATGCGTTAAAACGCCTGAAAAATGGACTTTACGCTTATGGTTTTCCCTTATGTAGAATATGTACGACAATCAGGCAATATTTTGACCAAAAACCCAAAGATCTGTGTACAGAATGTACAAATGGAGGAGGGGATTTTGGTGATTACCAAGGTAAAAATTCGATGCAATCTTCTTTTTGGATTTCTGAGAGTTCGTTTGGAAAAATAGCAAGTCCGTCAGAGAAAATCCCCGCACGGATGTCTCCGCTTCCATTAAAAGCAATGGGTGTAAGATAGGTTTTGTTGGTGGTTTCCAGTTTTACGGGGAAAAATTCCGTAAGAGAACCTTTCTTATGTTTGGTGGTAGAGAAAGGAAGTTTGTAAACGGGATGGCTGGGTAATCCGAATGATTGCCGTAAATAAGGTTCTAAAAAAATACGAGAACAGGTTTGGACACTGAATGGGTTCCCTGGCATTCCAAAAACAATGGTACCATTTCGTTTTCCAAACCAAATTGGTTTTCCAGGTTTGATCGCTGTTTTATGAAAAATGAGTTCTACACCTAATTTTTGTAATATGGATGGAACTAAATCCATATTACCCATCGACACTCCACCAGAAAGAATTAAGATGTCACCTTCTAGTCCTTGTTTTATAGAATCTTTCATTTTTGATTCTATATCTGGAACATGAGTGATGGATTTTGGTTGGATTTTGAATTTGGATAAAAAAGTACTAATGGTGAAAGAATTTGAGTCTCTGATTTGGTAAGGAAGCGGTGTTTGATGAACAGGGACCACTTCGTTTCCTGTAGAAATGATATGGACTTCAGGTGATTGGACCACAGGAACTTTTTCTTTTCCAAGGCTTGCGAGTAAAGAGATTTCTGATGTACCAATTTGGATGCCTTTTGGCAAAACCAATTGGTCTTTTTTTACATCTTCACCTTGTTTGGCGATGTTATTCCAAGTTTTGACTTCTTGAATCGTAAAAGAAACTTGTTTTTTGTTGTTTGATTCGTTTAGAATACAATCTTCTATTTTAATTACAACATCAAAGCCATCTGGTACAGGAGCGCCGGTCATAATCCGAACGGCCTCATCACCTGGTTCTAATTGGATATTTGTTCCTGCAGGTAGTTCTTTTTCATAAACATAGGTTTTGTTCGGAGAAAAATCTCCGGAAAAAATAGCAAATCCATCCATCGCCGAACGGTGAAAAGGTGGATAATCTCTATCCGCCATAACTGGTTCCGCAAGGACTCGACCAAAAGACTGCTCTAATGGAATGAGTTCTGTAGGAAAAATTTTTGTTTCTGAAAGAATTTTACTAAGAGCTTCCTTGTAAGAGATCAATGTCCTTCCCCTCTCATCATTTTTTTTGCATGAAAGATGGCCGGTAAAATTGCAGTCATACTCTCTTTTGCCCCATTGCTACTTCCAGGAACTGCTACAATGAGCGATTTTCCAATCCTTCCGGCAAGAGAACGGGATAACATTGCAAATGGAGTTCTATCTTGTCCAAAGGAACGCATTACCTCTGCAATCCCTGGGATTTCCTGTTCTAACATCTGTTTTATGGTGTCTGTGGTATTGTCTCTGGGGCCAAGGCCTGTCCCTCCAGTTGTAACAATTAAGTCAATTTTTTCTGAACTCCAAGTAGAGATTACTTTTTGAATTTCTGTTGGTTCGTCCGGTACAATTTGTATTTCTAAAACATCTACTCCTTCTGCTTTGAGAAGTTCTGCAATTACCTTTCCCGATCCGTCTTCTTTTTTACCGGCAAAACAGGAATCGGAACAAACCAAAATCTTTGCATTGGATCCGCTTGCAAATTTTGAAATTTGTGAATCTGTTTTTCCGCCTTTTTTTTCTAAAAGTTTGACTGAAGAGATTTCAATTTCTTTATCGATTGGTTTTAATAGATCATAAATCACAAGGGCTGCGACAGTAACACCTGTAAGGGCTTCCATTTCAATTCCTGTTTTGCCAATCGACTTTGCTTGTGTTTGGATTCGAATGGCATTTTTTGATTCTAAAATTTCGAATGAAATGGAAAAAGAATCAATCGGAACTGGATGGCAATGAGGAATTAACTCAGCTGTTTTTTTAGATCCAAGTAGGGCAGCAGCTTTGGCTACACCAAAAAGATCTCCTTTGGGAAGATTGTTTGCTTTAACCCTTTCGATGGTGTTGGGATGACAATAGACATATCCCTCGGCTTCCGCATACCGAAGTGTGGTTCTTTTTCCAGTGATATCATTCATTCCTATCCCTTATAGGGATGTGAGAATGGAAGAATAGTCATTTTTCAAAATTTCCATCTCTCTATAAAATCTGACAATCTCTCCGATCACAAGAATGGCAGGGGATTTAACTTGGTTTTCTAGAATGATAGACTGGATTGAATCTAAATTTCCTGTAAAAACTCGTTCCGTATCTAAGGTTGCATTTTGGATGACTGCGATATGAGTTTCCCTGGAATTCCCTGCATCTAAAAGTTCTGATACGATGAGATCGATTGAATTGAGCCCCATATAGACAATGATCGTTTTACCAACACAGTTTAAGTTTTTAAAAGCATCTGAGTTAACACCGTCTTTTTTGTGTCCTGATAAAAACAAAATTTCTCTCGCATAATCTCTATGGGTTAGCGGGAAACCCAAGGAAGAAGCCACACCAGAGGCGGTTGTGATTCCGGCAATAATCTCACAAGAAATTCCTTCGGAAAGTAGGGATGCATATTCTTCACCAACTCTTCCGAATATGGATGGATCACCACCTTTTAATCTAACAACAGTTTTATATTCATTGGCAGCTTGGATGAGTTTAGAATTGATTTCGTCTTGTAAACAACTATGGATGCCTAGTCTTTTCCCAACATAAACCATTTGGATTTTTTTTCGACAAACACCCAAAATTCGAGGAGATACCAAATCATCATAAAAAACAATATCTGCCTTGCGTAATGTTTTGAATGCTTTAACAGTCAAAAGATCTGGATCTCCTGGTCCCGCTCCCACTAAATACACTTTACCTTTGGTTGTTATTTTGTTGAAGGAATCCATATAACTACCAATTAAACATTGTTACCTGAAGATGAATCAATTTCTAGATAAACAGATCCATTTTCAACTATCACTGGATAAACATTGACTTTGTAGTTTTCTCCACTCAGGCAATCTCCGCTAGTGAGTGAAAAATTTCTTTTATGAAGTGGGCAAACTACTTTTGGCTCTCCATTATTGTCTCCCAAAAAACCGCGGGACAATACCATATCACCTGTATGCGGACAGGCATTGTCGCAAGCATACCATTCGTTTCGAGATTCAAAATAGAATATGGCAATTTGTTTTTCTCCCACTTTTGCAGAGACTCCACCTTCTTTTTCAAAATCAAAAACTGGACCTATTAAAACTCTTTCTTTGTTTTTGATACTTGTTCCCATTTTGTTTCTCCTATTATGAATTTACTAAATCTTTTTCCACCCAATCCACTGGGCGAATTTGCCCACGTTCTTCAATGAACTTAATGTTTGGATCTATCTCTGGGCTATTCACAAAATGTCTAAACTTCTTTTGTTTTTCTGGATCTTCCACAACGTCTTTCCATTCGCAGAGGTAAGTATTCACAAGTGAATTCATTTCTTCATCAAGTTGTGAATTGATACCCAATCGATCATTGATCACCACATCTTTTAGATATTCAATCCCACCTTCCAATTGTTCCAACCAAGTAGAAGTCCTCATTAGTTTATCTGCTGTTCGTATATAAAACATCATATAACGGTCGATATACTTGATACAAGTGTCTTCATCTAAATCCTCTGCAAAAAGAATTGCATGTTTCGGATTTACTCCCCCGTTTCCACCAATATAAAGATTCCAACCTCTTTCAGTTGCAATAATCCCAAAGTCTTTTCCTCGAGCTTCTGCACATTCTCGTATACAACCGGACACTCCACACTTTAATTTATGAGGTGCTCGAATTCCTTTGTATCGTTCTTCTAATTTGATGGCAAAGGATGTGCTATCCTGAACACCAAACCGGCACCAGGTGGAACCTACACAACTTTTAACCGTTCGCATTGATTTCCCGTAAGCATGGCCACTTTCAAATCCGAATTCAATCAGATCTTTCCAAATGGCTGGAAGTTGGTCAATTCTTGCACCTAACAAGTCAATACGTTGTCCACCTGTGATTTTGCAGTAAAGATTGTACTTTTTGGCTACGTCCCCAATGGCAATGAGTTTGTCCGGGGTGATTTCTCCACCGGGGATTCTAGGAACAACAGAGTAAGTTCCTCCTCTTTGAATATTCGCAAGATATTTATCATTTGTATCTTGGATTTCTCTATGTTTCAGAATTGGTTCGTTCCAAATGCTCGCTATGATAGATGCTACAGCAGGTTTACAAACTTCACATCCATTGCCACGACCAAGTTCTTTGATTACATCAGGAAAAGTTTTTAATGATTTTACTTTGATGACTTGGAAAAGTTCTTTTCGGGAATATTTGAAATGTTCGCAGAGATGTTCTGTGACTACTTTCCCTTGGACTTTTAGTTCTGCTTTTAAGATTGAATTTACTTGTGGTAGACAACCACCGCAGCCACTTCCGGCCTTGGAACAATTTTTTAAACTAGTAATGTCATAACATTCTTTTTCACGAATGGCTTTTAGGATATCACCTTTGGAGACATTGTTGCAGGAACAAATTTTTGCTTCATCTGGTAATGTATCTGCGCCAAATAAGTTTTCTGCCGAAACAGATCCAACAATCAAAGTCTCCGGTTCTTCTGGAAGTTCCATTTTGTTCAAATAAAAGGACAAAAGGTTTCCATACGCTTTTGCGTCTCCAACAAGGATTCCTCCGAGTAAGTATTTCCCGTCTGGAGAGATGACTAATTTTTTATAAACACCACTTCTTGGGTTTTTGAAAACAATTGGTATATGTTCGGCTTGTCCAAGAGCATCACCGAAAGAAGCCACTTCAACACCAATTAATTTTAGTTTGGTGGATAGGTCTGATCCAACATAAACTTTTGGTTTACTACCTGGGCTACATAAGTTAAAAGCAAGTGTTTCGGCCATTTCATATCCAGGAGCCACAAGTCCGTATATAAAATTTCTATGTAATGCTACTTCTCCAATGGCATAGATGCCGTATACGTTTGTCCCCATACCATCATCAACGATAATACCACCACGTTCGCCAACGGCAATCCCGGCTTCCTTTGCCAACTCATCTCTAGGGCGAATTCCAGCTGATACAATCAACATATCAAACTGAAGGTTTCCTCCATCTTTGAACTCGAAACCTTCAATTTTTTCATTCCCAAGAACTTTTTCAGTTTGTTTGTTTAAATGAATTTCAACGCCTATTTCTTCAATTTTTGATTTTAAAATGGAAGCTCCACCATCATCTAATTGCCTTGGCATAAGCCTCGGAGCAAATTCAACAACATGTGTTTCTTTTCCTAAATCGACTAAAGCTTTTGCCGCTTCAAGACCAAGTAGACCACCACCTAACACAGCTGCTTTTTTTATTTTTTTGCTGTATTCCATAGTTTGTTCGAGGTCTTCAATGGTTCTATAAACAAAAACTCCTTCTTTGTCTAATCCTTCGAGAGGTGGAACAAAGGGAGAGGATCCAGTTGCAAAAATCAATTCATCAAATTCTAATTCTGTGCCTAAATTGGTAACTAACTTGCGTTTGATGGTATCAATGGATATGGCAGGTTCGGATAATAAAAGTTTGATTCCGTTGGTTCTATACCAATCTGGGGGACAAAGATACAAGGAATCGGCAGATTTATCAGCAAAGTATTCGGAAAGATGGACCCGATCATAGGCACGTCTTGGTTCTTCTCCAAGAACTGTGATTTCAAATTTGTCTGTGCCACCAAACTCCACCAATTTTTCGCAGAATCTGTGACCAACCATCCCGTTCCCAATGACAATTAACTTTCGCTTGATCATTTTGTTACCCTACCTGGACCAAAAAAGGATTTCGACTGGTGACCTAGAACGGTTCCAATCTTCCTACAATATGCACGAAGTGTACCTAAGAGAGGCAGCTAGTTTAAAAATCCGACTGATGAGATGGCAAACTTAGGGAATTCAGAGGGGCAGAGTGAGAAAATAGGAGAAATTATTCAGATTCTAAGGAAATCGGCTCTATTTTGCCAGTGAGTTACAAAAGTAACTGAGTTTCCTTTTATAACGGTTCTCTTCATTTTCATTAGAATCTAATGAAAATGTACGTTTTATACGCAGAATGTTGATTCAAAATTTTGATTCTCCGTGGTTTCCAAATTCGAACTGAGAAGAATTAGTTCAAATTCCTATTGGAATAAGCATTTTTATGAATTTTTCAGCAATTGGCATAGTTATTGCTGATTGTTCTTGTGATGACAAGAGAATCCTATCCATCGACTTGCTCCTACTGCGGAGTAGGTTGCGGAGTTACCGTACATAAAACGAGTCCCACTGAGATTATGATCGAAGGGGATACGGAACATCCTGCGAATAAAGGACTTTTATGTTCAAAAGGAATGAACTTACATTATACGGTGATGGATAAAACGGATCGGGTTCTTTATCCATTTCATAGAAAAGATAGAAACAATCAATTATCAAAAGTTAGCTGGGATTTCGCTTTATCTGGAATTGCGAACCAGTTTAAAAAATTAATTCAAACTTATGGACCTGATTCTGTTGGGTTTTATGTGTCTGGTCAACTTCTTACAGAAGAATATTATATTATTAACAAACTCATTAAAGGATTTATTGGTAGTAACAATATTGATACGAACTCTAGACTCTGTATGAGTTCTGCCGTGGTCGGATATAAAATGGCATTGGGGGAAGATAGTGTCCCCATTACTTATGAAGATATTGAGTTAGCAGATTGTTTTTTAATTGCTGGTGCTAATCCAGCCTGGTGTCACCCCATTTTATTTCGTAGGATTGAAGCACATAAAAAAAATCATCCAGAAATAAAGATCATAGTCGTTGATCCAAGAAGAACTGATACTTGCGAAGATGCGGATTTACATTTACAAATCCATCCAGGGACCGACATTTTTCTCTTTCATGCCATCGCAAAAATTCTTATCGATAACAACTGGATTGATTCTGAGTTTATACAATCGCATACAGAAGGAATTGATGAGTTAAAGATTTTATTAGCTGAATTTGATGTAGAATCAGCAGCAGAAACCTGTGGAATTCCTGTCAGTGACATTCATTTAGCAGCATCTTATATTGGTAAGGCGAAAGGTTTTTTGTCACTTTGGGCAATGGGACTAAACCAAAGTGTTGTAGGTGTCAATAAAAACTTAGCCCTTATCAATTTGTCCCTCCTCACAGGAAAAATTGGGAAACCTGGAAGTGGTCCGTTTTCTTTGACTGGACAACCAAATGCTATGGGAGGTCGGGAAGTTGGTGGACTGTGTAATTTGTTGCCAGCGCACCGAGATTTGAGTAATGCAGCTCACAGAGAGGAAGTGGCAAAGTTTTGGGGAGTAGAAACCGAAGTCATTCAGAGTAAACCTGGGTTTACTGCTGTGGAAATGTTTGAAAATCTTAGAACAGGAAAGATGAAGGCAGTTTGGATCATCTGCACAAATCCAACAACAAGTTTGCCTGATGCGCGAATGGTTGAACAAGGCTTACGTGCTGCCGAACTTGTTGTTGTTCAAGATATATCTATGAATTCTGCTGCAATTCCTTTTGCAGACTATGTTCTTCCAGCCGCTGGATGGTCAGAAAAACAAGGAACCATGACAAATTCAGATCGTAGGGTTACTTATCTTTCAAAAATTTTAGAACCACCTGGTGAAGCGTTAGCTGATACTTTTATCATTAAAAAATTTGCCGAAAAAATGGGGTTTGGATCTTCTTTTAGTTATCAAACGGAAGAAGATGTTTTTTTAGAGCATTGTGCTTTAACTAAAAATACAAAAATTGATATCAGCGGACTGGATTATGCAATTTTAAAAGAAAAACGTTCTGTGCAGTGGCCATATCCTCATAAAGATCACGGCGGAACTCCACGTTTATTTTCTGATCATATTTTTTATCGAGCGAATGGAAAAGCAAAAATCTTTAATGTTTCGCCCGAAGATACTTCCGAAAAAACTTCCGAATTGTTTCCATTTATTTTAACAACAGGAAGAATTCGTGACCAGTGGCATACCATGACAAGGACTGGAAAAGTTCAAAAACTGATGGAACACAAATCGGAACCATATCTGGAGATCCATCCAGAAGATGCAAAACGAATCACACTCGAAGATGGCGCCATTGCCGAAGTTTCAAATGAAAGGGGGCTTGTCCGAGTTCGTACTAAAATCACTGATACGATCAAACAAGGAACTGTGTTTTTACCAATGCATTGGGGTAAAAAAAATAAAAACGACGAATCGAGGGCAAACAACCTAACAAACAAAGGCTATGATCCATTTTCCAAACAACCTGGGTTTAAAATTTCTGCTGTCCAAGTAAAACCTTATACCAAAGAAAAAGAAAAAATTCTTATCATTGGTGGAGGCAACAGTACTTATGCTTTTATAAAAAATTATAAAGAATTAGTTCCTGATGATGAAATCACTGTTATTTGTAAGGAAGAAAATCCGCTTTATAATCGAATCCTTCTTCCTGATTTTATCAGCGGTGAAAAAGAATTCCAAGAACTCTCTAGTGCCAATTCGGAGGAAGTAATCTCTTGGAATATTAACTTACACACTTCCACATCGGTTACAGAAATTTTGCCAGAAGCAAAGATAGTGAAAGACTCTTTCGGAAATTCTTTTTCGTATAACAAACTGATTTTGGCGACGGGAAGTTCTCCTCAGATTCCGAAATACATTGCGCAAGATATGGTCGGAGTATTTAGTTTAAGAGCTAAAAATGATGCAGATCGAATCAAAGGTTTTTTTGTTCCCGATTCCCATGCGTTGATTGTTGGTGGAGGCCTTCTTGGTTTGGAATTGGCAGCGGCATTAAAATCACTGAATGTAAAAGTAACAGTCCTTGTTCGAACAGATCGATTGATGTCCAAACAATTAGATTCTATTGCTTGTGATATCCTAAAAGAAGAAATTCAAAAACGCGACATTGAAGTATTATTCAATTCTGAAATTTCCAAAGTAAATGGATTTGGACGAGTCACAAATGTTGAGTTAAAAGATGGTCGTAAACTTTATCCAGATGGAATTGTTTATGCAATGGGAACAAGTCCAAATTTACATTTAGCAAAAGGATTAGGATTTGAGTTGGGAGAAGGTATAAAAGTAAACGAATTTTTACAAACAAGTGATCCTGATATTTATGCTATTGGGGAAGTTGCTGAACATTCAAGCGGTGTGTATGGGACTGTTCTTGCGGCTGAAGAACAAGCAAAAATTGCCGCCTTGCATATATTTGGTTATAAATACAAAACCTATTCCGGTTCCTTACATTCCAATTTATTAAAAATTCCTGGGCTTGAATTAGTGTCTCTAAGACTTCCTGGTGTTTCATTTGAAAATCTTTCCGATGAATATGAAGAAATTGTTTTTTTAGATCGAAAACGAAGACGTTATAAAAAATGTATTGTGAAAGGTGACAAATTAGTTGGTGCCATTCTTATCGGTGACAAAGCAGAGTTTGTTGAATATAAGAACTTAATTTCCAGTGGAGTAGAGCTTGGTGAAAAACGAGGAAAACTTCTTTCCGGTGGGACAGGCACCAAACCGCCGAAAGGTGCACTAGTTTGTTCCTGTAACAGTGTGGGGCGGGGCAATATTGAAGATGAAATTAAAAATGGAGCCAACAATTTAGAAGCCATCATGGCGAACACGGGAGCTGGGACTGGCTGTGGGAGCTGCCGTCCTGAAGTAAATCAAATCATCAAACAAATGTTAGAACATTCCAAAACTACCGTTTGATACAAAACCCAGACGGTTTTTCGGGTCATTTCTTTTTGCCAACCAATCGATCGTAAACAAGAAACAACGGGAGATAACTTCAGGATTTCCTGAAGAATTACTTGAAAATGAGACCTATTCTCATTTTATGGAATTTATCTATGACTCGGAGTTTTCTTTTGAAAGCAAAAACTTGGTATCAACTGCATATGGTCCTCGGAATTTTTGGGGCTAGTTTCCTTTTGGTTTTGGGAGTGACGGGTTCACTTTTGGTTTATGGAAAAGAACTCCAGGCGTTCACAGGTCTACTGTCCATTGAGGTAAAACAAGAACGATTACCATTTGATCTTCTATACAAACGATTGTTAGAGCAGGTACCTGAAGGAAGTGTTGCTGGTTGGTTAGTCTCAGATACCCAAGACCAAGCGGATCAGGTTTGGTTTCATAATTTAGAAATTCCTAGTAAAGAAACAGTTTATTTGATTAATCCATATGATGGCAATATAACCGGAAGATTAAAAGAAAATCGAAGTGATAGTTTATATGGATTCCTTCTTGTTTTGCATTATAGTCTTTTTCTTGGAGGAGTAGGGTATTTTTTTACTGGTTGTATTGCAGTTGTTTATTTGTTTTTGGCAATCAGTGGAATCAAACTTTATAAACGGTTTTGGATAAGTTTTTTGCGACTCCGTTTAAGAGAAAGTATGCAGATCCTATTCTCCGACTTACACAAGTTTGTTGGAATAAATGCAGTGTGGTTTCATTTGATTTTGGCGATTACCGGCGGATGGTGGAGCCTCAGAGACACTTTGATCCTTAGTCATCCAGAGGAAAAAGTAGTTCATCATCTTTGGTCATCGGAATATTCTATTCATCAGTTATTAGAAGAAACAAAAAAACAAATCCCAGGTTTTCGATTAGGATATATATCTTTCCCTCATCATTCAAAAGAGGAACCAATTGGATTTTATGGAAATCGTTTTGATTCGTCTGGATTAGAAAGTCGCTATGGTTCTTATGTTCGTTATGATGTGAATTCAAAACAAATATTTGATCAAGTAGATATGTCGAAAGAGAGTTTGGGAAACAAAGTATTGGATTCTTTTCGTCCCTTACATTTTGGAACTTTTGCCAACCATTTAAGTAAAATGATATGGGTGGTAGGTGGACTGACACCGGCGATACTTGCGATTAGTGGAATTAGTATTTTTTATATTAAAAGAAAGAATAGAAGAAGAACTCAAAAAAAACTTTTGAGTTCTTCTGTTTAATTTTTATATTATTGCCAACATTTACTTGGATCGTAACATACATAAGTGCCTTTGAATCTTTCGCAAGCTTCTTTTGCACTTTTTAAATCTGTGACTCCGTAGTAAGCATTTGCTGGAATTAGATATTTATGTTCCCCTTCCGTCGTATATGCATAAGGGATTAGATCATTGATTCCGTCCACTCCGTCATAATGGCAAGCAGCAACTTTATTGGTAATCGCACATGGTCCATTAAGTCTTTCTACAACAATTTGAATTCCAATGGCATTTCCGATGGTTGTATACGTTTGTTCCATGTTTAGTTCCCACTCAGCTTTTTTCTCAAGATAAGCGGTGGAATACTCTCTACAAAATAAATGTGGACCATCCTTGATGCTGAACCTATGGCTATAAGCTACATTTAGTCCTAGTCTTTGGGCTTCACTCATACTATTTGCATTGATTTGTTGAATCGCTAACATGGAAACCAGATCGTCACTGGTAACTTTGTCTTGTGGATCAAACAAATCGCATTGGAATACAAAGAGTCCAACTGTGATGAGGGTGAGAAGGGTTTTTATTTTTGTTTTCATTGGTTTCTCCAGAAATTTAAATTTTATAAGTTAACATAAATCCGTAAGTTTTTGGTGCACCTGGTACAGCTTGAAAAGTCCCATCAATATAAGATGTGAAGTAATAGCGGTCATTGATATTGTTCATATAAAGATAAGCGGAAATTGTATCCGTTTCGTACCCAATTCTTGAATTGATTACATAGTATGGGTCGCTATACACAGTGTTATCTGCTGCAAAATACATCTGGCCGACTGCTTGGAATTCACCACGAAAAAATATTCCATATTCATTTCTATATTGGAGATAACTGACAATGTCATATTTTGGAATGAAGTGAACCCACTTTCCATTGAAGTCTCGGTTGAGAACGGAATCATGAAACTTGTTGAAAATTCCTTCTGTGTAACCTGCCGAAAGGCCTATTTTGGTATCTTTTTGAGGTTTAATAAATGATTCTAATTCATAACCTCTGATCGTAACTAACTCTGCATTAAGGTTGATATACTGAGATAAATTGATGGCACGGACTACGTGGAAGTCTTGAGTTTCCGTATAGAACTGAGTATACTTTAAGCCAAACTTTCCCTTAAAGAATTCTGATTTGATTCCAGCTTCGATTGTATCGTTAATCTCAGGTTTGAAAGCAGCTCTGTTTGGAACATTTACTACAGTGCTATAACCGGCGTTTTTATATCCGCGACTAAAGCCGATAAAAAACATAAGATTATCAATGGGTTTGTAATCAAAAATCAATCGAGAGACATTGTAATTGTATCGATTGTTAATAGTATATGGATCTGATAACACAAGAGTTTCACCCAACGGATTGTTCGCACGTGAAATTCCAACGGCTTGTTCTGTATGGGAAAGGCGACTCTCTTGCCTTTCTAACCTGGCTCCTAATGTGATGGTGAATTTTTCAGCAAAAGTATAACTATTATGGGTATAAAAACTTACGTTTTTATCATGAAGTCTTGATAAATTTTTCTCTCTTGTTGGTGCACTAAGACCAGGAAAATCATTAATTACGTAAACTTGAGATCTATGTTCCCTTGCTTGGTCTATGTTTGTGATTTTGTTTGAAGCATAAATCCCCGCTTTGAATTGTAAAGGATCATGTTTATCTTTTGATTCAACATAGATGTCATTGAGAAAGGTCTTTGCTTTTTCTACATAGATGGATCTGTTTTGGTCTGTTGTTGTAAAGTCTGAGTCTGCGGTGATTGGATCAATATCCATCTTTCGAATCGCTGATGCAGTTTTTAAATTTGTATGTGGGAGTTTGGTGGTTGTTGCTAAGGAATATGTGTTCCCTGTAACGTTACTTTTCCCTTCATAATCCCAATATACTTTTCTGTCTCCATTCACCCTATTAATATAAGTTCCATATAACTTGGAACAGTTGGATGGCATGGCAACACAACCTTGTAATAAGGCTTTTTCTCTTTCTGATTTTGCTCCTAAATAGTTAACTAGATTTAAAGATCCATCATCAAAACTCTCCGCACTGATTTGTAAATCGGCTTCAAAAATATCGTTTGGAGTAAAATACAAACGAAAACGTCCTGCTTTTCCCTTTCGTCCATCGGGATGTGTTTTGTAGATTTCAACAGGGATTTCATAGGGACGATTGTTAGGATAATAAAATCCAGTTATGTTGGAAAGGTATCCCTCACGTTCTGTACTTTTTCCCGCAATTCCGAAAAAAAGTTTATCATGAATGATTGGGGCATTATAGTAGATGGAGGTTTCTTGTTTTTTATAATTTCCAGCATCATAAGTAATTTTTCCTTCCGGAACGTTCGTTGGTTTTTTTGTTCTGATTTCAACAACACCACCTTGAAAATTCTTTCCAAATAGAGTTGCTTGGCTCCCACGGTAAACTTCTATATTTTCAAGACCGTATAACTCGGTGTTAAGTGCCACATTATCATTCAATGGAATCCCATCTAAGATTAAGCCTACTGCTGGCTCACTAAAGGCGATACTCCTCATACCCCGAATATTAAAATAAGTAAAGTTACGTGATCCAGAATCGATGATGGAAAAATTGGGAACCTGTTTGTCGATATCATTGGTTCGGTTGATTCCTGCATCTTGGATGTCTTGTTCGTTTAAACGACTAATGCTATTGGGTGTTCGAAGGATTTCGCGATCTCTTGGGTCTTTTTTGCCCGTGACACGGATTCCTCCCTCCATCGGTTTGGAAGTTGGGTTAGGTGCAGGATCTGTTCCCCCGGTTCCAGTTCCAGTTTGGGTTTGGGGATTTTTCTCTTGGTTTTGTGCGGAAAGGGGCGCAGAAAATAAGACAGAGAAGATCAAAAAGGAAGAAAGGACGAGGGCTTTTAGGGAGAAGAAGGTGCGAAAAAGAGAAAGAATTGGCTTTCTGATGGAATTTTTTTTATGAGATCGGTTCTCAAAAAGGAAAGTCATACGGCCATTGCCTCAGATAGACCGTCCGATGTCGATTAATAAATGAGATAAAGACTCAAAATCACTCACTTAGGATTTCCCTAAAATCTATCAATATGTCGATTGGATTGTTTCGGGAGTCTAAGGCTCTATGAGTGAAACAAATCCAATCAAAAGAAATATTTTTCAGACAGTCTTAAGAATCCTCTTGGGTGCATTTTTGGTTTTTGCCGGAGCAGGCCACCTAACTTGGCATAGAACAGAATTTTTAGCGCAGGTGCCTACTTGGTTACCAATCAATGCGGATTTGGTTGTTCTTTTATCAGGTGCCGTGGAAATCGTTTTGGGATTGTCCCTTATTTTGCTTCGCAACAAACAAGCGCAAGTTGGTTGGGTTGTTGCTTTGTTTTTTGTCTTAATCTTTCCGGGAAATATTTCACAATATGTGAATGGAATTAGCGCTTTTGGTTTGGATACCGACAGGGCTCGTTTGATTCGTTTGTTTTTTCAACCGGTGTTGGTTTTATGGGCCATTTGGAGTTGTGGATCTTGGGTCGACTTCCAAGCGAAAAGAAAAAACTAAGTTTTTCTTTTCTAAGGATATGGATTTCGAAAATGCTCAGTAGAGTTTTTTTAATCGGTATCTTGTTTAAAAATAATTTCTATGTTCTATGATAAGGCATCGATTGGAGACAACGCGGATGCCTGCTTCTTCTGCTTTTTTTTCAGCCTCTGGGTGTGATATTCCCAATTGAAGCCAAATTACTTCGGTTCCGCCTAAACTTAAGATTTCATCAATCACTTCCGGAATTTTATCGGAGCTACGAAACACATCGATAAACTTACGATCTTCTTTTGGTACATCTTTTAAACTTTTATAGATAGTAAATCCACCTACACTATGTTCCTTGGGATAGGTACCAACTACTCCCCAACCTTTGTCTCTGATGTAAACCGGGACATAATGGCTTGGTTTAGAAGGATCGTTGCTGAGTCCGTAAACAGTAATCTTCGGATATGATGTGAGGAGGGATTTTATTTCGGAATCAGCTACGTTCATGGAGGATAGTTTAACATAGGAAATTAAAATTGCAAGTATGGGGAGAGATAAGATTTTAATTTAATCAATGGAGACGATTACAATAATACTTGCAGTGGTTTTTAATTGGATTAAGATTTGTATCCTTATCGATGATGTTACGAATTGAATTTCTTAAAAGAATCTCTTTGACGGCACTCCTGGTGGCTACTGTCAACAAGACAGAAGGAAAAGAACCAAAGAAAGATTCTAATGGAACCAAAGATCTTTTGGAAATTCCTTTGTATCCCATGTCTGTGGCGGATGAGGTTCTTTTGTCCATTACGAACAAAATCTACCAATCTGGCATGGAGTTTGATTCCTTTTTAGTTTTGTTTTTATCGGAATTACAAAGTCTCTATCCATTTGATGAAAAAGCCAAAGCCCTAACTTATAAAGATTTGTATTTTGCGTCCATACGATGTGAAATCGTATTTTGCTTTGTTAGTGTGATCTTGAAGGTGTGGCAAAATCTTTGTCTCCAGTTTGGACTCGAAGGTTATGGCAAAAATGAATTTGAATCTGACTCCGCGAAAATTCAAGAATGGATCATTTCACTTGGGAATCAATTTAAGATGGGTGATAGCCCACATTTTTTTCTAAAAACAAAAGAAGAATCGGACTGGGTAACATCGAAGGTAAATGTTTCTCTTCCCTGGTTTGGAACTATAAAAACAGAAATCATACAGTTTTTTCCTTTGTCCCTTGAAATACATAGAGTATGGAAGGAGGCAGCAGCATTCAAAGATCCAATTGAATTTAACCAAAACATTGTCTCTGAAGTTTTAAGAATACTGACTTTGTTAGTTTATCGTGTGAATGCAAACCAGGCCAGATGGCATCAATATGCGGTTAGATTTTATTATCTAGATTTTGTCGAAAAAGAATTTGAAAGGAAACAAAACAAAAAAAATCCGGATAGTCAAAATGAAAACTCAAAGAGTTTGTTTTCCATTCGTGATTTGTCTTTGGAGTCTGCCATTCGTACAATCAAAGAAAGAGCCTTTCATATGCAAAGTGGAGTGTATCATGAGATGGATCGGCAAAACCAACAAATGGTGGTTTCTTCACTCATTCACCTGATGGATCAAATTTCGGAAAGTGTAAATGGAAATAAAGAAATAACTAAGAAGTTGCGTTTGGTTCATCAATATGGCGGAATCATTTCTGTCTCAACCGCTGCTAGTGCAAGAGATTCCCTTCCTGTTATAGAGGATGCATTGTTACAATTACAAAAAGAACGACGATTACATTTCCCATGAGGCATTGATAAATCTATGAAATTGTCAAAGAACCCTATTCAATCTGCTGATTCAGAAAGAGAAACGATCATTCAAAAACAAATTCATGCCCTTCGAAAAGAAATAACAGATTGGGTTTTTCGTGATTCATCTTTAAATCAAAACAAAAAAGAAATTATACTTCGAACCAATACGAGTGCAAATTTTTTCGAACATTTTGTTTTGAAACGAACAGATGTTAGTGCCATCGATTCTAGGTTAAAGTTCTTTTCTTTAAGTTCCGAAAGATTAGAAAAATTGTATGAACTCCAACCAACACGGACTACTTTTCAAAAACAAACATTTCTGATTCGGAAGGCAATTGTGTATTTAGATACGATGCTTTTGATTGCACAAAGGTTGTCCTCCATTGCGAAATCAAAGGACATTGGCGAACGTAAAGACTTACAATTAGAAGTAACCATATTGATTGATGAGGTCAACCGAATTGTTTCCTTAGCTGAATACAACAATTTCCGTTTGTTTGAAGGTGACTTTGCAAAGAATTCGAGAGTGGCATCTATGTGGTTCATCAACGAAAAAAATGGTGAACTCTTTCGGGTTTATCTTGCCACAATGACTGCTAGGTCTCTTGGATTGACTTCTTCTAATGGAAATCCATTGACGTTGTCGAGTCCCATTTTGTTTCAAAAAAAAATAGAAGAAGCCATCAGTAAAATCACCGAAGAACGAAACCGAATGCAATCTGTTCTTAATTGAAAACTGAAAAATAGAAATTTGGATCAGTATATCTATTTCCTAGGAGTCTCATATTTAAAAGATAGTCTTAGGTAAAAAAATAGTTATGAATACTCTTGAAAAAAAATTCAATGAAATGCGCAGTAAAAAGAACAATTCGACTAGTGATTCGTTTGCGTTATTTGATGCATTACAATCAGTTTCTATAGAAGATACAATCGGTAGGTGGCATGGGTCAGGTTTTCACACTGCTCATACAATGGATGGAGCTTTGGAGACCTTTAATTGGTATGGAAAAGAGTTTGTTGATGCTGATAATGTTCACCCACTTGTATTTCAATCCTTTGGAAAAACCCTATTCAAAGTGAATCCATCGCTAATGCCCGTGAGACTAGCAACGTTAGTTCCATCAACTCGCTTATGGCCTTTGAAATATTTGTTTTTGATGGTTCGTTTTTTATTTCAAACCTCAAAATCAAAGGCGCGTGTCAGGCGAATTGAGTTTCGCGGACAACTGACAGCTGCAATGATCTATGATAATTTACCGATTCATGATGTATTTAAAAAGGTAAATCAGGATACTTTGTTTGGTTGTATGGATTATAAAGGAATGAAACAACCTTTCTTTTTTGTGTTAGAAAGAGATAAGTAAAGATATACCCCTTGTTCCATGATAAAAACAAGGGGTGTGTTTTCTACATTGTTTAGTTATTTAGCCAAGCAATTCCTGATTCCAAACTTGGAACAGATTTTAATTCAACGTTTCCTGTTTTAAGAGTTTGGTCATCGATGGAAATGGCGGCCAAAGCCGAGTTGGGAACCACAACAGCCATTTTTCTTAGGCTTGAATTACTTGCTTTAGGGAACCAGTTGACATTCACCCATTCCTGCGCAGTCCGAGTGACAAGACCCATCCTTCTAGTGTCCGCTAGCCATTTGCGAATGTTATATTTATGTATAATATTCAAAGCTTCGTTTAAAATCTCTATGTATTTATCTTCGCTAAAATTTGGTGTCCAAACAACTTCTAATAGATCTTTTTCTTTTACATAATAAATACTTCCGATGTCCGAACGGAATTGGAGTTTATGTGTGGATTCATCTCTTTCTGAAATCGATGATTCATCGGAAACTACATTGGTTTTAAAAAGATCCACCATAGAGATCAGTTTATCAGCTGTATTGGCAATGGCGGTAATTTTTTCTGCAAGTAGGTCGCTACTTTCCGAATTACTAAAGGACGACTGACTAATGGACGAGACCGAAGCCATCACTTCGTTTGTGGCTGTTTTGTGTTCAATGACTGCTTCTTTAATTTCTTCTGATCTTTCTTTTACGAAAGTAGCTTCTTGTAAAAGTTTGTTTTTTAATTCTTTCTGTGTATTCACTGCAGAGTGAACTTCTGTAATTTTTTCTGAGATAGAATCAATATTTCCAATGATCTCTTGGATTTCCATTGTTGTTTTTTCAATTCTTTCTCTTCCTAACGAAACATCATTTTGATTTTTTTTCATTAGAGAGTCGATTCCTTTCACAGCACTAGCTGTTCTTTCTGCAAGTTTTGAAACTTCTTCTGCAACAACAGCAAACCCTCTACCTGCATCGCCAGCACGCGCAGCTTCAATTGATGCATTGAGTGCAAGCATATTGACTTGTTCGCTGATTTTTGAAATGACATCGACTGTTTTTGAAATTTCAAGTGAACTTTGGGACAAATTGTCCATAGCTTCGTTCATTGTCCGCAGTGTATTTTTTCCTGCCTCAGCACGATCAATAATATTTTTGATGGAATCAAGAGTGCCTTCTACATGTTCCCCTGTTTGATCGATGGCTACCGATAGTCGATCTACCTCTGAAGTTAGATTGTTCATACTTTGTGAATTATTTTCTGCAATATTTGAGATGGACACAGCAACACCAGAAATTTCTTCTATAGATGCTGATACCTCTTCTGTCGCTGCTGATTGAGATTGTAAGTTGGATGCAAAGTCCAAAGTGACTAGTTTCATTTCTTGAGAGTCTGAAGATAATGTATCAGCAGAAGTTTTAATATGTTGGATGAGTTCTTCTTGCGCTTGTAACATTCTATGGAAGTTCAAATAGAATTCTGCGAGTAAATCATTCTTCTTGAAAATAAGTCGGGTTTGTAAGTTCCCGAGTCCCACCTCTTTAAAAGCCATTTCTAATTTTCCAAAAATCTTTTCAAACCAAGAACTTAAAAAAAATCCAAAGACAATACTAAGGATTAGTAGAACCGTCAATAAAGTCCCAATTGTCGTTGTTACGTTTTGAGGTAATGCATTTTGAATCTGCAAAACTATGGCGAAACTGAAAAGCAAAAGCAATCCGAAAGCCAAAAAAGAAAGAAGGAAATAGGTTTTAAGTTTTGAATGCATAATTTTTCTAATTCCAATTTTCAACTTCGCAAAGGAGATGCTAGCCTAAAACTCTATTGAAGGAAATTTTGATTTTAGTTTTCTCTGTTTCACTTCTCGCACGGGACATAATGGAAAACTACTGCTTGGGATACTCCAATTGTTTTGTGACAAACCGCAATGTTTTTCTCCCATATCTATATTCAATCTCTAACAATGTATTTTTCAAGTGGTCGATCGGTTTGATTTCGTTTGTAATTTTTTTACTAAGTTGCATTTGCTTTTGATCTTCATCGTTAGTTTCAGAAACGAACTGGATTCCTGATTTTGTTAAGATCGGCTGATTGGTACTTGTCACAACCAAGGCTTTGGACTTGTAAGTGCGAGAATACGCATCAGCAACAAGAGCAACCGAAATTTCATCGGTCCCTTGGTAGATAGGAATCCCGATGGTTTCGTGACTCCAAACAAATGTTAGGTTTTTTGCCGCAGTTGCATATTCATCCCATCCAAAATGAAAAACATCGCTGTTGTGGGAAGAGTCCCAATGGGAAACTCCTAATTCAGTCGCAATGTCTTTTGCTTTTTTGAATCCTGCAATTGATTCGACAATCGCTAATGCAATGGGAAGAGAAGCTGTCACACCTGCTGTGGTAATGATATCTTGGTCTTGTAGATATCTTTTATTTTTTGTCCATATCGTATCTTTGAATGATTTTGATAGATCAGGTAAAGAATACCAATGTCCTGTCGCTTGTTTATCTTTTAATAAACCAGCATGGGCCAATGTCCAAACGCCATCACAAATTCCAACGATGGTTGCACCTTGTTTATTCTGATTTTGGATCCAATGGATAATTGTTTTATTGTTAGAATTGTGTATGGCTGGAACAATTACTAGATCAGCACCTTCGGGATACAAAGTATCAAAATCGGCTATAGAAGTAGTAATTTCAATTGAAAGTGTTGGGAACATATCCATACGTCCTTTGTTAGGTGCAATGGCAAAAACATCTGCTATTTCTGCCCGTTTGAACACCCCATAGGGAATGATAAAGTCCGTCAGTTCTGTATATTGATTTTCGCCAATGATGGCAATGACTGGTTTTTGATGAGTTTTTTTTACCTGAATCTTCTCTAAGTAACTTTTTGTTGGTGTTTGCCCAAATAAATGAGATGATCCCATTCCAAATGGTAAACTCATCAAGATGAAGATACACAGGAATAAAATTTTGGTTAGGAGGTGATTTGTTGAGGGAATGTTTTTTGTTTTCATTCCTTAAGTATTACATCTCTTGATTTTTTAGTCGTCCATCCGGATACAGACGGACTAAAAAAGAAGAAACATTCTTTAAAAAAATAGACAGAAAGAAAATTTGTATTCTTCATAGAGATATGAATCTGATTCCATTTGCAGGTGCCATCATCTCCTGCTTGCTTGCAATCTCACACTGGATTGAATCAAAAGAAAAAAGTTTGGATACAAAAAAAAATCAGTTTTTAAAAGATCATCATCACCCAATATTAATTCAATCCGAGAATCGTTTTCTTTATCGGTATGCACCTTCGTTTCTTTTTTTTTCGCTTACCATTTTACAATTTCATATTTATGGAGAATTCGCAAATCAGGTTCGTATATTTTCAGTTCTTTTTGGAATTCATATTCCTTGCCTTCTACTCATCGGACCTCTTAGTTATATTTTTTTTGAAGATATGAGTGGTGGTGGCTTTAAAAAAATCCGATGGTACCATTTTTTACCCAGTCTTTTTAGTTTCATTTATCTATTTGTAGTTGGGTCCAAACTCTCTTTATGGTCACATATGGATTCACCGGTTCATGATCCTACTTACGTCGATCATACTTCAATTGTTGTGCTTCTGGGTTTAGGAGTTTTATCAATCTTTGGATATACACTTACCATAATGATCCGAATATTTCGTTGGAAGTTTGATTTAAATGGTACAATCGATTCATCTTTTTTGCCTTTTCTTTATTTTATGGGTTATTCCATGTTAGTTGTTACTTTATTTGTCATTGCGCAGCTTTTTTTTATGGAGATATTTTTTATCGCATGTGCTGGACTTACTTTTCTTTTGGCCTATGTTTTATTATTAAAAATAAACCATAAAGAGTTTATTCCTAATTTTAAGAGAGAAACTCGATTGGCTCGTTATCAAGAAAGCCGCATCAAAGGAGTTGATACCGCTTTGGTTCTGCAACAACTGGAAGAGCTGATGAGTTCTGAAAAGTTATATTTAAATGAAGACCTTAGTTTGGCAGTTTTAGCAAAACGGTTGGGGATTCATACCCACCAACTTTCCGAAATTTTAAACTCGAAACTTGGTTGTACTTTTCGTAATTTCGTAAACGGGTATCGTTTGCAGGAATCAGCAAGACTTCTATTAGAGGAACCGCAGATGACAATCTTGAGTGTGATCTATGCTTCGGGGTTTAATTCAAAGTCTTCCTTTCATAAACTCTTTCAAAATGAATTTGGTCTATCGCCACAAAAATATCGATCAAAACTCAGCTAACTTAAGTTCGTTTCTTTTTCTTTGTTGTTTTTTGTTTTGAGGTGTCTGCGTTTAGAACTGCTGCAAAGTATTCACCAATGACCATATCCGACCAAGAATTTGCTTTAAGTCCTTGGAAATATGCAATATGACTACCACGTTTGGTATGTAAATGAATTGTATTGGGAAGAGTTTCTAACCAATGTAAGTTTTCCAATACGTTTTGATTCACACAAATGGGATCGTCTGCCGAGTTTAGGACAAGCAATGGAGTTTTTATGTTTTTTGCAACTAACACTGGATTGGAATGGTAATAGTATTTTTCCTTATTTTTGAATCCTGAAACAGTGTGCAACCTGTCTTGAAACTCACCGATGGTTTTGATTTTTAATAATTCATCAATTCCTTTAAGTTTTGATAAACTTTCATAATGTGTTTTCAGAAAATAGTTAATCAATCGTTGTCCCATTATTTTGCTATATACAGGATGAACTCGATGAAATGCTTTTTCTATATCATAGGCTGGAGAGACCGCAACAGCAGCTTTAAATTGGCTTTTTGCACCCGCTTCGCCTAAATAACGAGCGAGTAAACCAGACCCAGCTGAAATTCCAACACCAAATATTTGTTTGTCTGGATATTTTTTTTGGATATGGCATAGTTGTTCTTTTAGGTCGGAGGTGGATCCCATTGTATTAATCTTTGGTGTTTTGAGAGGTAGGTTCCCATGGCCTCTGCGAATGCAGACTACTACAATCCAATTGTAACGTTCCCGTAAGTATTTGACAGTGGATTTTACATCTTGTTCATCTCCGCTTATCGTATGGAAAACTACGATGATCGGATTTGTATCATTTTTCGTTTTATTAGTTAACCCTGACCAAGCAAGACCGGTGATTCCCCCGTCTTTCATTTTTAATTGTTCCAATCGATCATAATCAAACTTTTTTGGACGATATTCTCGAAACATCAGAAGAAGTAACATTAAGTGTTGATTAAAACACCAGATTGTCGGGTAATACTTATTTGTTAGGTGAGGAGATTGGTCAATTACGCGAAGCAAAAAATCGGATTCACTAAATCTGAGAACAGGTGTTTCCACCACTTCCCAAAAATAGTAGAATAAAAATACAATTAAACTAAAAAAGAAAAAAGTTAACAGAGGATGACTGATCAAAAAATTCACTGAAATGTCCTATTTGTATACAAGTTTTGCATTTAAGTTTTTCATAAATTCAATATCAAACTTAATTACTTTTCTATCGTATGTAACGATTCCGTTTATTTCTTCTTCGACATCGCTCACTTGGGTATAAATTGATGCACTTAATCCTTGGTCGATCAGAGGGATTAGTTCGGATTCAATTAACTTTTTATATTCTAATTCCAAACTTTGTTTATCAGGTAAGATTTTATATCCGAAAAGTTTATTTTCATCGAATACATGGCCTTCTGTTTTTAATGAGTATCCACCAAATTCACTAAGCACAATGACTCTTTTTTCTTTTTTAGGAACTTTTAACTTTTGGTAATATAAGTGTAAACTTTTTAAGTCACTACTTTCTTGGCCTTGGTCATACCAACCGCTGACACTGTCGATAGTTCTTGTATCATCTAGTTTTTTTAATTTCTCAGTGAGTTGTATGCTATCAAATTGTCCCCAACCTTCATTGAACAAAACCCAAACAGATAAACTGACTGTATTTTTTAATAAATGTACAGTTTGGTCAATTTCGGATATGAATTCTTTTCTTCCTGCTTCATCGGTTCTATTTAAAAATTTGTACTTTGTGTCTTTGGTTTTCCAGCCAATAAAAGGTAGGTAAGCAACTTTCCAGGTTTCATACGCACCACCGCCACAAACAAAATCCTGCCAAACAAGAACTCCCAATCGGTCACAATGGTAATACCAACGTAATGGCTCAATTTTAATATGTTTTCTTAACATATTAAAACCCATTTCTTTCATCAGTTTGATTTCTTTTTCCATTGCTTCATCGTTAGGCGGTGTCAAAAGTCCTTCAGACCAATACCCCTGGTCTAAAAGTCCATTATGGAAATATGGTTTATTGTTTAAAAATAATCTTTTGAACTTACCATCAAAGCCGATTGAAAATTTTCTCATTCCAAAATATGATTTTACTGTATCAGTAGATGATTTAATTAAAACTTCATAAAGTTTTGGATTTTCTGGTGACCAAAGTTCCATATTGGGAATTTCTATATTGGCAGTTTTTAGTGGCGATTCCCCAATGACCTGGTTCCCATCAATAATTTGAATTTTCACATCATTGTTATCTGTTGTTACAATGATTTCGACAGTCTTTGTATCAATATTTGGTGTGATCTTAATGTCTTTTATGTAATCTTTGGAGACACTTTCCAGCCAAACGGTTTGCCAAATCCCTGATTGAGGTGTATACCAGATTCCTCCGCGTTTTAGTTTTTGTTTTCCACGTGATTGTGGTCCAAAGTCTGTTGGATCTTTGACCATGAGTTGGATTTCGTTTTTACCAATTTGAATCCAATTGCTAATATCAAATTGGAATGGTAAAAATCCACCTTTATGTGAACCTACTTCTTTTCCATTAATAAAACAAATACATGAATAATCGACAGCACCAAAGTGAAGTAATGTGATATCTTGGACAAAGTCAGAAGGAATCTCGAATTCTTTTTTATATACTAGCTCTTCATTAGGTTGCAGAATAAAACTTCCGATACCACTTGCGATTGACTCAGGAGAAAAGGGGACATTGATTTTATAATCGATTTGAGATTTATAGTCAGATTTTATATGCGTTAGATCCCATTCACCATTTAAATTAATATAACTATCTCGTTCAAGTTGCGGGCGAGGGTATTCTGTATGAGAAATTTTTTTCATTTTGAAAGGTTACCTTTAAAAAGTAAAGAGAGCGGAATGAAGATTAACAAACAAAAAATAGCACCAACTAAAAAGATTTCTGGAGCAGGCACATGAGCTGTGGCACCATTGACAGGATCAATGTAAGTAAGATTAGTTCTCTCGTTGATTGTTTGTCCAATCATTGGACCAATATACATTGGAATTAAGACAAAGAATATCATTCGAATCCCTTGCAACTTCCCTGTATTTTCCTGAGGTGTGTAATCTCGAATCTGTGCTCCCAAAAGAGCCAAAACCTGAACAAATCCTGTGATTAAAATGAGACTTGTTGTTCCAGTTAACCACATAACTTCTGTTTTTAAGTTCAGATCAATGGTTTTTGACATTGTGTATAAAGAAAGCATTCCAAAAATATAAAGAATCGAAAAGTATATCAGTAATTTGTTTTTATTTTTTCCATCGAATTGTTTTCCAAGTAAAACTGTGATGATACTAGCTCCAAGAATCACTCCTGCAAGAACGATAGAATATTGGATGGCATCAAATTTTAAATACTCTTGCATATAAATGATAAGATAAGGCATATAAACTTGACTTGCAATTCCGTAGATTCCCATTGCTAAAAAATATAAATACAAACTTTGATTCTGTTTGATTACATCCAATTTAAATCCGTAAGCGAGGTCAGATAAAAAATTTGTGTTTTGTTTTTTGAGATCTGGGTTGTCTTTGATTAACCAAATTCCAATCAGTCCGGAAACCGACATCATGGTTCCTACCGCAACAAAGAGTCCGGGATATCCAAGTGCATTTACAATGATTCCAAAACCACCAGCCACAATCAACATTGCAAGCAGTGGCATTGCTGATAGAACACCTTCCGCAAGACTTCTCGCATTTTCCGTGTTATCGGTAACGTAGGCATTAAAGGCAGCGTCGTTGGCAGTAGAACCAAATGCTGTCATGATACAATCTAAAGTAATCACAATTGCAATGGTAAGACTTATGATTTGGTTTGTGTCTGATAGATGAAACCATTCGGCAGTATTTTCTTTTGAGATGAATGCAAAGGAAAGTGTAAGTAAACCCCAAAGAAGATAACCAAAAGAGATAAAATTCTTTCGATTCCCTGCTTTATCGGTTAAGATTCCTGCGATTAAGGTTGTGAAGGTAGCAACAATTCCACTCAGTTGGACCATCAAAGTCACGGAAGCCGTATTTTTTGCGATGGTGTTATATATAAAAAGATTAAAGTACATATTCTCAACAGACCAAGCGATCTGTCCGACGAGACCGAACAGAATGAGTACAAACCAGAGCCGTCCACCTAAATTGTGATTGTTCATGATCGCATAGTGTCAACGAAAGCCACCTGTATTGGCGACCAAAATTTTGACACTAGTTCAAATTTCTTTGATAGTGATTCTAATTACAAAAGATTAGAATACTTTTCCTAATTGAAATCCCAGCCATTGGTGCTGTTGGGGCAACCCTTTTCCAGATTGGAAATCGATTGTTTGGTAGTTGTAATGAATTCCAAATAAAAAACCAGCATTGGATACGGAAACAAATCCAGCACGAACAAAACCAACAGCACGTTTTAAATCAGCTACATAGGTTTTATCATCTCTATACTCAATTTCTTCACGTAACAGTTGTAATAAGACTTCTCTTTGTTTTGGATCCAAAATGAATTGAGATAAAATTTCATAGGAATACAGCCTAACGATGGGTGGTAGTTTCCCTCCGTCCGGTCTAAAGATGGAATAAATTGCCAGAGCACGAGCGTTATCTGGTATTTGGTCCCATTGGTCTGAAAGATTTTTTAATAAAAATAATCTCATCCCTCTTTCTATATCTTCTGCACCGTTAAAAATATTATTAAAAATTAGATAGTTGAGTCCAATATCATAGGGGTTGGTTGTCCCTTTTACTAAAAATTCGTTAAACAAAATATATCTTTGTAACGAGTTTCTACCATTATCTTCTGCAAGGGCTCTGTACAGAATTTCTCTTTCGCCCGTTTCTGCCGTTGGATTATTTAAATAGTTATCCCAATTGCTAAACGCTGATTGTCTATTTTGTGCTTTGTAAGTTTTGTCTGTTCCCATTTGACCTTGGATGGTCGCATTATAAAATTGAAATGTTCCTCCGGGATTAATATAAAAATACCAATATCCTTTCCCATCTTCATGGAGAATGGGAGGACCAGGTTGTAAGGCCGAACTACCAGGGCCAGGTGTTTTATCAACATTTCCAAATCGAAAGATAAGTCCAAATGATGCATCTGTTTGGATATTCCCAAGATTCAAATTGTATTGTGTGCCAAAAAAACGATGATGAAATTTTCTTACATCAGTTCGTAATGCACCTGAATATGAGTTTGGAATTTGTGTATCCCAACCTTGCGGTGTTGGCGAACCAATTAAGTTATGAAAATTCATTTGGGCTGACTTGCCACCTACAGATGGTCCTATCATTCCCACTTCTAGTTCTGTTGTGATACTTGTGTCTTCTGTTGCAGTTGTTAAAGAATTACTAAAGTAGGCCCGGCTTGAATAAGGCCTGTCTCCATAGGATACATCCGCCTTTGTGATATTAGTTGGTGTATAAAACTCTTGTCCTAATGCAAATCCTTGCAGATGTTTTGTGGTTTGAGATGGGGTAATAAATAAATCATTCCAGTATCCTAATATTCTTCTGGTAGGATTGGATTCTCCCGCAGTCATATGAAATTCTAATCGAGATCCATTGGTATAATAACGGTCAGAAAATGCTCCAAAGGCATCATTTTCCATGATGAGTCGAATTTGGTACTGATCTTTTGGCTCTATAACAGGTTTTTCAATTTCGGGAAGGACTTCCTTTTTGGTAGGGTTTTGCTTTTTTGCCACCTTGGTTGTTTGGGCATTCAAACTAATGTTAAAAATAACCAAAAGGAAAAGGAGGCGGAAGGCTTTCATGATCCTATAGAAAAAACCCTAGAGGAATTCGCAAGGAACTCTCTAGGGTTTTGGTGATTGTCTAGAAGTTTAATTGACTGTCAAAGTCCCCATTTGTTGTGTAAAACGAAAGTGGCTCAACACAAATTTACAAGTTGATCTATTTCCACCAATCAGTGCTTAGAAAAAAATAAATATTTTCCTGATCCTTTTTATTTTGATTCTTTCGAATCATCTTTCAAATATAAATAACGTTCAGCTACAAAAGTTCCAAATGGAAGAACGGAGGCAAGGGCAGCTAAAAAAGTTTTTTTCAGTTTCCAACCTAATTCCACTTTGACTTGGAACAGTTCCACCAAATACAGAAGGAATAATAATCCGTGGACAAGACCCACGATCTTATTCGGTTCTGGTTTTTGATACAGATACTTGAGGGGCATGGTCACAAAGAGAATCGTGAGAAATGAAAGGCCTTCCAAAAAAGCCAAAATGCGAAATCTTCCTAATTTTGTTTGGAGTAAAGTATACAAAAGTAAATCCTTTAAAGTTCGGTATTTTCCAGGTTCTCGAATTTCTTTGGATACGTCCTTACTTTCTTCAGTGACTTACCTTTCCGTTTTGATTTCCTTTTGCCTTTTTTTTAATCAAAATGGTGAGTTTTTTGAGAAATGACTCCTTCCTGTATGATCTGAATTTAGAATTAGTCGACAATTGTTCGGGATTGACATTTCAGGCTAAACAATTACAATCTGAAAGATGCAGTTTCGAATTTCACTTATTGTTCTCTTTTGTTTCACACTTTCTCTCCATTCTGAAGAGAAACCTGTCTATTCAGCCGCGATGGCAAAAAAAGACATCACGGGACCGTCTGTTGGTGTTATGTTTTGGGGTTATGCTAGAGAAGACCAAACTGGACTTGGGATTCATACAAGGCAGTATGCGCGTTCCCTAGTCATTCGAGACCAAAGTTCCAAAAAACTATTGGCTTATGTGACTGCTGAGGTAGGAGGAATTCCTTTTGAAATTCAAAGAGATGTTGTCAAAAGGCTTCAACTGGAACTAGATCCTTCGTTTAACTATGGGAATGTGTTAATCAATGCATCACATACACATAGTGGTCCAGCGGGACATTTTCACTATTCTGAAGTTTCTTTTTATTCAAAAGAATTTTATTCAGAATCTTATGCGGTTCTTAGAGATGGAATTTTTGAATCAATTAAAGAGGCTTATCAAAAATTAAAACCTGCAGAATTGATCGTCGGCAAAGCTATGGTGAAGGAAGCGGGTGTTAACCGGAGTCTTTCTGCATATCTAGCCAACCCAGAATTGGAAAGAAAAACTTTCTCAGATAATATTGATCGAGAAATGCTCCAACTAACAGTATCTATATCGGGAGTTCCAATTGGATTCGTAAATTGGTATGGTGTACATCCAACCAACATTACTTTTGACAATCGTCTTATTTCTTCAGATAACAAAGGGATTGCATCTTTATTGGCAGAGTCAGAAGCCAAAAAACAGGGTATAAACGATTTTGTTGCGATTTTTGCTCAAGCAAACGAAGGTGATGTTTCACCCAATCTTAATTTAGATAACACCGGTCCAGGAAAGGACATGTATGACAGTAGTTTTATCATAGGGAAAAGACAATTTTTAGCAAGCCAAGAGATTTTAAAATCAGAAGGCAAACGATTGTCAGGTGGCATTTCATTCACGCAACGGTTTATTGATATGAGCAAACATCCTGTTAGTAGCGAATTTTCTGGGACTGGTAAAACAGAAATCACATGTCCTTCTGCCTATGGATATTCATTTGCTGCTGGTTCTACTGAAGAAGGAGGAGGGCATTGGTTGTTCCACGAAGGTATGACAAACCAAAATCGTCGATTCTACATTGATTGGATTGCAAGGTTCATGTTGCAGTCACCTTCTCAAGAGTTGAGAGAATGCCAAAATCCGAAAGCTGTTCTGTTCCCTATGGGGGAGACAAAACCCATTCCGAGTCTTCCGCAAATTTTGCCTTATGGACTTGCAACTATTGGAAATTTATCGATTTTGGTGTTACCACATGAAGTCACAACAATGTCGAGTCGAAGATTAAAAAAAGAAGTGCAGTCTGTACTAAAAGAAGGGGCTTCCGAAATTGTATTGTCTGGATTAACAAATGATTTTTCGGGATACATCACAACACCGGAAGAATATTCTACACAAAACTATGAAGGTGGTCATACCTTACATGGACCACAAAGTTTAAATGCTCTAAGACAAGAGTTTCATAAAATGTCATTGGAATTGAAAACTGGTACGCAAGCACCTGCTACGACGCTTATGCCTTTGGATTTGTCTGATCGAGTTCATCCTTTAAAAATTCCTTCTGCTGATGTGGTTTCAAATAAACCTCAAAATATCATCCAACCAAACGCAGAGACGTATCAAAAAGGAGATGCGGTCTCTTGTCGAGTGGCCTCTGCACATCCCAATGTTGGATATCCAAAAATTTCTTCCTATTTGTGGGTTGAGGCTCTTGATGGTGTTACTTGGAAGCCGATTCGTTCCGACGCAGACTTTGATACAAAATTTATTTATCAAAAAAAGGGCCTTTGGGGTAAAAATGAAGAAAGTTTAGAATTACTTTGGGAAACTGGTGCTGAAACCAAATCTGGTGAATACCGCTTAGTTCACGAAGGTATGTATCTCAGTGCAGATGGAAAAAGAAATCATTACCGTATAGAGTGTCCAAACTTTCGAATAGGAGAAAGAGGAATATAAGATTGCCAAACTAATCAGATCCATTATTTTTTTGTAATGGATCGACTTTCCTATCGCCGAGTTGTATGGGCCAAATCTTTGGCTTATGGACTCGGCATTTTCATATTACTATCACTTCCGATAAAATTTTGGTATTTGTTTTCTGGAGAAACTTTGAGTGGATGGGATACTCCAGGCCACATAGTTTTAGCTAAAGAATTTGCGAAACAAATTCAGTCTGGTTCTGCCACTGGTTGGTCTGATGTTTGGTTCGGTGGATTTCCTATCTTTTATTTTTATCCTCCATTCTATTATTTTCTAGTTTATCAAATTCATTTTATCTTTTCTGTCAGTATCGAATCCGCTTTTTCAGTATCAATATTTCTAACAATTATAAGTTTATTCTATTCCATTTATTTGTTTGGAAAACATTTTTTATGGTCTCTTTATCCAAGATACATCCGTGTTCTATTGGGATTTTCTGCTGTTTTGTTTTACTTTAGTTATGCGGGAGAGGGGTTACAAGGAACAAGTTTGGTAGGTATTGTTGAAGGGACAGTGATTTCTAGTTTTTCTCATTCATTGATTCTTTTTGGCATAGTGTCATTAGATAACTACCGAAAAAGTTTAAAGTCTATTGATTTGGTTCTTTTCTCAGGATTAACGTCTATTATTTTTTATTCGCATTTACTCAGTTCCATTTTTTACTGTTTGATTTTGGTATTATATTTTTTTGAGTATCGGCTTTTTGTCTTAAAGAATCTCCGAAACCTATTTTTGTCATCAGTTCTTATTCTTTTTCTCATCATTCCTGTCGGTTATAGCTATTTTCATTATTCAGAGTATACAAGTGGTGTATTTTATGGCTACGCGTATCCTCCGTTACTTTCTATTTTGGGTAAGGATGTTTATGATGTAGCATTGTTAGCATCAACAAATGGCGAAAATTTAACATTGGCATATGGAATTGAATTGTTTCGGTCGGGTAGATGGTTATCTTTCGTCGCATTATTTCTATTCTTGTTCAATTTTAGAAAATTTCATAATTCGCCGAGAAGTAAACTGATCACAACCATAACACTCGTCTTCTTTTGGTTGTCACTAGATTATTCTTTAGGTTACATCCTCCCGAATTTTAAAATCCATAATTACCGCGCCTTCGATTGTTTCTTTATTGCCTTTTCGATCCTGTTTCCGTTTGGCATTCGTTCTATTTCTGGGGGAAAAACAGGAAAACTTCCTTTATTCCCTTTGGTTTATTTTGTAGTCATCGTTCAGTTTGTTTTGTTTTTGAACTTTGATCCGACAAAATATCAGAAATACTCTTCCCCACTTTGGAGTGAGGCAAGGACTACAGAAGAACTGGAGTTATATGGTAGATTGGCAGAAAGATTGAAGTCCCTACCCAAAGAGGCATTGGTCCAACCGGAAATTGTTAAATCGAAGTTAATGTTTGGGACTCCTCATTTTTGGTTACCACTTTTATACAATGCTGGCCTTCGAAACAATCTTGGTTTGACAGTTGAGTCTTCTTATTATTCCACTCTAGTGTTTCATTGGCAGGAATTTGGTTTTGGGCATTGTTTTCGTTGGGGAACTGATGTGGATTGGAGAGATTCTCTTATATCTCTCCGACAGGAAGGGAAAGACTCTGGATATTATTTAGATTTTTTACTCCGTTCTGGAGTGACGCATTTAGTTGGGTTTACACCGGAATACCATAATTATTTGGAATGGCATAGGGATCGTATACAAACCGTTGCCGTGGAATCACCATTTACGATTGTAAAAATTCTACCAAACTCGGTTCAAAAACAAATGAAACCTATTGGCCTCATTCATTCTGATCTCTTTAATTCAAACTCTGATTACGGATATAGAGACTTTCTGAAAACAAGCAACTTTTTACAAATGCATCTAAACAATGCAGGTTACAGAACAAAAATCATTAGGATCAATCGAAAACAACTAGAACAAATAGATTCTCTTGCACCTTATTTTTCTGCGGTGGTTGTGATGAGTAAGGAAAAAGGGTTTGGTGAAAATTCTTTTATGGAAAGTTTAAGTAACAAGGTCCCATCGGTTCTGATACAAGAATCAGAACTATTACCTCCAAAAGATGACAAGACTATTAAGACTCTGAATCTTTTTTTGAATCAGATTCGAAGTAGGATAGAGACTAATAGTACCCAATCCGAATCACATTCCTTTTTTAAAGGGCGAGTATTAAATAGCGTTGATATCTTGTTAGATGATACTGGAAGAGAATTTATCTTAAGAAATGATATTAAGAATGCTGAGACTCCCGTTTTGCCTTCTACGGGAGGAGTTATTTACTTAATTGGTATGGTACTGTCTTTTTTACTTGTGTTTGTTGGAATTATCTTAACGAAGATATCATATTTTTCATTTTCAAAAACTAATCGATAATCTGTTGATAATTTTTTGAATTCGGAACTAGAGAAACTATAATAATGTTTATTGATCACAACGGTGTTATAGTTCATAACCTTGGGAATGTGTTGGAAACCTTGGACATCCCCTTCGAAAAAAGCTTTTTGTGTAAAGTATTGGTCTTGGTTGTAAGACCAGGCATACAAAGGGTTGAGTCCAAATAAAAATCTATATTCGGGAATTCTGAAAGTAAAGTACGGATAGTCTGCCCAAGATAGGAAAATTTTCTCCCCTTTTGGGATATTGAACCGAATCCATTCAGTTACAATATAGCCATATTTAGTTTCTGAAGATCGAAATTGCTGCCCCATCTTTTCGTAAGCAATTGGAAATTGGATTACAAATAGTGCAAGCCCTATGAGGATTTGGAATTTATTTGAAATTCTTATATTCAAAAAAACGAATATAAAGAACATGAGCCAACTCATTTCAAAAACCCTCATGGAAGATCCCGCAAAAATCAGACTAAGGATTCCGATAAATAAAAATACTAAACTTTTTGGTTGGAATGCGTTATTTATTTTTTCTCTAAAGACCAATAATAGTAAAGGTAACATAGGTAAAAAACCTAAAATGAGGATCTCTCTCGTTGGAGGTAACCATTCCGCAATTGCTTCCACTCCTGGTGGTGGAAAGGATTGGACGACAAGTTCAATGAAATATCCTTTGAATTGAAAGGGAAATGAAGGGTGGATAACCAAACCAGAAACCATTCCCAAAACAGAGGTTAAAAATATTTTCCTTTGTTCTTTGTTATTCTCTAAGGAGATGATAAATAGTCCGGTAAAGAATAAAAAAGGAAATCCGCTATAAGACCAAACCGACAAAAAAGAAAGAAAAAAAATCCACTTAATGTATTTTACATTCCAGATTCTTAATATTATAAAATAAAGAGTAAAAAATAATAAATTCCCTCTCCCGAACAACATTCTACCCGTGAACAATACCGAACCTAGAATAAAAAAAATAACAATAAGGTAGGGGGATAGGTTCGGCGATTCTGATTTAAGGAATTTCGTAATTTGGCATAATAAGTTCCCAATTGAAACTAAGATAAAGAGTTTGATTGCAATCGTTTCTTCGATTGGTAAAAGGAGAAACGGAATTTGTGTTAGATGGAATAGGAAATGATAATCTGTAAATTCTTTGGACTGGATGCCAATTTCTGGCCAAGGAAGTCTGGAAACAAATCCTTCCTTTAAATAGAGTTTGGCGATTGCAAAATGATAAAATATATCAGCATCGGGAACACCTGCAAATGCAAATAGAAGGATTCCGTATAAGGTGATTCCTAAAAGAATTGCATAACGAAATGTTGGCACTGAAAAAATATATGGTTATTAGTGATAGTATCTTTGAATAGACTTAAGATCTCTCGGTGTAAAGTCCCCTGACATATTGCTGAACGTAATTGGAGAATTAACTCCTTTCGTCAGGGTTCCATCTTGTGAGAATTTGAAGTATTCCAACTGGAATTTATTTGTGGTTCCACCAGTATCAGAAACTAAATAAATAAATTTCCCACTTTTATCCCATACTATATGTTTGGGAGCGTTTCCTACACTTAGCTTTTGTTCAGTTGGAGTAAGATTTCCTGTATATCCGTCAACAGCTAGGATACGCAGATAATTTGTTCCTCCGGCACCATAAAGCACGGCTGCAAATTTTCCATTTGGATCAAGAGTTAGACTTGTTGAAAAATTATCAACTGATGCAGCAGCTGAATAGGAAGAATCTGGCGAAAATGGCGAGCTTGGCAATACTTGCATATTCCCGCCACTATCATACCGGAATCCATAAATGGGAAAAGTGGGGTTCACTGAAGTCATGTATAAAAATCTAGATGGCTCGACCAAACATATGTTATTGTTTTGTGTAGGATTGTCTGCCGGATCAAAAGGTGCTCCTCCTACATGGAAAGTAGTATCAGTACCAGTCTTCTTGTGGACGTTGATTCCGAGTTGGGCACCGACCGTGGTCGCAATAAAAATAATTCCGTCCGTATCACTTGTTCTTATTGAGACTGGCGAACACCCAACTCCGAATGGATAACTGCCTGCATTATTCATACTTATTGAACCTGTAATATTGTCTCTGTAGGAACGATTGACCGTGTTTGGGTCCACCCCTGCATTGATATGATACATCGTTGTTCCGGTGGAATCAAATGTTATCATGTTGGGACTACCCAAACCTGTTTGGTCTTGAAGAAGAGAAAGAGAACGATCCGTGCCATATCTATGTACGACAAGATGGTTGCTTGAGGTTCCCGTAAAGGTGACTATATCTCTTGAACTTGGAGGTACCGCAATCCTTACTGGGTCGCAACCAGGAAAGGCTGCCGTATTGGCTGCCCTGATATCACTGTCATACTCATTTGTTAATCCAAGCTCGGGATCGACTCGATAGATTCTAAAACCTGCTTCATATGGTACAACGTTCTTCGTTAGTAAAAGTACGAGGCCATCAGGTAGTGCTTTTTCTAATAAAAAATACCTAACAAACTCAGCAAAAACTGAACGTTTCGCAAACTCTTCAGAAAGCGGATCCCCCGGATTATTTAAATCAGCCATCTTACATTGGAAGGCAAATGCAGATAAAACCGTGATGAAAAAGAAACGTGAAATGAACTGAGAACGAACTGTCATAAGATCCTTCTATTGGAGACCCGAGTTGGAAAATGGACTACTTGACTTGAATGCAATTTATTGACTGCTTTCTTTAGAAGTACACATAACTTTTCCTCTGTCAATTCAATTTGCTAGAGCCCGTTCTAGTTGTACGGACACGATAATGGACATATGTTCAGAAATATTTCTTCCGTTCGAAATCCCTAGGGCCTTGAAAAACAAGTTGTGGCAAATCCGTATCCAATGGAAATTTTAGGAAAAAAGAACAGGGATACAAGAGGGAGTGTATGAGCGAATTTTACCGAGATGAATGGGTTTGGATTACGGGAGCTTCTTCTGGAATTGGAAAAGAATTAGTTTCCCAAGCCTACCAACAGAAAGCAAAGGTCCTCCTTGCTTCTCGTAAAACGAAGGACCTAGAAGCTTTGGCAAAAGAACTTCATTTAGAAAAAGGTCGTTATGCTGTGGAAAAATTAGATTTAGAAGATTATAAATCTACCGCAGGTTTTGCCAAACGTTGTTTGCAAAAGTACGGGATACCAAAAGTAGTCATTCATAATGGTGGGATCAGTCAAAGGTCTTTAACGAAAGAAACAAATTTAATTACTTTAGAAAAGATTATGAAGACCAATTTTTATGGGGCCGCGGAAATGACTCGCGCAATGATCCCGGAAATATTGGGGAAAAAAGATGTTCATTTTGCCGTGATTTCAAGTGTTGCTGGGAAAATTGGTAGTCCACTTCGATCTGCTTATTCTGCCTCCAAATTCGCATTAGTTGGTTTTTTCCATTCTTTACGATCGGAGGAAGAGAAGTCGGGAATTTTTGTGACTATGGTATACCCTGGTTTTATCCAAACCAATATTTCAAAGAATGCACTCAAAGGTGACGGATCTTCGACAGGCACAATGGACTCAGTGATTGCAGCTGGTTTACCTGTTCAGTTATGTGCACATAGGATTTTACATGCAGTTGCAAATAAACAGCGTGAAGTTGTGATTGCAGGCATTAAGGAAAAATTTGGACTGTTTTTACAAACAGTATATCCGTCATTATTTTTTAAAATGATTCAAAATGCAAAAGTAAGGTAATAGGAGTAAATACATTTGAAACGAATATTTTATTCAGTAGGAATGATTCTATTTCTAACATTGGGGGTATTTGCTGACACTCTCATGCTCGATTATAAAACAAAAACAAAATCCAATGAAAAAGAACGAACCTATTTATTAGATTTATTACGAGCAAATCTATCCAATGAATTCAAACAAGAGTTTGTTTTTGTTGTAGAACATTTTAAAATTTCTGGTGATTATGCTTGGTTCCGTGGGACGGCCAAACGGAAAGATGGTAAAGAAATTTCCTTATCGGAAGATATTCCTTATGATTGTTGTCATGTAGAAGCACTATTCAAAAAAGTAAATGGGAAGTGGCAGATTTCTGAATCAGGCGCATTTAGTACGGATGTTTGGTGGGATGGGATTCAGTCTCGTTATCCAAAGGCAAACAAGGAAATTTTCCAGTAACCTGATAATTTATCAGAAGATTTGATATTGTGATAGAATCTCCGTTTAGGGTATATTTGATTGGAGTATGCTTCTCGAATATCTAAATGTTAATTCGATTCACATTCTTCCCAAGGCAAAAAGTTGGGATGATATAAGCCAAGAGTTATTAAAGAAAGTCGAAAACGATCCAATAAAGGAAGATTTACAAAATCGATTGGGGACTATGCCGGACAGTCTGTTCGGTAGTCTCGGCCCTCATATTCTCATTCCTCATTTTCGCTCCATCCATATTAAAACACCTGAAGTTTTTTTGTTTTTAATCCCGAAGGGAATTCATTTAGGCGAGCGTATAGTGCATTTGGTTTTGTTTCAGATGATTCCGGAGACACAACCTTCGCTTCACCTAAGATTGTTACATGGCCTTTCTTCACTTTTGCCACAGATTTTTGATGAACTATTAAATTGTGATACAGAGTCCAAGATTTTATCGGTGGTGCAACGAGGCGAATCCGAGATGAAGCCTAGTTACAAAAACCTAAATCAATCACAAATTGAATTTGAGCTACAAACAAATTTGCAAAATGGTCTTAGCCATTCAGAAGCGAAAATTCGATTAAAAACATTTGGAAAAAATGCAATAGAAAACGAAAAATCAGCACCTATCATTTGGAAGTTTTTTAAAAGTTTTTTTAGTTTATTTGCGATTCTACTTTGGGTGGCGACTGCTCTTTGTTTTGTGCCTGGTGTGGACATGCCTGAATTGGGTGTCGCTATTTTTATAGTTGTTGTCATTAATGGAATTTTTTCATTTTTTCAGGAATCAAAATCGGATCATGCAGTAGAAGCCTTACGCAAGTTATTGGCCCAAGAATGTCCTGTGGTACGAGAAGGGGAGACCACAACAGTTCCGGCAGATGAAATTGTTCCTGGTGATTTGATTGTTCTATCCGAAGGAGACATTGTTCCTGCAGATTGTCGTATCATCGAATCAGAAGATGTAGAAGTTGATAATTCATCTTTAACAGGTGAATCTACTTCTGCAAGGCGTTATAAATCAGATAGCGAAATTGTTTTGGAAGGAAAGTTTCTTTGGTTGGAAATGCCAAATATTCTTTTTGCTGGTAGTTCCTTGATTAAAGGGAAATCAAAAGCAATTGTTTTTGGTACAGGACAATCAACGGAGATCGGTCAAATTGCAGGCATCACATCAAAAATCAAAAGAGAAGAGAGCCCTTTACAAAAACAACTGAAACAAACAGTAATCTCTATTTCGCTTTTTGCCTTTGTCATAGGAATCTTATTTCTCTTTTTAGGATATATGGTCGCTGGACTAAGTTTTGTTCAGGCCTTTATTTTTTTTATAGGAATTTTTGTTGCCAATGTTCCAGAAGGTTTACTTCCGACAGTCACACTTTCTCTTGCATTAGGTGTTTCTAGGATGGCCAAAAAAAATGCCATTCTAAAAGACCTATCTAGTGTAGAAACCTTGGGTTGTACAACTGTGATTTGTTCCGATAAAACAGGAACCTTAACCCAAAACCAAATGCGAGTGATCGAAGTTTATTTTGATTCAAAATCATACACACCGCAAGAATTAGAGACAAAAGAAGGGAACCAAATATTTCTAAGTTGTGGTTATCATTGCAATAATGCAGTTTTAGATCCTAAGCCTATGGGTGATCCAACAGAGCTTGCATTATTATATTTATCGCAAGGTCGAATCACAAATGTAAATGGAAAAAGAATTCATACAAATGCCTTTGAGTCTGTAAGAAAAAGAATGAGTGTTGTGATTCAGGGAGACAACTTTACGACGGCGTATGCAAAAGGAGGCCCGGTTGAAATTTTATCTGTTTGCACTCACGTTTATGAAAATGGTTCCGTGGTTCCTTTGGATGAGGAAAAGAGGTTAAAATTAAAGAATGCTTCTGATCTTTCTGCAGGGAAAGGTTATCGAGTTCTTTCGTTCGCCTATAAATTGTTAGAAGGTTATCCTTCTCCAGAAATTTTGAGTTCAGTTGAATCCTCTATGGTGTATTTGGGACATTGTTGTCTTGCAGATCCAATTCGTCCCAAAGTGCCTGATGCAATTTCTAAATGTCATACTGCTGGAATTCGGATTCTGATGATAACAGGTGACCATCCCTTAACTGCTGAATCTGTGGGTAAATCCATCGGGATTGGAGGGGAGTCACCCGTTGTCATCACAGGTGCGCAATTAGATAAAATGAGTGACGTGGCATTAAAAGAATGGATCCGCAAAGGAGAGCCTATATTTGCTCGAGTTTCGCCATCACAGAAATTAAGAATTGTTACAATGTTGCAAGAGTTAGGTGAAATTGTGGCTGTCACTGGAGATGGAGTAAACGATGGTCCGGCTTTGAAAAAAGCTGACATTGGGATTGCGATGGGAAAAAGAGGAACCGAAGTTGCGAAAGAAGCTGCAAGAATGATTATTGTTGATGACGATTTTGCAACGATAGCCGATGCCATTGAAGAAGGAAGAGGAGTGTTTGATAACATCCGAAAATTTTCAGCGTACGTTTTGAACTCAAATCCTCAAGAGCTCATTCCATTTTTACTGTGGGCATTGATTCCTGGATTCCCACTCCTTATGACTGTGATGGGTGTCCTTGCAGTTGATGTGGGAACCGATTTGATTCCAGCAATGGGGCTTGGGGCAGAACCGCCAGAAAAAGGAATTATGTACCGGCCACCTAGGAATCGAAATGAAAAGTTGATTTCGATTCGATTTATCCTTAGGTCTTATTTCGTAGAAGGAATGATTTTGTTTTTATCATGTTTTGCAACGTATTTCTATTTTGTTTATACAGAGTGTAATGGCATTCTACCTCTTTCTCCTGTAGGTTTGAATATGGCTAATGCAAGTCCTTCATACCTTCAATCTTTAACTGCATTCTTTTTTCCAACGATCACAGTCCAGATTGCCAATGTTCTTTGTAAACGATCCAGAACGGAATCCATATTTCAGATGGATCTCTTTTCTAATCGAATCATTTGGGTTGGAATTTTATTTTCCTTCTTTTTATGTGGGATATTCTTTTATACAGATCTAAGTTCTGTTTATTATTTTGCACCAATTCCTTTGCATGTATATCTTTTTGCATTCCATGGAACTGTTGTTATGATTATTTATAATGAAACAGTGAAATATTTTCGCAGAAAAAGACTTAGATTGAATTAGAATTGTTCTAGAATATAAGCAAAAGAAATTTATTGAAATTTTATTTTATCCCGGATAGTCCGTTCCATTCGTATCTGTTGACCATGGAATCACTAAAATAAACATGATTTGTAAGATGGTTACTACAAAAGTTTGGGATATTTAGGTGTACGAAAAAAGAATTCTATTGGCTGAAGATGAATTGGTGTCGGCAACCTATTTAAAGGACAGTTTGTCCGCATTGGGCTACAAGGTAACTCTTGCCACTGACGGAAAACAAGCCTTAGGATTCTATTTAGAAAATCCATTTCCTGTCGTGATCACTGATTATGAAATGCCTGGATTGAATGGTGCTGAGTTAATTCAGGAATTAAAATCAGAAGAAATTGAACCTGTTATATTTATGTTCACTTCTCATAGTAATCCTAAGTTGATTGTCAACGTCATGAAATTGGGAATTTTTGATTATCTCGTCAAACCTTTGGAAGAGCACGAACTTTCCATAAAGTTAAAGAGGGCATTTGAATTTTATGAAATGAAACGAACGGAAACAATTTCAAAGAGAGAACGTCAACTTCGTTTGGAAGGTCATTTAGAATGGATCCAGTGGAAAGAAAAAATGGCTGGAGGCGAATTCAATCGACTCAATCAAAATTTATTTGAAAGTTTGAAAAACAGTTTTTGTCAAGGTGCAGGATTTGGTGCTTTGGTTACGCTTCTGAAATTAGTTTCCGATACAACGGTGAAAGAGGGCGATCATTATAAAATAGAATCAGACTTAATGGAGTTAATTCAAATTAATACGGGTATGGCAGAGAAGGCCCTAAAGATGTTTGCTGATATCGATTTAATGGTATCTAGTCCTATGCAGTTTGAAGAAATTACTTGTGCTGAACTTTATGAACAATTGATTTTATGGGTTGAAGAATTAAAACCGATATTGGCTTTAAAAAACCAGCAGGTTTTGATGGGAGATCTCAAGCCGACCCTCTCAAAATATAAAATTTCTTATAACAAAGTTTCTCTACAAAATTCTTTTAAAGAAATTATTACGAATGCGTGTAAGTTTTCGCGGGCAGATACCAACATAACAATTGTAACGAACGTTGAATACAATTGGTTTAAATGTATAATTTATAACCAACCTATACCTAATGCTGATGGAACGTATGGAGTTCCGCTACAATTTGAAAATTTAATTTTTGAACCATTCTATCGTTTATCCAAAAATGTTTTTGATGTATATGGTACTTTGGATTTTGGATTAGGACTTAGTTATGTGGATTCATGTTTTAAGAAACATGAAGGAAAATTGTCTGTCCATAATATCATAGACCATTCTGAATGGAGTGATAGTCCTGTTACAAAAGTGGCATTTCAGTTTTCGTTGCCCGTGTTAAAAAACTAAGTTTATGTTTCAAACAAATTACGATGATTTACTTTCGAACATACCAGATTTAATTTGCGAATTAGATTCATCCGAAAAAATTCGGTATGCCAATTCGTTTCATAAACATCGGTTAGGTTATGAAGCACATGAGATATTGGGTCGTTCTGTAGAGGATTTTTTTCACCCAGAAGATCGGATTGAATTGCTCACCAAAATGTCTTATTTGCAAACCCCTGGATCGGAAACCAAGGGGATTTGGAGAATTGCACATAAAAATGGACATTTTTTGACCTTTGAATGTAGAGGAAAACTCCAACAAGATTCGGATGGGAACAAACGGATCTTAGTTGTGGCAAGAGACATTACAGAAGAACTTGGAGTTGAGTTCAAACTACACACCAAATCTACTAACCAAAACCAAACCGTAACTGATTTACGTTTCAAACCACTTGATTTACATTACCAAAGTTTTTTTGAATTGAAGATGTCTCAGTTTGAGTTTTCTCAATTAAAATTTGCTTTTGATGAACATGCTATAATTACAATTACCGATCGAAACGGAAATATCACCTATGCAAATGATCGATTTTGCGAAATTTCTATGTATTCAAGAGAAGAGTTATTAGGAAATAACCACCGTTTGTTGAATTCAGGATTCCATTCGTCCGAATTTTTTGAACGAATGTATCATATGATTCAAAATGGATATGTCTGGAAGGGAGAGATTCGAAATCGAACAAAAACAGGTTCTATTTATTGGGTCAGTACAACCATTGTTCCTTTGCGATCCATTGATGGTAGTATCAATCGATTTGTTGCATTACATACTTTAATTACAAGAACCATTGAATCTGAAGAAAGGGTGACTCAATTGTTGCAGGAGAAAGAGTTACTTTTGCAAGAAGTTCACCATCGAATCAAAAACAATCTTTTTTCTGTTTTTAGTCTCTTAAAAATGCAGTCTAACTTTTCTCAAGATTCTCATCTAAAAGAACAGTTTGATGAAGCAGCCGGTCGATTGCGAAGTATGATGGCATTGTATGATCGGTTGTATCGATCGCAGAATCCAAATGAAATTGATCTAAAAGAATACATACCAAATTTAGTGGGTCAAATTTTATCAACATATCCGAAGATGATTCGTTTTGATTTTATTTCAGACGAACCTATCATTGTCAAACCGGACATAGCTAATAATTTAGGTATCATCTTAAACGAATTAATTTGTAATTCTGTTAAACATTCCTTTCGGATGGAAGAAGTTGGAAAAATTGTTATCCAAATTCAGAAAAAAGATTTTAAAATCCATTTTCTTTATCGTGATGATGGTGAAGCATTACCGGATAATTATTCATTAGAAAATTCGGAATCTGGGTTTGGAATCAAACTTATGAATTTGCTGGTTCAACAATTGAAAGGAAAAGTAATTGTGAAACCAGGACAAAGTGTTCAGTTTGATTTATCTTTTCCTATTCGTTAGTTTTTTTCTTTAACAAGTGTTTCCACTTTTTATGATAAAAATAAAAAATCATGACGAAGGTAGGGACAATAAACCAAAGAAGGAATATGCTACTCGCAGGTAACACAGATAGTTCCTCAAAACTTATAATTTGTTGAAAGTTCTCAATGGTCCAACGTGTCGTGTGTTTGAAAGGTCCTTGTCCTTTAATAACGGATAATGAAATTTCGTTTTTTACAGTAAATCTTTCGCCAACTGGAATTATAAATCGATTCACCTGAACGGATGGAGTGATGAGACCTGTGACTGGATCTATCGAATTACAATAGTTGGATTCACACTGAATGCAGTATCCTGTTTTTCCCTTTAACTCCGAGTTCCCAGCAATGTAAGCATTTGCTGTAAATCCTGGTAACTTACTATGCTCATTCCCAATATAGATACATGTCGTAAAAAGATCATCATCTGTTACAAACTTAAGTTCCAAGGTATGCGATCCTGCATGACCATTTCCATCTGAAACATCAATTGGAAATTCTTTTGGAATTGTAAACCTTGCACTTCCAAGTAGAGGGAATGTATCTACACAACGAGTTTCCGTTAAATTGTAGTAACAATTATTCAGTGAGGCATTGTTTGATTGGTTTTGAAAACTATACATTTCCATATGGCTTGAATCTGTGGGGATAGGCATTAAAAAACAAAATAAACTAGATTTTTTATCTTTAGGAAATAAATGATTTCCAACTTCGAAAGTCGTTGGGAATTCAATACCCACATAAGACCTTGGATCCAAGAAAATTGGTAATCCATTTTCATTATTTTTCACACTGACACAACTGGCATTTTGTTCGGAAGGAGAACATGTTCTTTCTTCTCCTTCTATGTATTGAATAAAAAGTCCTCCATAAGTTGGACAAAGTGTTTCTGTTGACTCTGGTGGTAGAATTGTCAGTTGGACGGAGGTGGGGACTGTCACAGCTACTGGGTTTGTGGGCTCATCAGGAAGGCTCTGTGTAGTGTTTGTGGTCCCAAGCAAAGGAAAAAGCCAAAGTAGGGAATCCGTTTTTCTCTGAGAACAAGTTGTGAAAATGAAAATGAAAAGGATGAGCCAGAATGCTTTCATCTACAATCAGACGAAATGGAAAGGAAAGACCTGTAGAAATTAGATTAGACTGATTCGTACTCTTACGTATACTTTAGTCGATTAAGTGGAGGATGGTGTCGAGTTTGTTCAATCGAAAGACAGTGCGAATGAGTTTATTGACCCCTCGGATTTGTAATTGTAGGTGTTGGGATTCCAGTGCAGAATGAAACTTCATCAATTCACCAATGGTCGCGCTATCCAAAGACATGGAGATTTCAGTAAAGTCCAAGACCACATCTTCCTTCGTATTGTGAATGGTAGACATAATTCTTTCCCGGAATCCACTGAGTCCATCAAAAGAAAGATCATTGTTCTTGATTTCGATTACAATTGCCAAGGTTTAAAACTATTTTTATAAGTTCGTAAATTTTGAAAGGATTTTTCCAGTTTGATTTTTTGTTTCTGAATTGTTTTTCAAATCTTTTTATGATGGGATTGAATTTGGTTTTGTATGTCGGTGAGTCAAAGGCAACTAAAATTGATCAAGGAAGCGGCCGAGTTGCTCGTTATGGAACACCGCCTAACATCAGAAGAAGCAGTTTTGGTCATCTCTACAGCCATTAAAAAAGAACTTTCCATTCGTAATACCAATTTTGAAAAACTAGAAACTGGTTCAAAAATAGAACGCACTAGCTTCACTCGGAATGTTGTAAAATCTGTTCAAGATGCGTTAGAAGCCAATCCCTATTGGAGATCTCATAATTTAGATAAATCAATCGACAATTTTTATAGAGTCCTGCATAAGCATTGGGACTAATCCGTTTTATTGATTTATATTTTCTTTTAAAATAGAATCGGTTTCGCAATAGTAAGAATCTGGAATTTTTTTTGCCCTTGCAAAATTAATTTCAAAGTTTAGTGATTCTTTTGGTAAAAAATCTTCTTTTTCTAAACTAATACTTCCGTAATCGATCGTTTTGTTTTGTTTGTCGATGAGCAAACAAGTGATGCGCGTAAAGTTTGCAGTTGTCATTCCTTTGTTTTTGATTTTTCCAACAAGTTTTATTTCTTTGTATGCATTTCGTTTGAAATCAATTTCTTTTAATACTAGTTCTGGTCTTTTCTGATCATCTGGTATGGTTGTGGCTGTGACTTTAGTTTCGAAATTAGAAAAGTTCGGTGCTTTTTCAGCTAACACTTGAAAAATGACAGATTCTCCATCTGAAACAACATTCTTTTCTGCATAACCTTCGTTTGATCCAACGATTGTTCCTTCTTCGTTTAATAAATCAACAGTAAACTTGGGCATTAGTAATGTTTGTCCACTTTTGTTAGTGAATTTCCCAACGATGTATATGTTCCCAATCCCGTCTGGAATTGGTGTTGTAAATTGAAATTCTCCTTCTGGATTGATTTCTATGGATTCCAAATTGGGATCTATCTTGATGGTTGTAGTTTCTTCTTCTGAATTACCTTGGCTCAATTGGAGATTTTTAAAGTATGTAAACACAGAAGATCCTAACACAACCCAAACCACAACGATCCCTGTGATCAGGTTTTTCCAATTTCCAAGTGGATTAGTTTCTGATTTTTGTTGTGTTCCATATACTTTTGGAGGCGGGAGATCAACCATACTTCCTGTTGGCAGGCGATCAAAACAATCCCCACAGCGATACACTGTCGCGGACTCTTGGTAAATATTGGTACTTCCACAGCTTGGGCATTGTTTTGTATTCATTGGCGTTTGTATTCCGTTATTTGAATGGGGAGTAAGGCATTCGGTAATTGATAATTTTTTTCCTCTTTGTATTCTCCCAACTTTTTATTCTCTGGGTCCGTTACAATTGGACCGAGTGGAATTGGCGAAGGAGGGAGTTCTAAAAAAACAAATGAGTCGGCATTTTTTGCAGATAAAATTTGGATGAATGTCTTTTTACTAAAATTTGGTCTGAGTAACAATATATCTTTTTTGGTCTGAAGGGAAGATATATTTTCTAAAACAGGTAAACTTACAAAAGAAAAATCGGAATTATTAAAAACCAAAACTTTGTTTTCTAATTTTGTAATTTCAGACACTGTATTTGTTTGGTATTTTGAAATTTTTATCAGTTCTTTTGATTTTTGAAAAAGTAAATTAATTTGATACAATGAAAGAATGAAACAAAGAACTCCCCATGTTTTTGTGAATTTAGTACTTCTTGTTTCAATGTCATTGTTTCTGAGTAAAAGAATATACAGAGGAAAGAGTCCGTAAAAATACCTAGGTGTATTATGCCCTCCTGTATTGGGTGAAATGAGAACCAATAAGAAAGTAACGAAAATGATTGTGATGTATTGGTATAAATTCTTTTTCTGGCTGATTGCCTTTATCAAATAGATAATGAATAAAATAAAAATAGGAATTTGTTCTAATAAAATTTTTAATAAAAACAAACTTGTTTCTGTGCTAAAGTGGAATTCCGGGCTTTTCACAAAACGGAGGGGAAAAAAAGTACCTAATGTTATTTTATTAACAATAGAAAAAACAAACCCTGTCAGCATAAATGTAATGGTGATATTTTTCCAATTCTTCTCTTTAGAGAAAAAAAAGAGAATGAGAAAAATGGAAACTGCCATTTCCGGTCGCATCCAAACTAAACAGATTGATAAGATTCCAGGTAATACATTCCATTTGCGATGAAGCAGGTATAATATGGAAATTTCTAAAAAGAAAAATACAATTGTATCATGAATCAAAAAAATATAGAGCGGTATTGATGATCCAAATAACAAAAGTATTGTGGCAATTCCATCTTTTTTGATTTGATAGAAAATAAAAATTGAAACAAAAAATAAAACGAATTGTACGATTCTAATCCCGAAAGGTCCATTGATAACATAAAACGGGGCCGAAAAAATTGGATAAAAATTTGGGAAAGTGGAGTATACAAATCCTTTGTGTACATGGAAAAAAAGATCTGGTAAAGGGAAAAATTGGAAATTCGGATCTAACAAAGAGGAATCATAAGGTAAATAAAATTTACCTTGGAGCGCTAACTTGATTTGCCATTCCAAAAGTGCAAAATCAGAAAATGGATCGATTTGTTTTGTATTGAAGAACAAAAAACCTAAAACCAAAATTCCCAAACTAACAAAGAAACCTATTGCTTTTTTTGATTGATCCATGTGAAATCGAAAACAGGTATACTCTTCTTCCATTCCAAAGATCCGCAATGAAAAAAGATATTCACAAAGCCACTTTTCTTTCTAAATCCATAAAATTGACTTTTTATGCCATTGTGTTCTTTTGTGGGTCATTGTTTGTGACGAGAACCATTGATTCCTTTGGGTTTTTAGAATCTTCCTATGGCCATTACCATTTCCCTGTAAGCAGAAAAATTCCTTATTTTCGACAAGGTGAAAGAGAATTTGGGCAAATCAATGAATTTGGGGTTCGAATCGGTAGTACAAAAAGTAACTTTAGTTGCGGTTATTTGTTATTAGGTGATTCTCAAACATTTGGTTCCGGAATTTTTTGGAAGGATACTTTTTCTGAAATTTTAAATCGAGAGACAAACTGCCAATGGACAAACGTTGGGATTCCTGGGTTTACTTTAGAAAACGAATTTTCGATGTATCAAAAGGTAAGTCCCTACTTAAAAGAAAAAACTGTATACTTAATCGTTTATGGTAATGATATTTATGAAACAGGAGATACTCCTGACTATTTACATTTTGTAAATCACCAAAAAATGTATCTTCAGTTTTCATCATTTTTTTTTCCAAAAGCTACTCGTTTGTATTTGAAAAAAAAATACTTTGTATCCATTCAAAAACGAATGGAAGACGAGTTGGAGAGAGTATCAAAATTTCCTTATTCACCATCCACTCATAAGTCAAAAAAAAATGAGGTCGTAGATTTTCTTCCGCTTAAAACTTTATACCAAATTAGTCCGACCTACCTTTCGAGTGCTCTTGATACAAAATCGTTTGCAAAAATAAATTTTGAACGATGGAGTCGGATTTTTTTCCAACTAAAAGACCAAATAGAAAAAGACGGCAAACAATTAAGGGTAGTTTATCTTCCATTGGAAGTTGAATATGATAGAACTCGTTATGAAATTTATAAAAACATAGGATTTCAAATGAACCCTAGTTGGTTGGAATCTGATTCCGAGTTGGTTTTGGATTTGATCCGGTTGACCAAAGAAAATCATATTCCATTTATCGATTTACGAAACTTTATGAGATACAGAACGGATTTGTTACAAAATGGAGATATTCATATCAATGAAGTGGCCACTCGAATGATTGCCGATGTTCTCAAAAAAGATTTATAAATTATATTTTTCTCGATTAGGTTTGTTCCAAGTTTTTTAGAATGGGACAGTCAGGCCTATGATCGCCATGGCAATGTTTGACGAGATTTTTTAAAGTATCAGACATATCCTTTAGTTGTTTTAGTTTTAAATCTAAATCATTTAAATGTTTTTCTGCAAGTAACTTTACTTGTTTGCTACTTCGTGACTTGTTTTTCCATAACCCAAGTAAACTTTTTATATCTTCCAAAGGGAAACCAAGTTCTCTTGATCTTTTGATAAAACGTAAGTAGTGGATGTCATCGGTTGTATAGGATCTATAGCCATTTTCAGTTCTACCTGCTTCTGGAATGAGTCCGATACCTTCATAATGACGGATGAGTTTTGCGCTGACTCCGGATTCTTTAGAAAGTTCTCCAATATTCATAAGGTTCTCCCAAAAAAAAATTTAGAAAAATAGTAAAAAAAATGAAATCGGCTATTGACCTTCCAATCGTAGGAAGGTTTAGACTGGATTTATGTTAACAGAGGAGTTATCATGAAGCCAATCAAAAAATTTGTCAAACTTATGGTTTTGGTTTTTCTGGTTAGTGCCAATCAGATGTCAGCGCACGGAGAACACAAACCCGGCCCTCACGGAGGTGTGATTCGGATGCCAGGGGCTTTCCACACGGAAGTGCTTCCTTACCAAAATTTGGGATTTAAAGTGTATCTACTTGATATTAATTTTGAAAATCCTACTTCCAAAAATTCGAAGTTACAAGGTAAGGTTGTATCAAATGGAAAAGAATTCCCATTAAAATGTGCAGGCCATCCTGATCATTTTTATTGTGAAATTCCCAAGGGAAGTTCTGTTTTGGAGGGAGAATTGATTCTTTCTCCTGAATGGAATTTTCAAAAAGGTGCGGAAGTAAGATACAAACTCCCGTTATCTGAGGTTAAGGAAGAAAAGAAGGAGCATCATCATGGTTAATTATGAAATAGAAGGAATGACTTGCGGGCATTGTAAAAAAACTGTAGAGAAAGTGTTTGCAGAGAATGGAAAAGAGGCAACTGCAAATTTAGATTTAAAAACTGTCTCTGTGAAAGAATCTTTAACGGATGCGGAGTTGAATTTACTTCGCGAACGTTTGGGTGAGGATGGATATTCTCTTGGAAACGCTAAATAATACCACCGAACGAACATTAGATCTTTTTGGTATGACCTGTGCAAATTGTGCCCTTCGCATTGAGAAGGGCCTTGCCAAAATGGATGGAGTTTCTGATGTTCGAGTCAACTTTGCTCGAGAATCTGTTTTTTTGCGAACTTCTGATTCCGTCACAGTAGATTCTTTATTAAAAAAAGTAGAATCTCTTGGATACTCCGCACTGGTTCATGATGCAAATCAACAATCCGAAACTGAAAAAAAACAAAAGGATCAAACTAGAAATTTAAAAATTCGTTTCCTTTCGTCTTTGGTCCTTTCCTTACCATTGTTTTATGGAATGGTTACCCACTTCAGTTTTTTAAGTTTTATGCCTATGCCACATTTTTTAATGGACCGGTTTGTCCAGATGGCAATTGCATTCCCAGTTCAGTTCATCATTGGATTTCCGTTTTACAAATCTGCCTATCGGGCACTAAGGAATGGATCTGCCAATATGGATGTCCTTGTTGTCATTGGGACAAGTGCTGCTTACGGTTATAGTATATTCGGTAAAGATTTATACTTTGAAACCTCTGCTGTTCTTATCACTTTTATTCTTGGTGGTAAATGGATCGAACATTATGCCAAGGGAAAAAGTAGCGATGGGATCAATGCATTACTCAAACTCCGCCCAGAGACTGCCACTGTGCAATCCAATGAAATATGGACAGAGGTTCCCAATGAATATTTGAAAACTGGGGATCTTGTATTGGTAAAAGCGGGAGAACGATTCCCGATGGATGGAATTGTTGCAGAAGGAATCAGTTTTGCCGATGAATCAATGTTAACTGGTGAAAGTATGCCAGTAGAAAAAAAAATCGGTGATTCGATTCTGAGTGGTACAGTCAATGGAAATGGTTCGCTAGTGGTGAAGGCAACTAAAGTAGGGAATGACACAACACTTTCACATATCATTCGTTCTGTGGAAGAGTCACTCGGTACCAAAGCACCCATCCAAAGGATCGCAGATCAGATTTCTGCGTATTTTGTTCCGATTGTGATTTCAATTAGTGCGGTTGATTTTTTTGTTTGGTATTTTGTTTTAACACCTGGAGATATTACTTCGGCAATTGAAACAAGTATTGCCATTCTTGTGATTGCTTGTCCTTGTGCCCTCGGTCTTGCAACACCAATCTCATTACTTGTGGGTACGGGAAGAGCTGCCAAACATGGAGTATTGTTTCGTAGTGCTGAGGCTTTGGAATCGGTTTCAAAAATCAATTGGATTGGTTTTGATAAAACTGGAACTTTGACAGAAGGAAAACCGAAAGTCACAGAAATGATCCATTATGGATTGAGTCTTTCGGATCTAGACCAAATCTTAATCAACATTGTCCAGATGGAACAAACTTCTGACCATCCTTTAGCCAAGGCCATTGTTGGGTATGGGAAGGAAAAAAATCTGTATCAAAGTTCAGGTCCAATGGTTTCAACCAATACCTTCCCTGGAGGAGGAATCCAGTCGGAACAAAATGGGAATACCTTCTTTGCCGGCAAACGGACATTTGTTGAAGAGAACGGGTTTTCTGTTTCTGATACAATGAATGAGTCAGTGAAAGTTTGGTCAGAAGATGGATCGAGTTTGGTATTTGTTGGCATTCGAGGAAATGCAAATGGTATGATTGTCTTTCGAATCGAAGATGGTTTGCGTGAAGATGCGATGGGTGCAATTGCCACATTAAAATCTATGGGAGTTGAACCAGTCCTTTTGACGGGAGACCATCCTAATTCTGCAAACAAAGTTGCCAAGTTAGTGGGGATCTCAGCAGTGTATTCCGGACTCCTTCCTGAGGAAAAAGCCAAAATCATCACAACCTTCAAAACAGAAAAAATCCATTCAGCGATGGTTGGAGATGGAATCAATGACGCCCCAGCACTTGCTTCGGCTGATGTGGGGATTGCAATGGGAACTGGATCTGATGTGGCCATCCAAACGGCAGATGTCGTGCTTGTGAATGGAGACATCCAAAGGATTGTGGATCTTATCACAATTGGTAAAGACACAGTCACGAATATTCGGCAAAATTTTGGTTGGGCTCTTGGGTACAATTTATTAGGAATCCCCATTGCTGCTTCCGGGCTTCTTCTTCCTTGGGTGAGTGGCGCTGCCATGGCGTTCAGTTCTTTATCTGTTGTTTTGAATGCACTTCGAATGAGTCGTTGGAAATAAAAGTATAAATAAAAATGGTGTAACGATTGGACATTCGATTTATTAAACCTCCTTCCCATTTAGAATCATCTGTTAAGGAATTTTGGATTTGGGAGGGAGTGAATGTCCGAGACCTTCCTTGGGTACTGCCATCTTACGAATGTGAGGTGGTTTTTCATTTGGGTGAGCCGCCACTTGTAGAAACAGAAAACCGAGAAATCATTAAGTTACCAAAGTTACACATCGTTGGCCCACAAACTAGAAGGTGGAGGATTTTATCAGAATCAGATTTAAATTTGTTTGCCATTCGGTTTTTTGTAGGAGGAATGTATTCTCTTTTTTCCAAACGTGGAGATGAATTACAAAACAAATTTATTTCAATAGGTGATGAATCAATGTTAGGTGGAGTTTCCGATTTTGGTTTCCCTGCTGAAAATCGAATTTCTGAATTTCTCACTCGGTTTCTTAAAGAATATCCGGGACAACCTTCGGAAATTCCAACGTATGTTCGGTTTGCACTTTTGGAACTCACAAATCCAGCCACTCCCATCGAAGGCCTTTGCCAAAAATTGGGAATTTCCAGAAAACAATTGGATCGTAAATTCAAAGAGATAGTGGGAATGAATCCTTCTGAATACAGAACAGTGCACAGGTTATTGGAAATGGTGCGAAATCCAGACCACTACCGAAAAAACAACCCAGAACTCCGTTTTACCGATTTGGCACATGAATTTGAATACTCTGACCAGTCCCATTTCAATCACGATTTCAAACGAATTTCGGGAAGTATTCCCAATGAATGGTTCGCAGAATATGAAAAAATGTCCCATTTTTACAATGGAGATTCGTCTCATACTGATAGGATAGAAACATGATACAAAACATTATCGATTTTGTTGGTAAAACTAAATCCAACCTCCGGTTACGCACCTTGTGTTCTGCCATCACACGAGAAGATAAAGATTCTTTTGATTTGTTATTATCCGATCCTGAATTAAAAGAAGTTTTGGTATCTGAGTCTGCATTGTTGCTTGGGATTGCCGTCACTGAAGTTTCAGATATCTATTATTTGAAAAAATTACTCACAATTGGTTTGGACCCGAACTTACCAGATAACATGGGTTTGTATCCAATTCACAAAGCAACTGAAACAGGAAATATCGAAGCTGTTGAAGTATTATTGAATTCTGCCGCCAATCCCAATGCTGCGGACCCCAGTGGAGTGACTGCCCTTCATATCGCTAATAGTTTTGATGGTCTCGGTGAAATTTCCGATCTATTGATACGAATGGGTGCAAATGTATACCAAAGAGATAAACTCGGCAAACGTTACTTGATGTAAATTAACATCATTTTCCAACGAATGAGTGGCCATAATCTTTCTTGTCTGAATGAGCCACTTCCCGATCTATGTGATTATGATCGGAACTCCTTTTACTCCCAACGCTACTAAACTTTTACTTCTTGGATCCGGAGAACTTGGCAAAGAGGTTGCCATTGAGGCAAACCGACTAGGTGTTCATGTCATCGCAGTTGATCGTTATCCGAATGCACCTGCTATGCTTGTGGCACAAGAATCTCGTGTCATTAATATGCTTGATCCAAAAGAATTGGAAGCCACCATACGCGAGTTAAAGCCAGATTTTGTAGTTCCCGAAATTGAAGCCATCCATACAGAAACTTTGGTACGATTGGAAGCAGAAGGTTTTCGTATCATCCCCAGTGCCAAAGCAGTGAATCTTACCATGAACCGAGAAGGGATTCGTAATTTTGCTTCCCAAGAACTCGGTTTAAAAACATCTAAATATCTTTTTGCCGATACGGAAGAAGGTTTTACGAAAGCGGTAGAGGAGATAGGTTTTCCTTGTGTGGTCAAACCGATTATGAGTTCTTCTGGGAAAGGACAAAGTTTGGTACGAAATGAATCGGAGATACAAAAGGCTTGGAACTATGGGCAAACGGGAGGTAGGACTGGAAAAGGGAAAATGATCATTGAAGAGTTTATCCCTTTTGATTTTGAAATCACTCTTCTCACCATACGCCATATTGGAGGAACTACTTTTTTGCCTCCCATTGGGCATAGACAGGTGAACGGGGATTATGTGGAATCTTGGATGCCTCAACCCATGTCGGAACTTGCTTTACGTGCCGCTGAAAAAATTGCAGAAGCAGTTACCACAGGACTAGGTGGGATGGGTATATTTGGAGTCGAACTTTTTGTTAAGGGTGACGAAGTGTACTTTAGTGAAGTATCTCCAAGACCACATGACACAGGGCTTGTGACTCTTATCTCGCAAAATTTTTCTGAATTTTCACTTCATGCGAGAGCCTTACTTGGCTTACCCATTCCGGAGCTCATCTTTCAAACTCCAGCTGCTAGTTCCGCCATTCTTTTAGAAGGAAAAACGACATCGCCAGTTTATTCAGGCATTGAAGAAACTTTAAAACTAAAGGGAGTTGACATTCGAATTTTCGGAAAACCGGAAATTGATGGGAAGAGACGAATGGGTGTTAGTTTAGCATTGGGAAATACAATCGAAGAAGCCAAAGAAAAAGCAAATCGTGGCCGAGACTTAATTCACTTAAAATGATGAACGAAAGTAACATTCGATTGTTCGATCAAAAAACAAACAAATCGGTAACGAACAAATTCGATTCTACGTGATTAGTCTTTTTTGATTTCTGGAGCTTTGTAGTTTGTCATCATACTTTCGTAAATACTTTCTTCTCCAAAAGGTAAAAAGGAATTATCATAATGAAGTGCGAGCAGTCGGTTGTTCCCTTTCCCAAATCCACGAATGAGTTCTGATTCGATGGAATCAAAATCAGAAAACTCGATGGAATCCATAAACTTACCATCGTGTAATAAGTTGAGAAACACTACAAACTTCCCCGCATGTTTTAAAATTTTTAAAGAAAATAACATTTCACGTAGTTTCAAAAGATAAAGGAGAGGGCGAGTGTTTCTTGCCATCACTAACTTTTGTTCGGCTTCACTTACATCCCGAAGTGCCAGACGTAAAAATGCCCTTGTTTGTGTTTTTTCTTTATCGCGAGACTTACCACCGAGTAAAATAAGTTCAGAACGAACCAATGCGATATTTTTACTAAGAATTTTATCATACAGTTTGATGAGTTTGGATTGTGTGGAACGAACGGCTAAATAGGCATCTCCATATTTCCCTTGGATGTGTAGACTTTTGAATCGCAAATACTCATCAATGATTTCCTGGTATTCTTGTTTTTCTTCTGGGCTTCCCAAATGGATGACACTCGAGTCAAGTGAACGAACTAGTAAATAATTTTCTTCCGCACCAAAGGCCACTTGTAAGTTGCCATTGGCATAGGTTCTTTCACCTGCAGTGAGGCAAAGGAAACTAAGGATAAAAAAAAGAAAAGTTCGCACAGTATAGTTTCGGAATTTTGGAACCTCAAAAAAAGTCCATAATTTGACAGGTGTTTTTCCCTGTGATTATGTCTTGGGAATTTGGATTTCTTGACCGAATGTTCCCTATTTCTTTTCGTTTCTACTCGTCGTTTCCGGTTCTTTTTCGATCCTGGTTCTAACTAGAAGGGTAACCTTCGGAAATGATATGATCAAAATCTCTGGTTTAAACAAACAATTTAACGGTAACGTCTTATTCGATGACTTACAATTTAGCGTCAATCGTGGCGAACGTGTCGGCCTTGTCGGTCGTAATGGGCATGGTAAATCCACACTTGTCCAAATCATTTTAGGAAAATCTGAGCCAGACTCAGGGAACATCACCATTCCAAAAGGATACCGCATTGGGCATCTAGAGCAGCATTTGGTTTTTACCAAACCCACTGTTTTGGAAGAATGTGCCCTTGGCCTTCCAGAAGGGGATGAATACGAAACCTGGAAAGTAGAACGTATTTTATTTGGTCTTGGATTTTCGGAAAAAGACATGGAGAGAAGCCCAGATGAATTTTCTGGTGGATACCAAATCCGAATGAACCTAGCCAAACTTCTAGTTTCAGCTCCCGATATGCTCATCTTAGATGAACCAAATAACTATTTAGATATTGTCACCATACGTTGGTTAGAGGAATTTCTCCGTGAATGGGAAGGAGAAATCATTCTCATCACACATGATAGAAGTTTTATGGATAGCGTTGTGACTCATACTGTTGCCATTCACAGAACCAAAGCCATTAAGGTCCAAGGTGATACAGAAAAGTTATACACACAGATCAACCAAGCAGAAGAGATCTATGAAAAAACCAGGCTAAACGAAGCGAAAAAACGCAAACAAGAAGAGATCTTTATCGCAAAGTTTAAAGCAAAAGCAAGTTTTGCAAGTCGGACCCAATCTCGTGTTAAAAAGTTAGAGAAACAAGGTGAAATGAAAGCACTCGACACCATTGAAGATATGGAACTTTATTTTAACAGCGCTCCATTTTCCGCAAATCAGATGTTAAGTGTAGAGGAAGTTTCGTTTTCTTATGAAAATAAGGCACCTTTTTTATTTGAAAACTTTTCCATTAGTGTTGGGCCAGAAGATCGAATTTGTATCATAGGGAAAAACGGAAAAGGAAAGTCCACCTTGCTAAAGTTAATTGCAGGAGAGCTTTCACCCGTTTCAGGTACTGTCAAAAAACATCCGATCTTGAAAGAAGGGTATTTTGGACAAACCAACAAATTGAATATGAACGAAAGTAATACCGTTGTCCAAGAGATCATGAGTGCGGATTCCAATTGTTCCGAAGGAAAGGCAAGAAACATTGCCGGTGGGCTTATGTTTTCGGAAGACCTAGCTTTAAAAAAGATTAAGGTTCTCTCTGGCGGAGAAAAGAGCCGGGTCCTTCTTGGAAAAATTTTGGTCACACCTTGCCATTTATTGTATTTGGATGAACCGACAAACCACTTGGACATGCAATCTTGTGACTCACTCATTGAGGCCATTGATAACTTTGATGGTTCTGTAATCATGGTTACACACAACGAAATGCACTTGCGCGCTGTAGCCACAAAACTAATTGTATTCGATGATGACCGAGTTTTTGTCTATGACGGGGGTTATGATGACTTCCTGAATGACATTGGCTGGAAGGATGAAACTGTTTGAAATCAATCCTCACTCTAAAACAAGTTTCCAAGTCTTATGACAATGGATTCCAAGCACTAAAGAATGTAAATTGGGAAGTAAAAGAGGGCGAAATTCACGCACTACTTGGCCCCAATGGAGCAGGAAAAACCACTCTAATCAATTTGATTTGTGGGATTGTTTCGCCAAGCGGTGGTGAGGTGAACGTATCTGGATTTAACATCATTGGAGATTTTAAAAAAACAAGATCTCTCATTGGCCTTGTTCCTCAGGAACTTAGTGTCCATGCTTTTGAGACAGTGTGGGCCAGTGTTTCTTTTACGAGAGGACTCTATGGAAAACCAGCCAACCCAAAATACATTGAAGAAGTTTTAAAATCACTTTCTCTTTGGGACAAAAAGGACCAAAGGATTATGACATTGTCCGGTGGGATGAAACGTCGAGTTTTAATCGCCAAAGCACTGTCACACGAACCTAAAATTCTTTTTTTGGATGAACCAAGTGCTGGTGTGGATGTGGAATTACGGAAGGATATGTGGAAGATTGTAGAATCTCTTAGGAAAAATGGTGTGACCATCATCCTAACCACTCACTACATCGAAGAAGCGGAATCTATTGCCGACCGAATTTCTGTGATCCGAAAAGGTGAGATTTTTCTGACTGAAAATAAAGATAGGTTAATGAAACAACTCGGTACCAAACAACTCCGGATTGAACTTAAAAAAAGCCTAAAACAAATTCCAAAGTCTCTTTCAAAATATGAATTGGAACTTGTTGATAACCACTCGGCTCTTGTATTTACATATGACCGCTCTGATGATAGTAGTCTCATTACTAAACTTTTGGATGATTTGAAAAAACTAAAAATCCAATTCAGTGATTTGAGTACAAAACAAAGTTCACTAGAAGAAATTTTTGTTCAATTATTACAGGAGGCTGTATGAATTTCTACGCAATCCAATCTATCTATAAATTCGAAATGGCAAGAACCTTTCGTACACTATTACAAAGTATCGCATCTCCTGTCCTTTCCACTTCTTTGTACTTTATTGTTTTTGGATCGGCCATTGGATCCAGAATCCAAGAGATTGATGGAATCCATTACGGAAGTTTTATCGTTCCAGGCCTTGTGATGTTGTCGTTACTGACCGAAAGTATTTCGAACGCTTCCTTCGGAATCTATTTTCCTAAGTTTAATGGTACCATTTATGAAATCCTCTCAGCACCCGTGACGATGTGGGAAGTTGTGATTGGGTATGTCGGAGCTGCGGCCACCAAATCACTCATGCTTGGTGTGTTAATGCTGATCACGGCATCTTTTTTTGTTCCCATTCGTATCGATCATCCTATTCTGATGGTGTTTTTTCTTGTGTTAACATGTATTAGTTTTAGTTTGTTTGGGTTTGTGATAGGAATTTGGGCGGATAGTTTTGAAAAACTCCAGATGATTCCTATGCTTGTCATCACTCCACTTGTATTTCTCGGAGGAAGTTTTTACTCCATCCAAATGTTACCACCTTTTTGGCAAAAATTAAGTATGTTTAACCCTGTGTTGTATTTGGTGAGTGGGTTTCGTTACAGTTTTTTTGAAAGAGCAGATGTAGCACTTTCTGTTAGTATTTCGATGATTCTTGTTTTTTTGACTCTTTGTTTGACTGTGACTTGGCTTATCTTTCGCACGGGATATAAAATTAAAAACTAAGTTCTAAAAAATAGATGGTCAAACTTCTGTTCTGATCACTGGAACAATCTAAGGATTTTTAAAAAAATCCTTAGATTAATGGTTTTTTCTTAGTTTTCGTAAATCTTCCACTAACCTCTGTATATCTCCCGTACCTTTGGCACGGTAGATTCCGCGTAGATATCTATCTTTATCAAATAAAAAAATATTCTCTGTATGAACAAATTCATACTTGCCTCGTTCGACAGAAAATCCTTCCATTTCTGCACCACAAGTCCCTTTGGCAAAATCTTCGATCACCGTTTCCTTACCGGTAAAAAAACTCCAATTTGTGTTTTTGATTTGATAGGTCTTTCGATACTTTTCTAAAACAGGAACTGTATCTTCTTTCGAATTAATCGAAATGGAAAAAATTTTGAGTTCTGGGAATTCAGAAAAATTTGGTTCAATTTGGATTAAGTTTCTTGTGATGAGCGGACAAATCCCACGACAGGTGGCATAAAAGAATACCACCAAATGTTCGCTTGGTGCCCAGTCCCTGGGGAAAATTGTTTTTCCCGTTTGTTCGATAAGCTCCAATGAATCTGGAATTCTTTTTATATTGGAATCTTTTTCTGGATTTTCTGTCCAAACCGGGTCAAAATCTTTTCCCGAAAAATAAGGGGGAACATTGGGATCGGGACTTTGTTCTGTTGGTTTGCAATTCACATGGATCATACTGGCAGTCAATAGAAATAAGATGAGAACCCAAAAAGGAAAAAAAACATGAGGGTTAGGTTGGATTTTTTTTTGATCAGATTGGTTGGAAATGTTTGGATTGATCAACATTGCATTTATGGAAGATTTTTCTCCCCCTCGGGAATGGGATCACAAAGTTTGCTTCCGGGCCTTCCAAAACTTTCCCCTGTTTCCAGAAAAACATGGTTCAAATATATTTGTCCACTTTTGTTCCATTTTTTAGTAACTTTTGGTTTCCCTGAATCGTAGAATGTCTGATAGGTGGCCATTTGCCCATTGTCAAAATAGTCAATCGATTCGCCCATGGGTTTACCATTATCAAATTCAGATTTTTGACGTAAGTTCCCATTTTCAAAATAACTAATTTGTTTTCCGTGTTTTTGTCCATACCGAACATTCCTTTCTTCCATTAGAGTTCCATTCTCTTTTTTCGCCGTATAACGACCGTGAGGAACTCCTTTGTAATATTCGGTTTCATAGATTTCGGAAAGAATCGGATTTTTTTGAATCAGGATTCCCGTCAGTGGTTTTCCTTGGTATAGTAGGAAATGGTTGGAATCTTGACTCAGTTCCTTGTCCTCCGAATTCACACGAAGGGGAGAACAAGAGATTAGGTAAAGTGATAAAACTAGGGAGAGGAGAGTTTGTCTCCCTAGATAACAAATATTAATTGGAAACTGTCCCTGGTGTTCCGTGAAAATTGGAACCGATCAGAGTAGGTATTGTTGCCGTTGGATCAGTCGTATAATGATAATGATAGGTAGCTGTAGTGAAATGAGCGGTTGTTGTCGTATGCCCATGGTTTATATCTAAATCACTTCCAATAGTAGGAGTGGAAGTGGTTCCTCCGCTATTAACATTCAATGTACAATCTCTTCCATAAACAGCGAATCCATCAATCAGGACACCAATTAAATTGGAGTTGTTGTTTGATACATTGAGAGGTTGGGAGTGGTGGTGGTATACACCAGAGCTTTGCGGGTGACCATTGTATTTATCAAAGGTTTGTTCTTCCGTAGCAAGTGTGTCTCCCGGTGCTGCTGCATTGTTGAAGATGGCAAGTCCATTCACCGTAATCCCTACAGAAGCATAACCACTTTGGGTTCCCACAAGCGCTCCTGACTTTGCAGCAGGAGAGCTTGGGATAGTGTATACCAAACACTGAGATGCAATTTGGTTGTTCCCAGCAGATTTTTGTCCACCAGCAAGTGCCTCATACATTGGAGAAGTAGATCCAAAATAAAAACTTTTGTTATTGGGAATGTTTTGTGATCGGAATACATAATTAGAACCAGAAACGGAACCGACTGAACATTTAAAGTTATTCCGTATCCAAGCTGGTAAATCAGCTGACATAGAAGAAGTCATTCCCGTGATACAATCTGTACTTGCATTGAGAGTTGCAGTTGAATTGACAACTGTGGCTCCGGTATATGCTGCGTTGGCACAAATTTTTGTTGTAGCGGCAGCTAACAGGAGTAAGGTTTCTTCGTCGGAATCTGACTTAGGTTTGCATAACGACAAAGAAAAACCGATGAGGAGAAGGAGGGAAAAAGTTCGAAAGTTTGGAACTGGCATAGTCAAAACAAATTAGAATCATTCTTAACATTGTCAAGAAATTCATGACCGAGTTGTGATCGTTCTTTTTATACGTACAAGTCCGATGAATAAAGCTTAATAGATCTTTAAAAGTTCTACTTCAAAGATAAGAGTGGAATCCGGTGGGATGTTTCCAACTTTTTTACTTCCATATCCAAGTTCCGGTGGGATGATGAGTTTGCGTTTGCCACCCACTCGCATCCCTTTTACTCCTTTGTCCCAACCTTTCACCACTTCTCCCGCACCTAAGTTAAATTCGAAAGGTCGGTTCCGATCTCGAGAACTGTCAAACTTCGTACCGTTGGTCAGTCTGCCCACATAGTGAACTGTGACATAGGATCCAGAAAAGGCTTCTTCTCCTTTTCCCACAACAAGATCAATGATTTGGAAGTCCTTTTCTGCTGATTGGATGGGGAGAACCAAAACAAAAAGGAAAAATAAGACAGTTCGGATGTTGGTCTTCATACGTAGTGAAAGCTTCCAAGATTTGGATTTCTTTGCCAATGAAAAAAACTGTTCTTAACGGAATCGTATTTTAGAGTCTCCATATGTTTCATGAGTTTATCTTCTATTGCCGGGAACTGGAGTCCTTTCTTTTCAGAAACCAAATCCAAGAATTCAAAGAAGGGGAGCATGATAGTTTTTTTGCTGAGGAAATGCTTCGTTACATTCAAACAGAATCCTTAAAAATCCCTCAGTCAGAAAAACAAAAATACCCAAGTTTGCCTTGGGATAAGATTGATTCCCTTTGGCAAAAAGATTTAGCCCGGGCCTACGATTACATTGATTTAAAAATGTTGTACTATATCTGCGCTTACGAAATTCCCAAAATTACAAAAACAATCAAATTGGAAACCCGTTAGTTTAGGCGGCGGATTTCCCATTATTTTTAATGATCTCGATATTTTCTTCGAAGCGAACTTTTTCAGCATAGGTTCGTTTTCCAGAAAATTCCACACCTACAAGTAAGTCTCCAGAATCTTCTTTTCTCGCCCATGCGATTTTGCCAAAAAAACGAAATGGAGTTTGAAGTTTAAAAACCAGTTCCAACAAAATTCCTTTCTGTTTAGGAAGTGTTTCCACCAAACTACTATTTGCGATTCTAAGTTTTAATCCAGTGGCCGACAAATCCAAAACAGGAAATTTTTCCACTGTGGTCATTAGATTGGCATCTTTGATCCTTTCGATCATTTCAGCAATTTGTGTTTGGTAAAAAGTCAAATCGTCATCGGTGATGAAATTATCCTTTGTTTGTAACCAGTAATATCCGATGGGAATGATTTCTTCTAATTCGTTTTTATAAAGAATCGGAACAATGAGTTCTGACTTTATTTTTTTATCACGAGCAACCATAGCAAGTTTTTCAACTTGTTCATCAATTTCATCTTCGTAGTTGATAAAACCTTCTGCATCGGAACGATAACTTTCTGAGTTCGTTGCATCTTTTATAAAAAGAATTTTATGGCTTGATTTAACAACATCAAACTTTCGTTCTAATCCTGATTTAAAAATATCCATCGTCCCGGCTTCACCGGATCTAACCATCATCCGTTTGCGATAATCTTCAAAGTTCACTCGCACAAGAGTTGGGATATTAAACATATTTGCTTCGATAATGGTTTTGGAGCTGACGATGTTGGTTACATTGACAAGTCCTTCTTCTGTAATCGTAAAACGTGGATTTAATCTTTCTTTTTTTGCAATGAGAACTTTATCTACATGGATTTGAATTTTATGAGGGGAAAGTTGTTTTACAAAAGTGCAATGAAGTTCTAAATATCGTGCTAAAAGTTTAGAAAGGATAAAGGTAGAACCTTGGGTGAGTGGCCAAACTTCTGACCAATCAACAACAATCTCTTCTCCACCAGGTAATTCCTGTGTGACGGTCATGGTTTGGGTTTGCCCATTCCAATTCGATTTCATTTCCTGATTCATGAGATAGTGTAAGATCACATGGTGTTTTTGCTCTTTCCCTGTGATTTGATCCATTGGTCGCATAGCTAAATTCCGAGTTTAATATTGGGATTTTCGGAAATAAATTTCCGTTCTAATGGAAAGTAAAGACGAGACTCGTATCTTTGGCAAGAAAAAGGAAAATTTAAAGTAAGAGCAGGTGTTTTTTTTCTGTTAATTCATAACAGAAGCGAATCCATGAAAAATAATTTTGTAGGTGTGAATACTCGGGAAGGTACTGATGTAAAAATGTTTCACAACGTTTCTCTCGTTCAAAATATTTTTTTTCCATCATGATGGTTAGATCATTAAGAGTTTTTTCGTATATGTCTGCGTCCATATAACCATCTTGTAAGGCCTTTTTAAGGAATGTACATTTTTCATTCCACTCTAATGGGGAAAGTACTGAAATCGTTTCTATCTCCAACCAAAACTCTTTGAGTTCACGTTCGAACTTAGGAACTTCCTTTTTTATGTTTTCGCATTTGTGAAAGAGTGTACGTAGATGGCTTGTGGCATACCCATCGATTTCGGAAACATGTCCGTCCCAAAGTGCATGGTAAACCTTGGGAAAAGAAAAGGTAAACATGGGTCCCACATAAGGACAGATCAAATCAAGTTGGTAAGCTCCTTTGGCATTCAATTGGAGAGAACCTTTGACAAGGGTTCCGTTTACGTTTGTCTCCAAAGTTTTAATGCCGAGCATACTATTATTCAATTGCGTACGTAGTGAAATTTATTGTATCGAAAGGAAATTTTTTATCATAATCAGAATTTGTCCACTTCCTGATGCCTTTGTTTGTCGATTCCCCTAAAACTGAATTTCTCCTTCTTTTTTTGAATAGTTTTTTGCAACCGAAACTGGGTTGAAAGACTCTGACATTATGGTGTCGAACGAATTATCTAGTGAATCTCCTAATAAATCCAAACTTCCTAAGGCGAAAGGGACAAAACGAGCCTTACTTGTGGAAGGGGGTGGGATGAAAGGTGCATTCTCTGGAGGAGTTTTGTATGCTTGGAACAGATTCTTACGACCGAATTACTTTGATTTGGTGGTTGGTGTTTCCTCCGGTGCTTGTGCGGCAGCTTATTATGTATCGATGCCTAAAGAAGAACCTATCAAAAGCGAAAAGGCACTGGCTGTTTGGTACAGAGATTTATCAGGAAGAAAACTAATCTCTTTTTTGCATCCCTTTCAGGGCAAAACTTTACTCAACCAAGAGTATCTCATTGATTTTATCTTTCGTAAAAAAGTTCGTTTGGAATCGGAAACTTTGGATCGAAAGAATGTCCCACATTTTGTGGTGGCGGTAAGTAATTTACATACTCATTCCATTGAATACATTAAAGCAACTTCATCGAATGTGTTCGATCTTTTAAAAGCAGCGACTTCGTTACCAATCGCCACACGCGGTAAACATTGGTTAAATGGAACATTGTATTCTGATGCTGCTATTTTAAATCCACTCCCTATACAAGATATCATCGAAGCCGGGTATAAAGAAATTGTGGTGATTATGAATTCACCCATTCGACATATATCTGGTCCGCTTACAAGATTTACCAGTTTACTTGCTTTTCCAACAAGGCGAACCATTCGTAGGTTGATGAGAAAACTTCATCATTTTCATTTTAATACGGCAAGAGAGATTGTAGTTAAACCTCCTCGTGGAGTAAAGATTATCACTGTGGCCCCAGATGGACCTTTGCCTGTTAAACTCACAACAACGATTCGTACAAAACTTTATAAAACAGTTTTACTTGGTGCCAAAAAGGGTGAAGAAGCTTTGCAAAAGATTTTAAAAAGAAAACTTAAAAAACAAAAATGAAACCTATTTTTGCCGGTTAGGAACCGGCTCCCGTGTATAAATTTTTTATATAACTTTTATTTTTTTTTGATCTCATTCATTCAAACTAGACCGGACAAGCCCACCATTACTTTTTTTGTGTGCAATCGTAAATGCACCACCGATATAGTATTTTCCATTTTTATACATGGATGTATAAACCACATCGTTGATGGACGACTTCCATGGAGAAAGTGTATTGGTGTTACTATTAAAGACTCCCAGGGAATAGTGATCAGGGATACCGTTTAAAGTAGTAAAGGATCCTCCAATGAGAACGTTTCCATCTGGATAAGCTGCAATATGGTTTACAATATTATCACTAAATACTGGGTTCGGTAGTTCGTAAGATTGACTGGCGAGATTATAAACCGCAATCGAGTTAAAGGTTCCTAAACTACCAATTGTTGTGAATTGCCCTCCGAGAAAAATTTTCGATCCAACTAAACTTTGCGCATAAACACCGCTACTAGGAAAATTGTTTGTTGAAGGAATGCCACGTTTGATTCCAGAAACTTTGTCCACTGCTTGGTAATTTGTGGTAACACCATCTCCGTTAATTCCTGAATACAATCCACCTATAAAAACAAGATCATTTACGACTAAAATACTCTCTCCACTACTCCCAATGCCTAGATCTGGATTCCATCCACTAACGGAAAGGTCACTTGAGTTCAGTGCAAAGACTCCGTTTCTTGTTTGACCGTTTACATTGGTTAAACTGTTTCCTCCTACATATATTTGTGATTCATCGCTAGTGATCGTGCGGATATCGGGGTTACCGGAGAGAACGATGTTAATAGGGCTTAGTTGGTAATTTGGTAAATCCAAAATGGCAAATCGATTCCTTGATTGTCCAACAATACTAGTAAAAGATCCACCGACAAACAGTCTGTTTCCAATGCGATGGAGGGCTTTGATCGGGAAATCAAAGTAAGGTGTTCCTTCGATCGGAGCCCCTGTCACCTCATCCAAAACGGCAAAATGATTTCGGGCAACTACATTCACTGTGGAACGACTGGAAGTGAAAAGTACAACCCCGTTTCCAGCCGATACAATCCCCGAACCAGGATTAGTGATACCATTATCATAAGTCGGATTAAAGGCAGTGACCGATTCATCGGGCAAAGAAAGTGCGGCAGCATAGTTTCTCGGAACAGATTTTACGGAGGTAAATTCTCCGGTTAAGTATAGTGTATTTTCAATGATTTGCAGGGTGGCGACAGGCTGACTGGCACCAAGACCATAATTTGTATTGATGGCAGTACCCGTACTATTATTGACAGAGACTAAATAGTTAGAGGTAGTTCCCCCATTGATAGTGGTAAAATCACCACCTAAATAGATCGTATTGTGATACTGTTGGATGGAGTTGACCTTGGCATTCGGATTTGGATTCCAAGTGGTTAAAGACCCATCGGGAAAAAAAGATAGGGCCCTATTAAAGGTTGGGGTTGTCAAATCACCCACAGCATAGATAACGGGACTCCCACTGGCATCGGTTCCGTAATGCAAATCGAGGCAACTACCTCCAGTTATGGTTGTCGTGAAAGAAGGTATGACAAGACCAGTGGAAAGAGAAAACTTAACTAAGGCATTTTTCGCATAACCACCGATATTCGTAAAATCTCCACAAACATAAAGAGAGTCTCCATCGGTTTCTAAATCGGACACTAGTGTATTTGGATTTGGAGCGAACGAAGTGTCCAAGGCACCAGTGTATCGATTCACACGAACTAGATATCCACTATTATCGTCAGTATAATATCCGCCTGCATAGAGGAAATCTCCAGCGAGTAACAAAGTATAAACACTTTTATTATTATCATTGGGAACCGTAAAGTTATGATCCAACTGGCAACCAGGAAGGATATGGGCGATACTAAACTTTTCTACGCCTTGGACTGCATAGAATTCACCGCCAATATAAAATCCACCATTCCCATCAGAGATGGCGATACCAGTAGTCCCCACTACTTTTAAATAAGGGCAATAACGATTGGGTAGCACCTTCCCATTGGATGTTTCTAAATAAACAACATTCCCGGTAGATGGTCCCACGAATTGAAAATCTCCACCAATGATGATTTGATCGTTATAACTTGCGATGGCATTGACACCAGTGGTGCCTGTACCCATATAAACACCCCATAAGTCTTGAAAATCAAAAGAGGGGAGACAAGAAGGAGATCTGTCACCTGTGACAAACCGTATGATTGTTGCTTGGAAGTATTCTTTTGTTTTCGCATCGCAAGTGTTCGAGAGTTCAGCAGGTTTGCAGCCAAAGGCTAAACCCATTGCCAATGAAAAAAATGTTATCTGTTTTCGCATGCCCATCATGACTCGTTATTCTACTAAAGTAATATTATTTGTCCAGTCGTTTGAAATAAATTTCTGCCGATCTGAGGCGAGTCTAAAGCCTTGATGGTTTGGTTTTTTTTGCTGTTAGTCGGTACAGGGTTGGTTCTTGTATGGTTTTGGGAAAAAAGTCCAAAAATTAACAGCTCTGTACTTCCTTTACGCAAAGAAAAAACCCTCACTACAGAAAAAATTGCAAATGTTATGGAATCCCAGCGGAAGGAAATATCTGTTCTATTTAGCGCAGGACTTTCTCAATTGGAAAAACATGCAATGGATCGTTTGCGGGAGTTTTTAAATCCTTCCATTTTATCCCAAATAGGATATATCACCTTAATTGGTTCTGCCGATGCATCCGGGCATTTGGTAACCAATCGACGTTTGGTGAAAGAACGAATCATGACGGTGGAAAGATATTTTTTATCCATGGGAATTTCCAAAGATAAAATTAAAAAAATGTATTTGGAGCCTAGTTTTGGCAGAAGTCCTGATGAACGAAGGTCACTGCGTTCTGTTAAGATTCAATACAATTTAGAAACATAGAGATGACATATATAATCCTATTGATTCATTTGCATAAACGACAATGATTCAAACTGATATCCAAATTCGATTTAATGACATGGATCCCATGAGAAGAGTCAATAACTCTAGTTATTCGACTTATTTAGAATTAGCAAGATTAGACTTTTGTAATCGTTATCTTTCCGTTTCGGAATTGGAAGACATCCCTTTTGTTTTGGCACGTGTGGAAATGGATTTAAAGGCTTCTGTTTTGCCTGGAGCTTCGATTTTTGTTGAAACTTGGGTTTCCTCTATTGGAAATACTTCTTGGGAATTTTCTTATTCCATTCGAGATAAAAAAACCGGTGAACTTTATGTTTCTGCAAAAACAGTTCAGGTCTATTTTGATTACAGAGCTAAATCCAAAAAACCAATTCCTCCTGATTTTTTAAAATCATTAGAAAAAGAACGTATGTAATTTAGAACAACTCATGTGAATCAAAATGTTTCCATTCCCAATGGTAGGCGGATTTATCCCCGTATTGGATACATTCTGAGAGCCAATTGGATTCAAGCTCTGGACTCAGAACAGAATAAGTTTCTGAAACAGACCGAATGAGCTCGCGGTATTCGGGAAGGATTTCTGGCAAAAGAGGATCTGTGTTCCTTTCGAGGAGTCTTACCACAGATTGGAGTAGGGCAAAATAAATTCCCTTTCGCAATAGATCGGGAAGTCCCTTGGGAACTGCCACCAATGCTTCTATTTGAGGGAATAAGGAAACTAGTTTTGGAACATGGACATACAAATGGCTTGGCAACTGGCCTTGCATTTCAGTAAGATATACTTCGTTCTCTCCATCACTCATGACAAATCCAATTTACCAGATCCGTTCTCAAATTAAAACCATTTGTGAAAAAGAAGGTTTTTCTTTGGTAGGATTTACCGAGGCAAAAATTCCTGAATCTGATTTGGAACATTTGGACCAGTGGATTTCGGAAGGAAGATTTGGGAATATGGATTGGTTTGCCAAAGACCATGCTCTGGGAATTCGGAATCGTTTTGAAAATTTAGGTCTTACGCCTCGTTCTGCGATTTGTCTTGGATTTGTATACCGTTCGGATGCTTCCGAAAAAATTCTTTCTCAAATGGAATCCAAAGTTTCCCGTTATGCGTTAGGTTCTGATTACCATAACATTCTTAAAAAAAAAGGAAATCGGATTTTAAAAATTCTAAAAGAGCAGTTCCCCAATCATAAATTTCGCCAATCTGTGGATAGTTTGCCCGTGGCAGAAAAAATTCTTACGAGAGAATCTGGAATTGCCTGGCAGGGAAAAAATACCAACCTCATTCACCCCAAACTGGGATCTTATTTTTTTCTTTCTACCATTCTCACCGATTTGGAATTAGGTGGCCCAGATCCTGAAGAAATCATCACTGACCACTGCGGGAGTTGTCGCAAATGTTTGGATGTTTGCCCGACAGGTGCTTTGGATGCATATAAAATCGATGCCAAAAAATGTATTTCTTACTTAACCATTGAAGATAGGAAAGAAACGGAAGCCACAGAATCTTTTTTAAGTTGGGACCGGAAAGGTTGGGTGTATGGTTGTGATCTTTGCCAAGAAGTTTGTCCTTGGAATGCCAATGTCGCCAAACGAAACGAAGTTGAGACGATAGAGCCGGATTTTTTACCCAGAGCTTTCTGGACCGATCCTGATTTTATCAATAAAAAAAGACTCACCAAAGAAGAGTTCGATGGTTATTTTAAAAATTCGCCGATCGAAAGGATTGGTTTTGAAATTTGGAACCGAAATCTACAACATTTGAATGAAAAAGAATCAAACTGATAAATTTAATCACAACGAAATTGATTCAATCTGATTGAAAGATTGAAGATATGAGTTTCAGTTTCTTAGAATTGGAACTTATTTTATTCTTTTAATGAATGGAATTTTTTCGATAGGGATTCTGTGGCCGATTTCGGGTCCTTTGCCGAACAAATCGCACTCACAACCGCAAGGGAATCGGCACCTGCTTGGATTACATCGGCCGCATTGGATTCTTTGATTCCCCCAATGGCAACAATCGGAAGATGAGTCTCATTTTTTAACCAGCGAACGCCAGTTAAACCCCATGCTGGTTTGGTATTCGTTTTCGTATCTGTATCAAATACAGGGGAAATCGCAAGATAATGGAGTGGAGGTTTTGGGTCATTATGGATGAGAGAAAAATAATCTTCTTTCGTTTCTAAAGAAAGTCCAATGATGACCTTTTCTCCTAAAATTCTACGTGCTTCCCACCAAGGTAAATCGGATTGTCCCAGATGGACACCGTCGGCTCCTGCGGCCAAACAAATATCCAATCGATCATTGATGAGAAGGGGAACTGAAAATGGTTTTAGGATTTCTTTTAAATGTTTGGCGAGCTCTAAAAATGTTCTGCTATCGGCTTCCTTTTCCCTCAGTTGGACAAGAGAAACTCCACCAAGTGCCGCAAGTCTTACAACTTCTGCTAAGTTATGGTGTAAACATAAGGGTCTATCTGTGACCAGATAAACCCCTTTGATTTTATTCTCCATTTAACTTTTGTTTAATGGTATCTGCTCCGATTTCATAAAGGGCATCTAAAAAAGCGACTTGAAAACTACCTGGAGAACTTGTTTTGGATTTTGCCATTTCCCCAGCAATTCCCATCACAGCCATAGCAGAAGTTGCGGCACGAAACTGATTGGGTTGGATGGCAGCAAAGGCCCCACAAATGGCAGAAGCTGTACAACCAAGGCCCGTGACCTTAGTCATCAGTACATCCCCATTTCTCACTTGGGCTTTTTCAGTTCCACTTAAGATATAATCAGTGGCACCTGAAATGACCACAACACCACCAGTGACTTTAGAAAGAGACTTCCCTGAATCCACTGCTGACTCAGAGGAATCTGTTGCATCCACACCTTTTGTTTTACCAGAAGAATTGAGAGTTGAGAGAATTTCGGAAGCATTCCCACGAACAATGCTGGGACTGCCTGCTCCAAGGATGCGACGAATTGCCATATTACGCAAGTTACTCGCTCCTGCACCCACTGGATCTAAAATGAGAGGTTTGTTTAGAGACACAGCTTTTGCCGCTGCCTTTTCCATACTTTGGATCCAAGGTTCAGATAAAGTTCCAATATTGATGACAGTTGCCGAACAGATTGTAACCATCTCTTCCACTTCTTCAATGGCATGTGCCATAATGGGAGAAGCACCAATGGCAAGCAGTGCATTGGCAGTGTTATTCATAACTACGTAGTTTGTAATATTATGAACGAGAGGGGACTTAGAACGTAAACTTTCTAAGTCTTCGATAGTGTTTTGAATGATTGATTGAGACATGCGGAGGTTTCCTAGGAAAACCTAGGCAATCTTCGCAATGGCGTCTTCTACTTTTTTGATTAAATCAGATTCAGACCAAGGTTTGTTTAAAAAACTATGTAAGTCCACTTCCCCTCGCAATTTATTGAGTGAAAGTTCATCAATATGACCAGAAATAATTATTTTCTTTATCCCTGGATAAGTTTTGTGGACATCCCTAAGAAACTCATCTCCTCTTTGGTTGGGCATTAACCAATCAGAAATGATGATAAGGATGTCGATTCCTTCTTCTGCCAATTCTTCTATGATCGACCAAGCCTCTTCTGTATTTTGGGCAGTTTCATAACGATACTCGTTCCCAAAATGTTTTTTGAGCTGAGACTTCAGACTCATCAGAATGATTTGTTCGTCATCAACGAAGAGAATGGCTTTGTTCATTGGACCTATTTTCCGTCGTGAGGGCACTCGATGAGTTTGTCATGACCAGGGCAGGAACGTTTTTCTTTTCCTGGGCAAATCGCAAAAGATGCAGATGTGATGACAAAAAGGCTAAATAGAGTGATGGTTAGTTTCATAAAAAAATCCTCTTTTGAAATTAGACGATAGATTGGATGCGAAAGCAAGAACGATTTCTTCAAACTTTTGTTAGAATTTCATAACCTTTGTCTGTGACAAGTACGGTATGCTCAAATTGTGCAGAGAGTTTTCCGTCTTTTGTGCGGACGGTCCATTTGTCTGACTTATCAAAATTCACTTCCCAGGTTCCTAAATTGACCATCGGTTCTACTGTGAAAATCATTCCGGCTTCGATTTTTGCAAGTTTCCGGGGAGAGCGAAAATGAGGTACTTGCGGTTCTTCATGGAAATTACGTCCAACTCCATGACCCATTAGATCCCGAACAATCCCATACCCAAGTGGGGTGAGAAAGTCATCAATGGCATTGCCGATATCATCAATCCGGTTTCCGGGTTTCACTTGTTCAATCCCGACCCACATGGCTTTTTCCGTATCTGCCACTAGTTTTTCCGCCTCAGGAGTGGATTTCCCACCTACGATAAAGGTTTTGGAAGTGTCTCCAATGTATCCATCCACAATGGGTGATACGTCTAGATTGACAATGTCTCCATTGGCAAGGACATCCTCTTTTTTGGGAATTCCGTGGCAAACAACATGGTTGATGGAAGAACAAATGGATTTCGGAAAGCCTTTGTATCCAAGAGGTGCAGAGCGGTGGCCATGTTTTTTGGTATAGGCTTCGGCCAAATCGTTTAGCTCGAGGGTGGTAACCCCTGCTTTGACAAAGGGTTCTAGATACACGAGGAGTTCAGCGGCAAATTTTCCCGCTTTCCTCATCGTTTCAATTTCAGATTTGTTTTTAATGTAAATCACGGATTAGAAATCTGTGGACCGAACCGTTGTTCTTTTGTTTGCAGAGGTTCTTTCCAGCGCTTTGTCGATGAGACGGTAAATCTCTTCGTTGATTCCTTCGATCGCGTCTCCAGAAGTCATAAATCCCTTACTTTTGATATAAGCTTTCACTTTAGAAGTGACAATTAGGGATTCCTTCGACGTTGTTTCTGTTTGTTCTTCGGACATGGATACCTCGGTTATTTCTTTCTAACTCCGAGGATGCTATCTACGAGGGATTTTTCAATATTTAATTTTTCGCTAATTGCCTCAGAAGACCACTGGTAGTTGTCGTGGAGGCTTTGGATGGTGGCTCTTTTTCTCTCGACAAGGGGATTTCCCGAAACTTTTCGGTCTGATTTCCCCGTCGGGACCGGATTTTGCATCGCCCCTTGGACAATGTCCAGGAATTCGGAGAGTTTTTCGAAGGTCTCGTCTGCTTCCCCAAGAAGGGATTCCAAATCGTCTTTGGTTTCTCTTGAAGATTCTTTCAGGTCTTCCAATCGTTTTTGGAGGGTGAGGATTTGGCGGTGGCGATCCGATAGGTCGCCTAGCAGCTCTTCGATTTTGTCAAATTTACGTTCTACCGAATCAATCTGAGCTTCCCTTTCCACAAGGAAGGAAGTGCGGTTTTCTGCCTGGCGAATGGTTTCGGTAAGTTCCTTTTCGCGAGCCTCTACCACTTCGATTTCTCGGTCGAGGATGTCGAGGCGGGCTTGGAGCTCCCGTGCATTGTGTTTTTGGCCTTCCAAGTTTTCTACCAAGTGGAAAACAGAATCTTGTGATTCTTGTAAGGAAGAAAGGAAAGATTCAATTTTGGATTGTTCTGCCGTGAGTTTGGCCACCCGAGTTTCAATAGAACTTACTTCGTTCAAACTTTGTTCAAATCCTTCCATTGTTTCCGAAACATGTACCATATTGGACGCAAGGATTTGCACTTGTTTGTCGATGTCTTCAGTTTGGAACTGAGCTTCTTTTAAGGTTTCTAATTCGTTTGCGATTTCTTTTCTAAGTTCAGAAAATTCAGATATTGCCGATTGGTAAAGGTCGATGTCTGGGCGATTTTTTTCAAGGGCCCGGAGTGCTTCGGAGATTTCCTCTACAGCACGATTGGATTCATCTGCGATCTGTTTGGCGGAAGCAAATAAATCGGAATGTTCTTTGACCGTTTCTAACTCACTCGAAAGAGTTAAGATATCTTCTTTTAATGTTTCCATTTCGGATTGGAAACTAGAAAGAGTTTCTTCTTTGGTATCGTTTAGATCATCCAATCCATTTTTGATTTCGTATTTTAAGTCTTGGAAACGGTCTAAACTTTCTTTTAAGAAGTCTTGGCTTTCTTTTGCAATTTCTTTGAAAGATTTTTCGTAATCTTTTTGGTATGTTTCAATTTGTTTTTTGGATTCGTCTTTGGAACGTTTGATACTTTCATCTAAGTTGCGTTTGACGGTATTTAGATGGTTAGAAATTTTTTCTTCGAGTTGTCCTAATTGGACATTCCCTTTATCAAGGAGTTTTGTCAATTGGTGAGAGATTTTGGAATCAATGGTTTCATTGAGTCTATCCATTTTCTCTTCTTGTAAATTGAAAAAGGATTCACCCGATTCTTCTAAATGTTTAAGGATTCGTTCGACTTCGCTACGAGCAAGTTTTGACTCTTCTTCCAAACGAGAAATACTTTCTTTGGTTTTGGACTCTGCTGCCATATCCAAATTGGATTTTGCTTTTTGGAATTGGTTTTGGAATTCACCGAGTAGGTCAGCACCTTCTATATGAATTTCTTTTAGGCGGTCTTGGAGTCTTTCGATGCTATCATTTTGGTCTTCCCGAATTTTCCCAAGTTCGTCTTCCCATTTGCTGACAAATTGTTCTAAGTTGGCATTGGCGATACGAATCTTTTCTGTCACAATTTCTTCGGATTCTTTGGCTTTTTCTTCCGCAGTTTCTAGGATTTCATGGGCCGATTCACGAAGGGCTGATTTTAGCTCTTCTACATATTCATCCACATCTTTTGTTTGTGCTGTAATGGATTCGTTTAAGTTTTTGATTTGTGACTGGACTATCTCAAGATCTGATTCCATTTCACTCTTTTGGAGTTTGAAATCAGAATTCATTCTTTCTTCGAGTTCTTTTCTTAGTTCAAAAAGAGAAGATTTAATGACTGTTTCTTGGTTGGAACGAACTGAATCCAACTCACGATCAAAATCTTTGAGTTCTTGGAGGGCACTTTTTTTGAGGGAAGTGGCTTCCTCTTTTAATTCTTCAGAGATTCGATGGAATTCTTCTGAGAAGGCTTCTATTTCCCGAATGAGTTCTTGTTTGCGAATGTCCGCTTGGCGAAGGAGTTTGTTCTCTGCTTCCAAATATTTTTCTTGGAACTGGATGATGGTTTGGTTGATCCCGTCAGCTTGCCTTCTGGTTTCATTGATGATGTCATCACGTTTCGAAAGTGTTTCCAGAGACAAGTCTTCAATTTCTCGTTTGATGGCATCTGTCTCTTGAGAAAGACCTTTCATAAAAGAATCTTTTGTATGAGTGACTTGGTCAAAAATAGAATCAAAACGTTCTTGGATTTTTTTCTCGAGTAAGTTTACCTTCTCATCCAACTTACCAGAAGCTCTTTGGTATTTTTCTTCTAACCTTTCATCAAACTTATCCACTTTGTCAGAGAGTAAGGAAGAGGTATCTTCGAATTTTGTTAGGCGAACATCTAAGTCACCTTGTGCGTATTTCATGGACTCGAGTAACAAATCCATTTCTTTTCGCGCGTGGTCGAGTCGTCCCGCTGTTTCCCCCACCATCACATCGGCATGGGATAAAAGTTTTTCACGGGCAGTCTCTGCAATTTTAGAAAGCGAATTGTCTAAAAAATCAGATTTGGTTTCGAGTAGGCTTTCTAACTCCACCATCTTTTGTGCAACAGATTGTAAAATTTCATCACTTCTGTGATTCAATTTGTTTTGGAAAGTATCCAACATGGAGATGGATTCATTATGAAGTGCTTCCATATCTTCGGATACTCCACGTAACTCTCGTTTGTGGGAATTGATTTGAGAGAGTCCTTCTTCCATGTTTTGTTTTTCACGACGGACTTGGGAACTCAAATCTTGGATTTGTTCCATCTCACCAGACAGGGAAGAGAGGTAATCTTTACTGGCGCGGATCTTTTCGAATAGGTCACGGGATTCTGAACTTAAAGATTGGATGTCTTCTGCGACTTTGCGGGATTGTTTGACAAGGATATCGAGATCAATACCGGCATCTTTGACCAATTGGATTTTTTGAAGGGCGACACCATCAATTTCATCGGTCAATTTGGACGCATAACGTTTGAGTTGGGAGAGTTTGGTGTTGGATTTGTCCAAACGACGTAACCCAATGGTCACCGCAACACTGGCCAAAAAAGGCAATAAAAAGACTTCTAATCCCATTTTCTCAAAGATCCAATAATAGTATTATGTCGCATGAAGATGGTTGAAGAAAACCAGCCTCGGATTTTTTCCGCAAGCCTTTTTTAATTCAATGAGAATTCGCGGATTTGGAGCCAAAATCGGGCAAAAATTTTCGATTCTTCGGCCTCGAGTGCGGCCAATCGTTCCTTGGCATTTGGATCGAGGCGGAACATTTCAGCACTCATATCAGAAAGGTGGCCTTCTTCTTCCAAAATCAGGTTGGTTAGGCGGATGGGGGACTGAGTCCGGTCCAAAATCTCGTCGTACGCTGCATAGACGACCATCGCCCGTTTTTCAATGACCGTGGTGGTGTACAAATAGGCAAGGTAGGTAAATTGTTTTGGGTCTGGGAAAACCTTTCGTAGACTTCGGCGCACCAAAGTATCTAATTTTGCGAAATAAATTCTTGCCGCCGTTCCCCTAACAAGGGCGGAGTTTTGGTATCCCAATTGGAAACTGGGTCTTATGGTGCGGGCTGCTTTTTTAAAGAAGAGGGCATGCCTTGCTTCTTCGGTGGCATGTTTTAAAATCATCTCTGAAGTTTCTTCACTGGATTGGGTGAGGAGGATTTTTCTCGAACCAAGATGTTCTAAGAGAGAAAGAGTGTTTAGCCAAAGTGCATGGTTGGTTTCATTGGCAACGATATCAGAAAGAACTTTAGGAATGGAATCATTCGAGAGGACAGTAACAGAACCCATAAATCCAAATTGTGAGATGTGTTTCTTTGGGCTAGTCTTTCTTTAGAGGGATGTTCAGTTGGGCGATGGTTTCCCCATCCTCATGGTAAATTCGAAATTGGTCTGTGGGTAAACCTTCCCCTTTGAGAAGGATGACACAAAGGGCAATCCCAATCCCTTCTCCTTCCGAATTGTCCCCACGTTCGATATAGTATTCCATGATATCGTTATAGTTTTGCGCATGTAGGAGTGAGTTGCGAATTTTTTGCATCTCTCCCCGCACGAGAGTGGTATTGTTTCTGACATCAAACTTAATTTGGGATTCGGTATGTTCTATTTTTAGATGAACATATAAGTTTTTTTCTCGTGCGAGAGGTTCAAATGTATTTCCCCTTCCAGAAAGAATAAGGCTTTTGTACATTCTAACACCTAACTCGTAGTCGGTGGGGGAATGAATGTCTAATTGGTTCTCTTGAAAAAAAATTCGTTTAAAGTTGGCTTTAAAACCGTTGAGGATTAAGTCTTTTACAATTGTAAATAAAATAGCAGATAAATCGGGGATTTTGTATTTTTCAGTGAGCGCATCCAAAACCTTAACCAAGTTTTCATCGAGTGTTTTGGAGGCACCATATGCAGTCATTTCAATGGGTGTTCCTTGGTTCACCAATTGGTTTGTTTGTTCTAGGCTTAAGACTTCCATCAAAAAATATATTGGCTTGGAAAGAGTGGATTGGATTTGGATTTTTCTTCCACAAGCATCGTCTGTAACTCCTTTCTTAGACGTTCCGTAATGACATCTAGCGTTTTCTTTTTGTCTTCTTTATAAGAACTTAAATACTCATTGATCGTAAATGGGGTTCCGAATCTAACAACCGCTCTGTGAGGGCGGGGTTTAAATTCCCCAAAAAGTTCGTTTTCGTAACGGTATAAAAACTCATAAAGACGCTCCGCACTCGGTAATTCTTTGATATAGGCAGTTTGGATGGTGATAAAGTCATAGGCTTTGGTAGCAGCATTTCTTGCCCATGTTGCCATTTCTAGGCTAGGAAGTTCTCCATTGGGATCGGCCATTCCAACAGAAACCATTTCTAAAACACTCAAAATTCTTCTCAGTTTTTCGATGGCATTGGCATCATTGTCCCATTTGGGAATTTTTGCCTTCCTTGCAATATTGTCGAGCATGGCATGGCGCATCCTTCCCAGTCGGTAATCAAAATCATCGGCCCTACTTTCTTCGACAGGAACTCCATATTCTTTTTCTTCTCTTTCAATCATTCGTTTCCCTACAGATAAAAATCTGTGAAGGATATCTTTTCCTGTTTTTGTGATCCCAAACTTTTCTTCCATTTTGGTGATCGCCAAATCAATGTCTTTTTGCATGGAACTAATGGAGGCGGTCATTCTGTACTTAACGAAGGTAGGTAAAATCCAAATTTTAGCATTTGGATCTTTTTTCAGTGCATCTTCTAGTCCCCAAAATCCGAGTTGGGCCACTCCCGGTTGGAAGGGAAGTAGGGTATCGTTCATACCACTAGTGGGTTCTCCTTCTGGGAATAGGGCAAGTTTACCACCAGGAGAGGCAAGAATTTCCCTTGATGCTTTTAAGGATTCACGATCAGGTGCACCAGCTAACACGGAATAGGCCCCTAGCGATTGGATGAAGTCGCCAACAAACCCAAACCCCCATTCAAATACCTCTCTTGCTGCCATATAATGAAATCTTGATCCCATAATGTTTGCAGCATGATAAGCAATTCCTGGTTCTTTCGTTGTGGGATGATTGGAGATATAAAGGAGTCGTTCTTTTTGAAAGGTTTTTAATGTCTTCTGGTCGGTTTCTGATATCTCGATGGATTCAAGATTGTGGAGCATTTTGTTCAGAACCGGAAGAGTCAGATCCGTAAACCATAGAGCAGGAAGATTGAACTTTGCAGGGATAAAGGATTTGATTGACATAGGACGAATGCTGACAGCTTAATCAAAGGAAGCAAGTACGAATTCACATGGCACTTATAGAAGAACTCAACCAACAAGGCAATTTTCTCTTCCGATGGCGCTCCTACATTCCAGGAGTCATTTTGTTTCTTTCCTTACTGTATCTACCGTATGTCCCTTATTTCCAAGGGAATTACGAGTCCAATTTGTATTGGTTATCAGGTGCATTTTTAGTCAGTTTTGCAGGACTTTTTGTTAGATGTTTTACGATCGGATACACTCCCAAAAACACTTCTGGTAGAAATACAAAACAACAAGTGGCTGATGTTGTAAACCAATCAGGGATATACTCACTAGTCAGACACCCGTTATATGTAGGGAATTTTCTGATGTATCTTGGCCCGGTTTTTATCCTTCGGGATTTTGCCTTTGCGCTTGTATACATCATGTTTTTCTATTTGTATTACGAACGAATCATCTTTGCAGAAGAATACTTCTTACGTGGTAAATTTGCAAAAGGATATTTGGAATGGGCGGACAAAACGCCAGCCTTCATCCCTCGTTTGTCTGGATATAAAAAACCAAATTTAAGTTTTTCTTTCCGTAATATTTGGAAACGTGAATACCCAAGTTTATTTGGAATCATTGTTGTGTTCACAGTTTTTGATTTGATCCAAGTTTATTTCCAAGAGCCAACACTTCGAGCAGTAGACATCACAGGAATTTGGAAACCATTTCATACTTGGTTTTTTGGGTTTGGGTTTGTATTTTATATTGTCACACGTCTCATTGTAAAGACCACCAAACTTCTCGAAGTCGAAGGTAGATAATTTTTTATGAGTCGGTTGTCCAATGGTTGGAAAATTCCTGAGTCTCTAGATGATAAAATAGAACTGATGGAATCTTACCAAAAAACTGTCGGAAGTATGGAGTCGGAAAATCCGCTCACCATCTTTCGAGAACATATGGACAACGGACTTTTATTCAAAGCGGGTTTGCAAGATGCAATGAACCAACTCACCACTTTTGCAAACCTTTATATGAGTATCATCGAACTAAAAAAAGAAATAGAGAAACAAACAAAAGGCGTTTGATTCAATCAAAAGTTCAATTACTGTATTTCTTCCAGTTCTACTTCCGCTATACATCCTTCTTGAGAAAAAAGTTTGAATTCCGGGGTTAAAATATAAATGTTTTCTGGATAATTTTTTTCTTTTTGAAACTTTGGGAGTTTTGAAAGGGAAATCGAAATTTCCGATTTATTTTTTTCTTCATATCGATAAACAAATGTTAGTTGGTCTTTTGGCATCCTAAGTTCTTTGTCTACATTAATACTTTCCCGTAATAAAAAACGCATTTGAAATGTAGGTAATGTTTCTCCCGGACAAGCAATGACATTTAAATTTTTAAATTGTCTGGGTGAAAACTCAGTTCCATCCCAAAAATGAGAGAGTTTCATCTCTAAGAAAAAATCAAAATCTTCCTTCCCGTTTTGTTTCTTTCTCCAAACGGTTTTTTTATCTTTGTCTAATAGAAGGTGAATGCTTCCAGATCCTGTTGTGTCTTCAATGCGGAAGGGTGGGTTTTCATTGTATAAATTTATGTTTTTTTTGGTTCCAGAAAATAGATAGTAGTTCCCGAAGAGAACAAGTGTAATGGCGAAAAAAATCGGAAGAACAATGGCAGGTCTCATATGAAAGAAAAACTTCTCCAACCTGAGAAAATGGGCTACTTCTTTTTTTATCATTCCAATGTTTGGGAGATCCTATGAAAATCGGAATTTTAGGTGGTACTGGTCTGATTGGTACTTCATTCATTGAAAGGGCAGTAGGTTTGGGACATAGGTTTCGTGTTTTTTCTAGAAAACCATCTTTACCACCGGAACTTTCTTCTTATCAAGAATTGGAATTTGTTTCCTGCATCCTTCCGCAAACTTCTGACCTGGAAGGACTAGATGCCATCGTCAACTTAGTTGGTGAGCCAATAGCAGGTGTTAGATGGACGGAAGAACGCAAACGACTGATTCGTACTTCTCGTGTTGATTTTACACGTGGACTTGTGGCTCGCATTATGGATCTAAAATCACCACCCAAAGTTTTTGTGAACTCAAGTGCGATTGGTTATTATGGAATGTCAGAAGACAGCCATCCTCCCTATACTGAGAAGTCTGCTCCCGGTGAGGATTTTCTAGCGAAACTTTGTGTGGAGTGGGAAAACCAAATCCATCCCCTTTCTACAAGAGGAATTCGATCGTTGGTTTTGCGAACTGGAATCGTTCTATCTCCTAATGGGGGAGCCTTGGAGAAAATGATCCCTCCTTTTTTACTAGGTGTGGGTGGGTCCATTGCTTCCGGGAAACAAGGGATGAGTTGGATTCATATATTGGATTTTATTTCTGCCATGTTGCACTTAATGCAGTTGGATACAGCTTCCGGTGCATATAATTTAGTTTCACCTTATCCCGTAAGTAACGATGAATTTTCGATCGCTTTGGCCAAAACCTTACATCGGCCAAACTTTTTCAAAGTTCCATCCTTCGCCATACAGGCGCTTTATGGAGAAGGTTCCGTTGTGGTGACCAAGGGACAGTATGTGCTTCCGGAACGGTTGCTTTCTAGCGGATATGAGTTTCAGTTTCAAAATTTAGAAAAGGCACTTGCAAATCTTTTAGAAAAACAGTGATTTCTTCTTTTCAAAAGATAAGAAGGGTGAGAGACTGGAGCCAACCTTATCTTGGAGTAAGAAATGAACTCAAAAAAAGTCTTAGTCTCTCTCTTCGCACTCTCCTTCGCTTTCGTGATGGTAGCTTGTGGCGATTCCAAACCAAAAGAAGAAACACCTGCAGCAGTTGAATCTAGCGCGAGTGCAGATCCTGATCTTGCAAAAGGGGAAGAACTTTACCTTCAAAACTGCTCTTCTTGCCACGGCGAAAAAGGTGCTGGTGATGGTGCAGCTGCAGCCGCTCTCAACCCAAAACCAAGAAACTACAAATCCCCAGCTTCTGAATGGAAAAACGGAAATACTGCTGCTGGTGTGACTAAAACTTTGAAAGAAGGAATCAAAGGATCTCCAATGGTTGCTTACGGACATTTGGGTGATGATAACATCCGCATCCTTGCAAAATACGTAGAACACCTTTCTAAAAATTAATCATTGTCTTTTTCGGTTCCGCCTACGGGTTGGAGCCGAACACTTGTCTTTATGAACCAAATCATTAAAAAAGCCGACCGTCCCACTTGTGATTGTGGCACCACTCGTGACGATGAAAATGCACGTAAAGTTGTTAAGTATTCCACTTGGGGAATGATCGCCATGGGACTTGTCGGGATATCTGCTACACCAACTGATATATACTTTGTTTGTCGAAAGTGCAAACAACCCTTTGGTCGATTGTCGAAAGAAGAAAGAAAATCGAAATCCTAATTATTGTTGACCCTCGTTCTTGGTGAATTTCCCTGGAAGCTAATGATGGAAGAGTTTAAAATTCGGTTGGGATTTGAAAACGGGGGTAATTTACCCGTAATTCATATATCTGGTGAAATCACATCCGAAGCCGAAGAAGAGATTGTTGAATCTTACGAATCCATTCCGGGAGACAAACGCAGTCGCGTCATTTTGAACTTTTCGGAGACTTCTTACATCAATTCAGCGGGAATCGCAACCCTCATCAGTCTGATCACCAAGTCTTCTGAAAATCAGGGAAAAATCGAGTTTGCCGGTCTCAATACACACTTTCGAAAAGTGATGGATATTGTTGGTCTCACTGATTTTGTCCTCATCCACGATTCTCTTAATTCTGCACTCACCCAAGTCTAAATTATTCTAGATTCCAAACTTCCCTTCCGTAAGATAGGAGGGAGAGAGGTCTTTTCATGAGTGAAGTGGAGTTCCACGTCAAAGGCAAAACATATAAATTACCGGTCATTGTTGGTACCGATGGAAAAGAGGGAATCGACCTAACCGATTTTTATAGAAAAACGGGCCTGGTCACTGTAGATCCTGGTTTATTCAACACTGCTCTTGGTTTGTCTAAAGTATCAAGACGTGATCCCGAAAAAGGGGAACTAACCTACAGAGGTTATGATTTAAAAGAACTTGCTTATCAATCCACATTTGTGGAAACTTCGTTTTTATTAATTTACGGAAACCTTCCCACCAAACAAGAATTAGGTGATTTTTCTGGTCGGCTTTCAAAACACTCTATGATCCATGAAGATATGTTAAATCTTTTCGATGGATTTCCCGGTGTTGCAAATCCATTGGCAGTTTTGTCTGTCATGGTTACTTCACTTTCTAGTTATTATTTAGAAGAATATGAAGAAAAGTTAGATATGGGAGTGGATTTAATTGCAAGGTTACTCGCAAAAATCCGCACCATTGCTGCTTTTACTTATAAACATGCAGTGGGCCATCCTTTTGTATATCCTTTGGATAAAAATCCATACTGCACAAACTTTCTTTACATGATGCATAAAATGCCAGCGGACAATTATACAGTTCCAGAAGAGTTCGATCGCATTTTAAATCAGATGTGGATTTTACATGCGGATCATGAACAAAACGTATCCAACACCGCAGTCCAAGTGGTTGGGTCCACACAAGCCAATTTATTTGCCTCTATTTCTGCAGGGATTATGGCACAATGGGGAGCAAGAGAAGGTGGGCGTCCTACGGCTGCGATTGGGCTAATCGAAGACATCATCAAAACAAAAACACCTGTTAAAGATTATTTTGAAAGATTCAAACGCGGTGGCCTAAACATCCAAACCAATGGATTTGGACAAAAGGCATACGATGTGGTAAGTCCACGTGCCAAAGTGGCTCGTGAAATCATTCACGAATTTTATAAAGGCAGAAAACTGTCTGCTGTGGAAGACATTGCCCTACAAATAGACGAAGTAGTTTGGAACGATTCTTATTTTATGGAGAATCTTCTTTACCCGAATTTAGAATACTACTCTGGACTCGTATTTCACACATTGGGAATCCCTAAGAATATGTTCTCTGTGATGCAAGTAATAGGTCGCCTTCCTGGTTGGCTTGCACATTGGAGAGAACAAAGAGTGAAGGGAGACTTCTCAAAAGTTCGTCCAAAACAAATATATGTGGGTGAAAACCAAAGAAAATACATCCCGGTTCAGAACCGCCTATAGGTCTGTTAAACTTCCTTTGTCCATGAATTTCCGATGGTTCGGAATGATTTGGTGTTTGGTGCTTTTTTCGTGTATGGCGGCAGAAGTACCTCCCACTGCCGATAGAGGGGTTCTATCGGCAGAGTCGTATCTCGGTGGGCAGAAAAATACCTTAGAACTCAAAGGGGATTGGGAATATTATCCGGGCTTACTGATATCCCCTAATGATTTCGAAACCTTAAATACAAGTAGAGAACCACATTTTTTTTACGTTCCGGGGATTTGGTCTGATTCTTTTTTAAACCGCGGATTTCTTGCTGGGGATGGATATGCCACCTTTAGCCTCAAGGTTAAACATGGTCTTCAAGGAGTCCCTCTTTCATTAAAAGTACCCGAGATGGAGACCGCCTATAACCTGTTTGTTGATGGTGTAAAGATGTCTTCGAATGGGGTTGTGGCTACTTCATACCAAACAGGGAAACCGGAGTATCGTCCACGAATTGTTGATTTTTTCCCAAAAGAAAACGAAACGTCTATTGTTTTACAAATTTCGAATTATCATCATAGGAAAGGTGGTCCAGCCCAAGCGATCATCTTAGGTAGGACGTCCGATATCCATAACAAATACGAATTTGCGATTTTACGAGATATGCTCCTTGTTGGAAGTATTTTGTTTATGGGGATCTATCATTTGTTTTTATTTTGGAACAGGAAAAAAGATCCATTTACTTATTGGTTTGCTCTCACCTGTATCTTAGTCGCCTTACGGGTGTTTATTACTGGTAACAAGTATATCATTCAGTTGTATCCTGACTTATCTTGGGAAGTCCATTTGAAGTTGAGTTATCTAAGTTTCTTTTTAATCACACCTGTTTTTGCACGATATGTTTATTTGCTCTTCAAACCATATTTTTCTAGAAGAGTGTATGAATCTCTAAAATATTTAGGTTTTGCTTTTTGTTTTATCGTTTTAGTGACTAGATCTTCATTTTATACTTATTTGATGGTGCCGTTTCAAGTGTTTACATTGTTAGGTGCTGGATATACCTTTGTTGTCATCACCAGAACAATTCGTGATTCCTTACCCGGGTCAAAAATCTTTTTTCTGAGTTTTGCAATTTTTATTGGAAGTTTTGTTAACGATATATTGGTAAATAATTTAATCATATATGGACCGCTTACCATCCATTTTGGAATTTTTACAATGTTTTTTGTGCAGTCAGTTTATATCGCTAGAAATTTTTCAAAAGGATTTGTTGAGGCTGAAAATCTAGCGGTAGAACTTTCTGATAAAAACCAAACCTTACAAGGAGTTCAAAACCAACTCACTGAATTGAATGAAAGATTAGAGACTCGAGTTAAAGATAAAACCGAGGAACTCCAAGGAAAGTTGGATCAAATTGGAAAAGATATGAGGCTTGCTAAGTCCATCATTCAAAGTGTTACCAAACTTCCTGATTTAGACCCTTACCTCAAAGTAGATATTTTATATAAACCAATTGCTGAGGTTGGTGGAGATATTTATTTCGTAAAACGAATTCAGGATTTTTATTACCGCTTCTTTTTGGGTGATGCAACTGGGCATGGTTTACAGGCGGCACTTTATTCAATGATGATCCAATCAGAGTTTGAGCGTGTATCTGCTGTGGCCATGCGGCCAAATGATGTATTGTTCTACATGAACCAACATTTTTATGATAAAAATGCCGACCTTCAAATTTATTTCCCAGCGATCGTGATGGATTTTGATTTTCATCAAAAAATCCTACGTTATGCGGGCGGTGGAGTTCAAAATCAAATTCATCTGAAAAAAAACGGTGTCACGTCAGTATTGGAAAATACAGGTCCCATTATTGGGATTTTGGAACACTATCGATATGGAATTTTTGAATCAAAAGTGGAGTCGGGGGATCGTATCTTTTTATTTACAGATGGATTGTTTGAGGAATTAAACGAATCTGATGGAGCACAAGCTTGGGCTGATTTGTTGGATATAATTCAGAAAACAGGAACTTTAACCTTTACGGAAGTCCTACCCACAATTCAAAACATGTTATTTCAAAGGTTGAATAAACCACAATGGAAGGACGATTCCACGCTCATTTTGATTGAAATCACCTAACTTGAGTTTGAGTTAGGTGATTTATGTTGAAACGATTGAACTCTTGATTGAAGTTTATAATTCAATGAAATTCATTGAATTACCAATCTCCAGAAGCTCCACCGCCAGCAGAGTCACCACCTCCACCAGACCAACTGTCCGAACCTGAAGACCAAGAGTCTCCGCCACTAGACCAACCACCGCCGCCAAAATATCCACCATCGGAGCCACCACCATTACCGATTCCTAATTTACGTTTTATAAACATAACAAGAAAAAATAACAAAACAGCAACGATAAGGCCAAACGTACTTCCGAACAGAAAGGTTAAAAGTGGGAATAAAACTAAAAGCCCAATGATTGTAAAAATGATTCCTCCAATCGAAGGGACAATTAAGGAAATTAAGGTAAAAATACCTCCTACAATTCCAGAGGAAAAAACTTCATCGTCGGAACTATTTCCAGTCGTGGCGACATCATCTGCTGAAGGTGTGTATTCTCCTCGAATCGTTGCCATAATCGCATTCACACCGGCTATCACCCCACCATCCATATCTTTTGCTTTAAAACGTGGTTTAAGTTCATCACGAATGATTTGTTTGGCTTGGATGTCCGTTAGTGCCCCTTCGAGTCCACGGCCTACTTCTATTCGCATCTTTCTTTCGTTAGGTGCAATGATGAAGAGAACTCCATTGTTTTTGGATTTCTGTCCCAACTTCCATTCATCAAAAATTTGAATGGCTACCTCTTCAATCGGTTCCTCTTGCAGACTCGGGGTTGTATACACCGCAATCTGATTAGAAGTTTCTGCTTCAAACTGCTTCAAGTTCGTTTCAATTTGGGTGATGGTTGCTTCTGATAAAATTCCTGCATGGTCCATCACCCTTCTTTCTAATTTTGGAACAGGGTAGGAATGAATCTCTGTAAAGATTGGGGATAAAAGAAAAATAAAAAGAGATATTTTTCCAAAATCGATAAATGTATTTAGTTTTGAATGATTCAGCTTTCTTTTGAGATACATCACATCAATTTCCCACCATCTCGAATTTCATTTGAGATTTCGTTTTTATCATCCTTTTCTCTTTGGATGTTGTATTTTTTGAGTAAGTCTCCACAAAAGAGAATGCTAGATACAATCCCTTCTTTTTTTTGATTCGACTTCATCCCTTCAATGATCAGTTTCACTGCTTCATTCCATTCCGATTTAGGGACAACTCTTGCAATTTCTTTGTCAGGCAAAATGCGAACAAAGTGTTCATATAGAGAGATATAAATTAAAATTCCGGTTCGGTCTTTGGTACGGAAAACTTCTTCGTCCAAAAAGGCTTCTTTGGCTCTAAGGTCGACAAAGTATTGTTTTGCGGCTCTTGAAACCAGGTTGATTCTAAGTTTTGGGAAAAGAGCAGTTAGGATTAATCCAAAAATAGCTCCTATCCAAACAGAAAGAACTGCATAAAGAGATTCCCCATTCCAAACAAGACCATAAAACTTTTGAGCAGTATAAAAACTGATACCAGTGATTCCACCCATAAGGAAGGCACCAAGCCAGGCCCATTCTTTGTAGTGGTGAGAGGATTCTGCAAAATAAGGAACAATTTCTGCAGAGGTTTTTGACTCCGCTTCACCGACAGCTCTTTTGATTTCTTCCAAATCAGATTGATTGAAATAATGTTTGAGGATACCCATGGGCAGAAGAAAAACAGGATTTCCTGCCCAAATCAATCAAAAAACCTAGATTTTGGAATCGATCACGATGGCTAAACTTACTAAAAATAAATGAAAGATACTAAAAAAGAAAAATCGTTTTGCGAGAATTTTGTCCTTTGAAAGTTTCAAACGATAAGCAAATACTAAAATCAAAATCGTTAATACAAACGCAGAACTTAAAAATAAAAATCCCATCCTTTCATCTACAAAGAAAAACCCAATGACAGACAAAGAATAAGCAATTGCATAAAGGAAAATTTGGTTCACTGTCTTTTGAATGCCTGAAACAACAGGCATCATTGGAATTCCTGCAAATTCATAATCGTCTTTTAAGAAGATCGCAAGTGCCCAAAAATGTGCCGGTGTCCAGAGAAAGATCATTAAAAATAAAACCCATGCTTGGACTGGAAGTGCATTGGCCATGGCAGAATATCCGATCAGAGGTCCGATACATCCAGAGATCCCACCAATAACGATGTTTTGTTCCGTTCTTGGTTTCAACCAGATTGTGTATAAAAACACGTATAACAATAATGCAGAAAGCGCACAAATAGCTGTTAGAAGATTGATAAAATGAGTTAAAATGATAAAGGCAATGATCGCCACTGCGACTCCAAGAAAGAGGGCAAATCCTGGAGAGATTTCACCAGCAGGGATTGGTCTTTGTTTGGTTCTGTACATCACTGCATCTCTTTCTCGTTCAATGTACTGATTGAGAATAAAAGAAGCAGAACTCATTAAATAGGTTCCAAATAGAGTAATAGAGATTTCTAAAAGTGAAGGGTAACCAGTTGTCCCTAGATACATTCCCGGAAGAACTGTCGCAAGTACAAGTACAGTGACCCTAGGTTTTGTCAGTTGGTTCCATAATCGGAACATTATAGAACCTCTTTTCCTGGAGACCTAAAATGATAAAAGGCTGCAATAAAACAAAACATAAACACGAGAACACCATTTAGCGTGTGTAATCCGGTGATGAGTTTGGGTAGTTGGTATAAAACGTTCATAGCACCTAAAAAAATCTGAAAAGATATTAGATAAGCAGCTATTTTAAGAGTCTTTTTGACCAAATTATCTTTTAAGTAAAGAATTCCATATGCAGACAAAGAAAGTACAGACAAGGCAGCTAAATATCCAAACAATCTATGTTCCATTTGAAATCGGATGGGTCCTATCATTTTCGGAAACCACTCTCCATTACAAGTAGGGAAGTCCGAACAAACAAGACCTGCATAATGCGAGCTCACCTTTCCTCCAAGGAAAAGTTGGTATAAAACAACGATGAGTACAAATAGAAAAAAATACTTTCCTGGTCGATTCCATTGAAATTTAGAATCGGTATCTTCAGAGATCAGCAATCGAACTGTTAAACAACTAGACAATAATAGAACTGCATTGAGTAAATGTAGGTTAACGGTTGTTGGGTGGAGAAGTTTAGTAACAGTGAGTCCGCCAAGGATCACTTGTGAAACAAGAAAGATAAGTGAAAGTGTCGCTGGGATTCCCAATTGGTTACGATATCTTTGGTTTCGTAAAATCCAAACAAATCCAATTCCTACCAGGATCCCTAAAATTCCAGAATAGTATCTATGGCCCACTTCCATAAAAATCTGAAATGTAAATTCTGGTACAAATTTCCCATGGCACAAAGGCCAATCAGGGCATGCGAGTCCTGAATCTGTTGCTCTTACGAGTGGTCCGTAGAGGAGATTGATCAGGATCATAGCGGAAAGGATGGTGTAAAAACGTTTGAGTGTCATACGTCTATCTGTTTCCTCCAGGTTTTGTGATCTGAGTTTGGGGAAAATAAAATTAATCTTGCATCTTTTAAAAATTGTTGGATAAAAAGAGCAGTTTTTCGTATAGACTATATCAGGTAAAATTATGCAAAACACAGACCTTTACAATAAGGGTGGCTATTGGACTTTCCTTGTCACACTCGTTCTTAACATTCTTTTCTTCGCTTATATATCCTTCGTTCACCCGGGAACACCGGACAACCCAGGAATGGAATCCAAAAGCGTTCAGTCCAAATAGGGTAACTACCAAACCTTCGTGAACATTCGATTCTTCTTTTTTCTTTGTCTGTTGTTTGGAACTCAGGTCTTTGCGTATGACCCGCATTCCAATCTGGCTCGGGACAATAAACTCCCGAAAGAACTAGAAAATATTGGATTTTCTGATGTCACGGGGAAGTCACTCCAACTCGACATTCCGTTCCGAGATGAATCTGGGAAAACCGTTAAGTTCTCTGATTTTCTTTCGAAAGGAAAACCAGTCCTCCTTTCTCCCGTTTACTTCAAATGTCCCACTCTTTGTAACTTCCACTTAAATGGTGTGTTCCAAGGATTAAAAGCCCTCGATTGGACTCTCGGCAAAGAATACCAATACATTGCTGTATCCATTGACCCGAAAGAAAACGAATCCGTAGCTTTTCCTAAAAAGGGAGCTTATTTGAAGGAATATGGTAGAGAAGGTGCTGAATCCGGCCTTCATCTCCTCACGGGAACTCAAGAATCCATTGATGCTTTGACAAAACAATTGGATTTTCGGTACGCTTGGGATTCGGAAGCAAAACAATACATCCACGCCAGTGGGGTTTATGTTTTGACTCCAGAAGGGAAAGTGTCCCGCATTTTCCAAGGGATCCAATTGGAACCAAGGGATTTGAAATTTGCCTTCTTAGAGGCATCTTCTGGGAAGATTGGGAGTTTTGTAGACAAGTTTGCTTTATTTTGCTTTCAATTTGATCCGAGAAAAAATAAATATACGATATACGCATACAGGATGATGCAATTCGGGGGGGCGGTCACCTTACTCCTTCTCGGTGCGTTTTTATACATAAACTGGCGAAAAATAACAAATAACAACCGTCAAGGAGTCACATAGATGTCTTGGAGCAGTCTCATTCCAGCGACCTCGTTCATGCCTATCCAGGCGACTGAAATCGCAAAAGAAGTCGATCTTCTCTATGCGTTTCTGATCATAGCAAGCCTTGTTTCGTTTGTCATCTTGATTGGTGGAATGACATGGTTCCTCATCAAGTTCAAACGTACAAGTTTAGACCAGAAATCCGCATACATTACTCACAATAATTTTGCAGAATTTCTTTGGTCGTTTATCCCTCTCATCATCATGATGGGGATTTTCTACTGGGGTATGGTCATTTTCGAAAAACTTAGAACCCCACCAGAAGACATAGCTGCTGAAATTCATGTCACTGCAGAGCAGTGGGCTTGGACTTATCGTTATGCGAACGGAAAAGAGTTTTATAGTTCCGGAAACGATCCAATGATTGTTCCTGCTGGAAAAGCAACAAAACTCATCCTCACTTCAAAAGATGTCATTCATAGTTTCTATGTTCCAGCTTTCCGAACCAAACAAGATGCGGTTCCTGGAAAACTGACACAACTTTGGTTTGAACCAAAACAACCAGGAGAATACATCGTATTCTGTACAGAATACTGCGGAACCAAACACTCTGGTATGATGATTAAAATCAAAGCCATTCCTTCTGAGGAATATGCGGCTTGGTATCATGCTGAGAAAAAAGGTGCCGATAGTCCTGCGGATCTTGGAAAGACTCTCTTTGCTCAAAAAGCTTGTGCTTCTTGCCATTCCATCGACGGATCTAGAATTGTTGGACCTACAATGAAAGGACTTTTTGGTTCTAGCCGAAAGTTTGCTGATGGTAGCCAATCCAAAGCAGATGAAAACTATCTTCGCGAATCCATCCTTGTATCCTCTGCAAAAATCGTAGAAGGATATCCGCCAGCAATGCCGGTATTCCAAGGCCAATTGTCTGACGAAGATGTTGCCAACCTAATTGAATATATCAAATCCATTAAATAAGGAAGAGAGATGAGTTCAGCACATACAAAAACCGAACATGGTCACACAGACCATAATTATCTGAACCACGGATCCGGAATCTGGTCTTGGATGACCACTCTGGACCACAAACGCATTGGTCTTATGTACTTTGCAACAGTTGCTACCCTTTTCTTAATTGGTGGTTTCTTTGCTTTGGGAATCCGTCTGCATTTAGCAAAGTTTGGCACAACCCCACTTTTGGATCCAGACACTTATAATAAGTTTATGACCTTCCATGGTGCCATCATGGTATTTATGGTGATCATTCCTGGAATTCCCGCTTTCCTTGGAAACTTTGTCCTCCCCATCCAATTGGGTGCCAAAGACGTTGCTTTCCCAAGATTAAACCTTGCTTCTTACTACATTTTCATTGCTGGAGCGCTGATTGCTGCATCCTCAATGATCTTTAACCAAGTAGATACAGGTTGGACATTTTATACACCTTACTCAACGGCAAAAACTTCCAATGGCGTGATTTTGCTTGTTTTGGGTGCTTTTACAATGGGTTTTTCTTCCATTCTTACCGGACTAAACTTCATTGTAACCACTCATAAACTAAGGGCTCCTGGAATGACTATGGACCGAATCCCACTTATGATTTGGGCTTTGTATTCCACTTCCATCATTCAGATCCTTGCAACACCAATTCTTGCGATCACACTTCTCCTGATCGGAGCAGAGAAAACTCTTGGTGTGGGAATCTTTGATCCAGACCTCGGTGGAGACCCAGTTCTTTTCCAACACTTCTTCTGGTTCTACTCTCACCCTGCGGTTTATATCATGATCCTTCCTGCGATGGGAGTGATTTCTGAACTCATCACTGCGTTCTCCAAAAAAACAATTTTTGGATACCGAGCGATTGCTTATTCTTCTGTTGCGATTGCAGCAGTTTCCTTCCTTGTTTGGGGACACCATATGTTTGTGTCTGGCCAATCAACCATTGCAGGGATTGTTTTCTCCATCATCACTATGTTTGTTGGGGTTCCAACAGCGATCAAACTCTTCAACTGGATTTCCACAATGTATCGCGGAACAGTGACTTTCGAAGCGCCAATGCTCTTCGCTCTTGGTTTTATGTTCCTCTTTACGATCGGTGGTTTGACAGGAGTATTCCTTGCATCAACTGGTATGGACGTTCACTTCCATGACACTTACTTTGTGGTGGCTCACTTCCATTATGTAATGGTGGGGGGAACTCTTATGGCACTGATGGGTGGAATTTTCTACTGGTTCCCTAAGATGTTTGGAAAGATGACTTCTGATCTTGGTGGAAGAATCTCTTGGGTTCTTATTTTCACTGGATTCAACGTAACTTTCTTCCCACAATTCGTACTCGGTGCGATGGGTATGCCTCGACGTTACTTTGACTACCTTCCTGAATACACAAACCTCAACCAAATCTCAACTGTGGGTTCTTGGCTGATTGGTCTTGGATTTTTGGTAGGCCTTATCACAATCATTCATGGAATTTTGAAAGGAGAAAAAGCTTCTGACAACCCTTGGGGTGCAAAAACACTCGAATGGCAAACGTCTTCTCCTCCTCCACACGAAAACTTTACAACTACTCCAACAGTAACTGCAGGGCCATATGACTTCCGTTAGTTCTTCAAGTGAATTTCACCACCAACACCATTTTAAGAGTGCAGAACATCAGTATGCCTCTTCCAAACAAGGAATTTGGTTATTCCTTTGCACTGAAATCCTGATGTTCGGTGGCCTATTCGTAGGTTACCTCATCTACCATTCTCTTTATCCGACAGTTTTCAAAAACGGATCGGAAACTTTGGATTGGAAAATGGGAGCTGTGAACACAGTAGTCCTTCTCATCAGTTCCTTTACGATGGCTGCTGCGATTAACTACGTGCAACGTGGTTTGCATAAAATTGCTGCCATCATGCTTGCTCTTACGATTGCTTGTGCTGGTGCCTTCATGGTCATCAAATACTTTGAATACAGTCACAAGTTTCATGTAGGAACAGTTCCTGGTAAGTTTTCCCTTGTGGATCCTTCTTGTGCTGCTGGTGGAAAAAGAGCAGAGTGCGAATCTAAAATTTCTGCTCTCCTCAAAAATCCTGCAGAACTAGAAAAAAACCATGTGAGTGCAGAAGAAGTGACTCGCTTAAAAGCAGTGATCTCTCAACCAAAATGGGAAATGTTCTATGGCTTTTACTTTGTTATGACTGGTCTTCACGGGGTTCACGTGGTAGCTGGTGCTTTCCTAATCTTCTGGGTTTTCATCAAAACTTTAAGAAGAAAGGTTGGTCCTGAATACTACACTCCAGTAGAAGGTGTGGGTCTTTTCTGGCACGTTGTGGACTTGGTATGGATTTACCTCTTTCCACTTCTTTATTTGGTAGGATAAAAGGTATTATAGAATGGAATACGTAATCAATTACGGACTTTACTTCATTGCTCTTGTTGCGGTTTTCACTCCAATTCTTGGATTTGGAATCTTTGCTCCAGGGATTGCAACAGCTACCATTTTAGGATTTATCGTAAACTGGTTCGGTCAGTTTTTCCAAACTGATCGTTTTGCAAAATTTACAGAAGAAAACAAAGATAGTAAATTGCTAAAATTTGTATTAGGTGATGAAGATCACAAAGAAGACCATGCTTCTGCTTCCATGTGGGTAGAAGATGGAGAAGAGGAAGAAGAACACGATCACCATGTGATCCCAATCAAAACTTACGTTTTTGTTCTTTTGGCTTTGTTCTTTGGAACCTTCATTACTGTTTGGGTAGCACAATACGACTTAGGAAAGTGGAATATGATTGTCGCAATGGCTGTGGCAACTTGTAAGGCTTTCTTCGTTTTGGCTTACTTCATGCATTTAAAGTATGATAATATGCTGAACCGCGTTATCTTTCTCTCTGCATTTGCCTTTTTGGCTTTATTGTTTGCGTTCTCTTTCGGGGATATCATTTCTCGAATTGCTCCTTCGACAGAGTTCCCTGCAAAACCTTTCTTCTAGAAAAAAATAGACAAAACATTTTGAAAGAGGCCCGCCCATGTGCGGGCTTTTTCGTCTAATGAAGAATCGTGTATCACTACCTAAAAGCGATTCTCTCTCAATTTTTGGACCTAATTCCCGAGAGGAAAATCTATAACGAAGATTACATTAAGGAATTAGACCGGCACACTCGAATCATTCAAATCCCTGGAAGTATTATTGGCGTCTTTGGTATGTTAGGATTTGCATTTGATACCGATGCTAAACTCCATCCCGAATTTCCAGAATTGTTTTATTACCGAATTGGCTATAGCCTCTTTTGTTTTTCCTATATTGTTTTTATCTTCTATAATCATTTTAAAAATAAATTTTCCTCTTGGGAAGGGTTGACTTGGGCATATTTAACATATGCTTATCTACTCTTCACTGCTGCCTACTATACGGGTCGGATCGCAGATGATGCCGCTTATGTATCTGGATACCAGATGCTTGTGATGATTCTCCCTTTTTTGCCACTACCAAGAAAAACATTACTCATCTACTATCCCATATCCATTCTAATATTTTTTATTTCTGTATTTATTTATAAGCCCAACCTAACCACCGCTGCTGCAAATTATTCAATGCAGAACTTGACAATCAGTTATGTTCTGGGAATTTTTAGTGGTCTGATTATGGAAAGATACCGTTTCCATTCTTTTCTTAACCACAAACGAATCATTAAAAAAAATGAAGAAATCACCAAGACAGTAGATGAAATCCAGAACTTAAAATCACAACAAGATGGAGATTATTTTTTAACATCATTATTATTAGAACCTCTGCTTGGACATGAGACCGATGGAAATGCGATCGGAATTGAAACGGTGGTCAATCAGTACAAAAAATTCCAATTTAGAAACAGGGAATATCAGTTAGGTGGTGATTATATATCGGTATTCAACCTGATTTTGCAAGGAAAACGTTATAAAGCCTTTATCAATGGGGATGCCATGGGGAAGTCAATCCAAGGTGCTGGTGGGGCCATAGTACTCGGAGCAGTATATAACTCGATCATCATTCGCTCTAAAATGGATCCTGCATCATCGAACCGGTCACCCGAACGTTGGTTACATGATTGTTATTTGGACTTACAAAAAGTATTTGAAACTTTTGATGGTGCGATGTTGGTCTCTGCCGTTGTGGGTTTACTTGAGGAATCAACAGGAACTTTGTATTTTGTCAATTTAGAACACCCTTCGGTGATTTTGTATCGGGATGGGAAGGCCTCATTTATTGAAGATGAAGTTCATTATTACAAGTTAGGTGTAATTGAAGGACTTTCTGAAAGAATCATTTCTGTGTTTCAGATGAAAAAATCGGATAAAATCTTTTGTGGTTCTGATGGGAAGGATGATTTGATACTTTCTGAACAAGGAAGGTATCGCGATATCAATGAAGATCATAATTTAATATTAGGGAATATTGAAGAAGCAAAAGGGGAAATGCAGCCTCTCCTTGAATGTTTGCGAAAAAAGGGAAAATATTCTGATGATTTGAGTTTGATTTCGTTACAATACAACCTAGATCCATATCCGAAACCTGGAAAATTTTTCCTGGAAGCAAAAGAAAAAATTAGAGAAAAACAATATGATAAAGCCCTTGAGTTATTGTTGTCTTATGATTCGGCCCTTGACACATCCATCGCTGAACTCAAATACATTGCAAAGTTGTATGAAAAAAAGGGTGATTTAGTAAAGGCGATGGAATACGCAAGTCTGGCATTGGAAAATTATCCTTCGGATACAATTTGGATGTTTCATACTTCTGTTCTTTATAAAAGAATGTATTCTTTGTACAAATCTCAGTCTTTTCTTTGGGAGTCACAAGAGCTTAGCGAACGTGTTCGTCTTCGCCAACCTTCGAATATTCGTAACTTAATTCACTTAGCGGATGTTTGTCGGTTGAATGGGGATAAGGATCGTGCAACTTATTTGGTGGATATGATTAAAAAAATGTCTCCGGAACACCCAAGGTTAAAAGAAATTATATCTGTGATTTAGAATCGTTAGTTTACCCAAAGGGACTTTCTTTCGGTAAACTAAGTGTTTCCTTTAGGTCATGTGGACTTAAGATTTCTTTCTGTATTCTCCGGGTGCAAGTCCTGTTGATTTTTTGAATTCTGCATTGAATACCGATTTCGAGCCGAAACCCGTTGCAAATGCAATCGCAATCACCGATAACTCCGGTTTGGTTTTTAGCAGTTCTTTGGCCTCTTTGATTCTATAGGAATTCAAATAGGATCGGAAACTCATCCCTAATTGCGAGTTGATTAACTCCGATGTCTGCTGTAGATTGAGTCCAATGGCAAGAGATGTTTTCTCTAAATCCAAAGTTTCATCTAAATATGGTTTGGTTTCACTCATCCATTTCTCTAGTCGAATCACAAATTCGTTTGTGTTGACCGAATCTAGTTTGGATTTTGTATACCGTGTGTCTTTGGAATTGTTTATGGAGAGTAGTCTTTGCAAAATTTCATTTCTTTCTCCAGCCAAATCTTTGTATTTTTGCAGAAGATTGAATAATAAAAAAAACAAATCGATCGGAAATATGAATATGGATCCATATATGACCGGCAGAGAATAAGGAATGATTCCTAAGTAATAAAAAATAGAAATGTATCCCGAACAAAGATAACTCCCCCAACAGAGGAGAAAGAATTTGATTTTTTTCTCCCCCATCCAGTAGACCCGAATTCCGGCAGAGAGGATGATGGGAACCGATATCAAATAAATGAGGTTGATGATTCTAGAAAAGATCCGATTTGTTTCTGTGAAAAGGATACTGAAAGAGGATATGAGTCCAACGAGTGCAAGTATGGTTAGAATGCGATCGACCCAAGGAGTTTTTTGTTTCGTGTTTAAAAATATTCTTACGAACTGAAAAGAAGCAGCGATTCCCAAAGCCAAAAAGAATAAATTAGATCTACTTTGCCACCAGGTTGCATTCGGCCAAAAAGTATGGAAGGAATTTCCGAATTGAGTGTTAAACCACAAAGTCGTTGTTAGTATATAGACTCCATAGTAAAAAAAATCATAAAGCCGAAATGCCAAGAGATAAAACATGCTGATGAGAAACATAACGGCACAGAATCCCAGAATTAAGTAGATCACTCCGGTTTCTAAAACAATCTTTTTGTGAAAGGTATTCTCATCCATAGAGAAAATAGGAAAAGAAATGAGGGAAACAGATTGAAGTCGTAGGTAAATATAGTTTTTTTTTGTTAGTTTGAGTTTTGGTATTTGAAAACTAGGATCCAATGCTTCCGGAACAGCCCAAGTGGATTTAGGATAAGCGTCTCCCGTTTGAAAAGATTGGTAGGACGTTTCGTCCGGTAAAAAAAGAATCGCATTGTCTAATGCCTTCCATTCTAAAGAGAGGATTTTATCTGGTAAAAAAGCGGGGTCACTAGCTTTGGCACGGAGCCAGATGATGTCTTTTGTAAAATGAAAAGAGAGAGAATCCCCTTTTATGGTTTGCCAAGATGTTTGTTTCTCTACATCTTCCAAGGACATCTGCCCTTGGGGATCACGGAAGGATTCAAATCGATTCGTAATGTTAGTTCTGCTGTGTTTCTCTTCGGAACAGGATAGACCAGCCGTCAAGATCCATACAAAAAACAAAAATCGAACCCATTTCATTTTGAATCAGTTTTAGATTTTTTTGACAGCTTACAAGTTTAATTCTAAAAAAGAGTCCTGAAATGTAGTTTCGGACGACCAGTATTTTTTTTCGGATATTCTAGATGTTTCTATGGAGAGTTGTTTCCGAATCATTCAACAAATTCGATTATTTGTATTTGTATTCTGTTTATCTTCCTATTGTCAGCCGAACTCTTTTAATAATACGGGAGATTACAAAAGCAAATCATTCACTGAAACTGAAATTTTAAAATGCTTTTTAGAAGGGCGTTGTGGTCCTAACGGAGTTACTTCTACAAATGGTTTCCAAATCCCGCCCACACTTGTTTCCGGTCTTTATGCATGGTATCCTCTGGATGGTGATATCAATGATAAGAGTGGAAGTGCTCATCATGGATATTTCCCTGGTGGAATTTGGCCTGCCACTACAGGTCCTTCGTATTCTCTCAGTCGTTCCCATCTGCCAAACGGTACTGCATCCTTCAATGGGACGGATCAGTACTTTGGTAGTGACTTTACTCCTCTTTGCAACGAGGACTTTGCCATTGCTTTATGGATTTTTCCAAATAATGCGACGAACAATCAAATTATAGGTTTCCAACAAGCTATTGGTTACAATCCAGGGCCCAGACTTTTATTAGATGCAGCAGGTCATTTCGAGTTTTCTGCATTTTTTTCCTTTTGGGGTAATTCCAGTGTTACAGTAGGGACTTCTTCAACGGTTTTAACCGCAAACGTATGGACTCATATCACTTACGTTCATAATGGAGCCACGCAGCAGGGAACCATTTGGGTCAATGGAGTGGGTGTGGGTGTTACCTCTGATTTTATCCCCTCAGGTGATCTTCCGTATGTCACTGGATGCATTACGGGCAGTTCACCGCTTCCTTGGTGGACCGGAACACCACTAAACATCGGTTATGGTTTTGCTAACCCTCGTTTTTTTACAGGCAGGATGGATGATATTTGGTTTTTCAAAGGACGTCAGCTGAGTGCAAGTGACATCTCCACTTTGATGAGTCTTCCGTAGATGATCAATCGTTTGAATGGAGATAGGTCATATTATTTTTTTAGTATAATGATTCGATCTTCAATTTCTAAAGATTTGAAACCATAATGATTCAGAATCCAATCGAATGCCGTCGTAGTATAGAAAAAGGTATGGGTTTGGTCATTTTTATAATACCATTTTTCAAAATTGATACTGTCATCGTAAGGATGTGTCAAGAGATACAAACGTCCGTTAGTATTTAATAAGTTATACAATTTCTGAAACTCGCCTTTTGGGGAATGAAAATGTTCTACCACTTCCGTGAGGATGATGTAATCATAAGTTTGTTTTAAGTTTTCTGGATCATTATGAAAAAAGGGATCATATATTTTGATTTTGTATCCATTTTGTTCCAACAAAAATTGCACCACAGGGCCTGGACCTGCTCCATAATCCAAACCTTTGTCTGTGGACTTTTGGTTGGTCAAAACTTTCTCCACCACAGGTTTTAAAAAATTTTGGTAACGTATGTCGGTTACGTCGTTATTGTGTTCTAGATACCGAGTTTTTTCTTCCTCTGGGTTTGGCCAAAACTTTGAATCCATAAAGATGGAAAGGCAATTACGACATCTTCGGTAAGAGCGAAATTTGTTGGTAAAAAAAGGATTCGATTCAGATTCACAAAGAGGACAATTCACAATTTCTAATTCTCATTTTTGAAAATGGACTAGTGGTTTCAACTACGATCTAATCGGTTTTGGAATCATTTCCTTTTCAGTAAAAAACAGTTCTATTTTTTCGAATCGGCGTCCGACAATTAGAGTAATAGAGATACCGGAACGCCCATGCAAAATATAGATTATTCGAGAAAGCTTAGATCCGGCCGACCCTTAGAAGGTGAGGTTCCATCCTATTCTCCACAAACTCATTCTTATCTCGGTGCGACCCAAAAGCCTAAATCTGCATTCATTCTTCTCATTGGTGGCATTTTATTATTTACCTCCGGTATGGTGGTGGGTATCCAACTAGGCCAAAAAGAAACTAAATTTAAAGAAAATTCGGAGACTTCTTTTTCGAATGTTGGTGGCGCACAAAGATTACCGGCACCAAAACTAAAGAACCCAGAAGAAGTTGCAAGCGACCAAGAAGAGAATCGGTCCAATGAACCTGGTCCGAACTCTGGATCTCCATTCCCTCAAACATTAAAGTTTCCTCCCAAAAATGACCAAATCAATTATATGGTACAAATTGGGGATTTCACACCGGAAGAAGCCATTGCCGTCGGAAAACAACTGATTGATACCAATCCGAGCCTCCGGGGCAGAATCTTTCGTACCTCTACGGGAAAACTCTTTGCTGGTTACTTTTATCGTTTGGATGATGCAAAAGAAACCTTGGAAGCAGTGAAGTCGAAACTCCCTAGTTTGACCGACGCCCAAGTAAAAACCATTCGATTCTGAACTATTTTTGCCAACTTCCTTGACATTCGTCAATTTTCAGGTATACTCATGGCAAGAGTATTTACGGAAGTTATTATACTTACTTGGCTACAAAAAAACTAAACGAAAAAACTAAAGAGCCTAAATTCAAGGTGGGGGACTACGTTGTATACCCTATCCATGGAGTAGGTGAGGTCACAGAAGTTGCGAAAAAGCTGATTCTGGGAAAGAAAAAAGACTGTTACAGTTTGGAAATTCAAGGTTCCAAAATGAAGGTCTCTATCCCTGTGGATCGGGCAATGGATGTGGGTATCCGGTCGATCATTGATAAAAAAGAGATCAAAAAAGTTCTCACTCTCCTAAAAAAGGATGAGGTCGACACGGAAGAGGACTGGAAGGTCCGTTACCAGAACAATATGAACAAGATCAAATCTGGTTCCATTTTTGAAGTGGCTGATGTTTGCCGTAATCTTTACAGACGTGCCTATGGCAAAGAACTTTCCATTATGGAAAGAAAGCTCTATGAGAGCGCCTATAATTTAGTAAAGATGGAAATTGCATTGAGTAAGGGTGTACCCCAAGAAGAAGCAGGAAACATTGTTTCCGATGTGCTGGCAGCTTCAGTGCAAGGTATGGCTCCACCACCACCTCCAAAAGAATTGGATGATGATCTAGATTTAGAATAAACTTCCGTTTTTGCTCAACTCTTTTATAAGGATTGAGTTATGAAACACTTACTTTCAACCCTTGGGACAATTTTTGTCTCTTCGGTATCGTTTTTCTTCTTATATTCGGAATCGCAAAACCTCGTTTTGGCGGGGACACTTGCGGGATTCATTCTTCTTTATTCCCTATTCCTCGTGTTAGGTGAAAGAAAATTATTCCCTGAAATCAAAGCAGATGTTGTACTTTGTGCAAGTGTGGGTGCGCTTCTTGGATTGTCCATTGCAGCATTCCCGGTTAGCCTTCTCAACGATTACGGATACAAATCCATTGCCATTTTTGTGGCAGTTCTTCTTTTCCTCACTGGAATCAAAACGGGAGTGGCTTTTGCAAAAAAACCAGGCCTTGGGATTTTTGGTGGTGGAAATGCAACCGGTGGTTCTAGTTTTCAAATCCCTGGACTTGAAACTGGCAACACTCAGATCAAAGACAAAATTTTAGATACCTCCGTTGTGATTGATGGTCGTATTTTAGATATTGCTGATACACATTTCTTAGATGGCCCGCTCATCTTACCAAACTTTGTGTTACGTGAGATCCAACTGATCTCCGATTCTTCTGATCCTATCAAACGGGCTCGTGGAAGACGTGGTTTGGAAATGTTGAACAAACTCCAAAGAAAAGGTTCTATCGAAGTTAAGATCACTTATACTGATTATTCTGATACTCGCGAAGTGGATGCAAAACTTGTGAAACTAGCACGTGATACTGGTGGAGCTGTTGTGACTAACGACTTCAACCTAAACAAAGTGGCTGAATTACAAGGGGTTCGTGTTCTTAACTTAAACAATCTTGCCAATGCATTAAAACCTGTTGTACTTCCTGGTGAAGAGTTCCAAATCTCTGTCATCAAAGAAGGAAAAGACGAAAACCAAGGAATTGGTTACTTAGAAGATGGAACGATGGTTGTGATTGAAAACGGTGGCCATTTAGTAGGAAAAGATGTGCGGGTGGTAGTCACAAGTATCATCCAAACAGCTGCTGGTAAAATGATTTTTACAAAAGTGCAAAACGGTAACAATAACTACAACAAATCGTAATTTAATTTAAGTAGTCTAACGGGTATGAAACTAGTACGTTTTTTAATTTCGCGCGAAGGGTTCATATCCGTTTTTTGTTATGCGATTACCGCCGTATTTTCCTTCCTTTCTTTTGCTCCTTTAAGTCTTCCTTTTTTTGTTTGGTTGGCTCCCTTTGGGCTTTTCCTTGTAGAAAAAAGAAATCGGGGAGAATGGAAAAAACTCATCTATCACGGGTTTGGTTTTTCCATTTTGTTTTATTTTATTTCCTTCCATTGGATTTACCATATGACCACTGTTTTTGGTGGGTTTGATTGGTATTTGGCAGTTCCCATTTTTATTGGTTCTGCCATTCTCCTTAATTTTAAATTTCCTGTTTATCTTTTGTTATTTTCCTTTTTGGCAAAACGTGTAGGAAAATTTTTCCCAGTCATAGCTTCTGTTTCGATTTTATTTGCGGAATTTTTTACACCTCAAGTGTTCCCTTGGTATTTTGGTAACGTTGTTGCTGAAAACCAAATTTTGGCGCAAAACGCAGAGTATACGAGTTCGTACGGATTGTCCGCATTTTTGTTTTTTGTTTCTTACTATTTGTTTTCTTTTAGAAAACCAAAAACTTTTTTTCGATTACTCACAAGTTTTCTCTCTAAACACAAAACTTTCCAAAAACAGTTTCTGTTAGGTAGTTTAAGCCTTGTTTTGGTTTTAGTTCTATTTTTTGGAAATGGATATTATTTATTTCAAAAATGGTCAAAAGTGAAACCCATTGCGGAGAGAGATGTTTTGATCATACAACCGAATGCCCCTTTGGAATTTCGGGATGGACGTAATCCTGCTGAAGAAATTCGAAATCTAATGACGCGCATTGATTCAATGGCAGAACGGGAATTGAAAGGGAACCCAGTGGATCTTGTCGTTTTGCCAGAGTCGGGGGTACCGTTTTTCACAACTCATGATTCAGAAGTAACAAGATACAGCCGAATTTATTGGCACCAATTTGAATCTTTGATGGCGATCTTAAGTCTACGACATGGAACAAATGTATTTTACAATGAGTTAGATGCAGATCTCAGTGCAGAGGCACTTCCTGGTCGTATTTCTAGACGAGATGTTCGGATGTATAATTCTTCGGTGATAATGAATCCGAATGGAGAAAGAAGAAATAGTTATCAAAAAGTTTTTTTACTAATCTTCGGCGAATACATGCCTTTTGAATGGATGTATGCATTGTCTGGACAAACTGGACAGTTTGCACCGGGAACCAATTTGAATTTAATTCCTTATTATGAACCAAGAAAGACTGCGTCTTCACAATCGAAAGACCTGCACTTCGAGGATACAATGACGATGGGCCCAATTGCTGTTCGAGAATACTATTCCAAAGAGAAGGTAGAAGAAAAACAAATTGGTAGTTTTTTACCTCTGATTTGTTATGAAGTCATTATCTCCGAGTTTGTCAGAAAGTTTGAGGGAGATCCTGATTTTATTGTCAATGTCACAAACGACAAATGGTATGGAAATTCGGTTGAGTCTTACCAACACCATACCTTAGGTAGACTGCGAGCCATTGAATTCCGCAAATGGATTGTTAGGTCCACAAATTCTGGAACATCTGTGTTTACGGATCATCTTGGGCGAAATATTGACAATGACTTCACTCCGATTGAAACAACTGCTGTAATTCGCAAAAAAGTGCAAGTGATTCCTGGGGAAATGACTTTTTACAGATTATATGGGAACTTACTTTCTTATTTGTATATGGGAATTGTAGGATTAGTGTTTTTCTTTTATGCGAAAAGGAATCCTTAAAGTTCTTTTTGACTTTAGATTTTATATTGCTCTCTATATTTCAGTCGTCTCTCACATAACATTAATTATATATTCTTATAATAACGCAGATTCTCCGTATCAAAAAATTCTTTGTGGCCCACCTTGGATTTATGCACAAGAAGAAGAAAAAGAACTCTCGTTTCAGATGAATTTTGGAAAAATCGGTGGAGAAACTGGAAATGCCGAAACTTCCGAAGATCCAGGTGAGGGAGAAGAAGGAGAGGACGGTGAAGGGAATGGTTTTTCCAAGGGTAAGTATAAGGGGAGCCAATGGGAAGAATTAGTCAAAGACTTGGAAGGAACATCTTCCTTACGCAAACAATTCAAAAATGATTATGATTTAATCAACGAAAACTCTGGAGTTGCGGATTCTTATATCAAAAGAAACCGTGATTATGAGGATATCATCGTTAAAGATGTTCTTCCAACAGTCAAAGGAATTCGTGATCCTTTTCGTGTTGATATAGAAAATGCCGAAGATAATTTATTTGTTCATAAAGAACGAAACCGTATCATTGAAGAGTTTAGAAAAGGAGATGAATCCTCGCCTCCCATCACCATGAGGATTTCTAAGGAAGGTGAGGCGGAACCAAAGTCTCCACTGGCGATGCCTAAAGATGACCGAACTCGTTATTTAGACAAAACTCTCAAACAAAAGAAAGAAAAACAATTGGATGAGTTTATCTCTCGGTATATGGGATATGATCCAGACAAAGGAGACCTTAGTTTTTTTGTTCGAGATTTGTATTATGAAAACTTGCAAAGGTTAGCCTATCCTTTTAGCGGAGATCCCAGTTATTTTGCCATTGATTATTTTCAAGAAAATCTGAATAAAGAAGATTTTCTTAGACAAATGATGGCTGCTCTTTCAGAGAATTTAGGAACCAATACTGGTACTGAAATCCTTTTTACCATTGAAAACATTTATGAAATTCAAAGCCGGGCTCTCGAACAGTACTTCCAAGCAAAAGAATACTTAAAACTGGCAACACCTGAACTAAAACAAACTCTGCGTTATGAAACCTTACGAAGGATGTCAGAAAAATATAAAAAACTCTTAACGGAAAAAAAACTCTTCAACCCAAAGGATGTGGAAGAAGCTTATTCTAAAAAGAGGGTTGATATTTTGGACACATTGATTGCAAAAACCCCGAAAGGATATAGGCTGAAGGATGGGTATTTTGAAAAGGGAAGGGTTCTTTGGGAGGCAGGTAACAGTCGCAAAGATTCGAAACTCCAATCAGAAGCGATCAAAACTTGGAATCGAATTGCAGCTGCGCCCACAAATGGTGATTTTTTAAATGAAAAAGCGTTTGAAGCCATCCAACTTTTATTAAGAGACCTCGGAAATGTTTCTGATGCAGATCGTTTGCCTCTCCAGACAAAAGACCAAATTGATTTTATTCTTCGCACAAGACTCAGTGAAGCAATGAGTCGAAAAAAGGAAAGGGAAGATAAAATGCTTTGGCCTAAGACCAATCAAAAACAAAAAAAAGCTGAGAACTAAAGTTAAATAAAGGCAACTGTAACCTGGCAGATGTTAGGTGCTTTATAGTTTTGATTTAGATTACGGGAAATAAGCGAGACGGGAGATTTAGATTTTTAGATTTTCGAGTCCGTTTTCGTGAAACTCTTGGGCCCATTTGTCGTGGAAGGGCGTTTCTTTTTCGATTCGTTCTTCGATTGCCATTTGGGAGATGGCAGTCTCTCCGTAGTGACGGAGGAAATCCCTGTGTGCGAGTCTTTCGATGAGGGCCTGCCAAAATACTTCATCTTCATAATCTTCCAGAATGTCAACGAGCCCACTTTCTTCCTCGAATTCTCTGGTCAAATATGGCTCACCGTTGTTCTGATCAATTTGCACAATATTGCCAAGACCAGCGTGGTCTGCTTGGGCAAAAACATGACGGACCACATCGGCAAAACGAGAGTCCGTATCCGGTTCATCTTCCGAACGATCCTTGGCTTGCAAGGTGGAAATGACCCAATCTCCCATATACACTAACTTGAGCAGGGTTTCGTATTGTTCTAGGGACAGTTCCATTTCCATTTAGGATCAGGTTCGGTCATGAGGTTGTGAAGAAAAGAGTTTTTTACAGAAAGAAGCGATCCGAGGGCGCGAAATTTCAATCTTCGAGAAGGATTTCTTTGTTACGAAGGGGTCTATATTTATCTCGCACAATCGCAGTTATGTCATCGATGGCAATGAGGACCTCTTGGTTGGGATCATTATTTTCATAAGGCAAATAAAAGAATCCAAGAATTCGTATCGAACTCTTTTGTAGAAAAACTCTATCGTTTTGATCAAAATTTTTTGAAATCGAAACCGTAATGAATTTCCAACCTCGATAATTGAGTGAGGTCAGATTCAGTTGTCTCACTTCAGCATCTTGCGATCCTATGATTAGTGTTAGGTTCCCATTGGATTGTGATGAATAAATGGGGATGGTGATTTCTTTGATGAAAGCATTCACTTCAATTGGTTTTGGAAAGTATAAAGAAAAAGGAAAATTGGCATCCTTGGGAATTCGTAGTACGAGTGCTTGTTTGGAACCTGGGATGGGAGCAGTGAAATTGCTGGAAAGGGTGATTTCCGGAAGTTTGGTTCCCTTTTCCAACTTTGTACGCAGGTTTTCCTGATTGTAATTGGATAATTCAAAATTTTCGAGAAGGATTTCCCGCCAAATCCCTGCCTCAGCCTGAATCGGAACGATTCCAAAGAAGAAAAGAAAAAGTGTAAGTTTCCTTAAGTTTATCAGTGCAATCATGTTGACAATAATTCCTTAGAAGGGGGATATATATGTTTTATCTGTAAAAAGGAGACTTATACAAATGCAGGCGCACAAATATCTTTTGGCCATACTGACAATTTCTTTCGCAGGCCAAATCACAGCACAAGTTGCTGCACCAAAAGCCACTACTTCCACAAAAGACCAGGCAATCAAAAAAACAGAGTCCACTTCTACTCAAGCCAAAGACGGTGTTGATAAAGCTGAGACGACTGTAAAAGACATATTGGGTGACAAAAAAGAATCGGGAGCTTCTACTTCTGATGCGGCCGCTCTTTTCATTACAAGTAAAACCACTTTTTCATTAGATGCAAAAGACGAATCATCCACAATCGATTTTATTGAGTGGAAACCAAAAAACGGCGAATATAGAAAGTTCACACAACCAATTCGTATTGCTGAAGAAGGTTTGACCGAAATTTATTACCGTTCTGTAGACAAAGTTGGAAATGCTGAGACTCCAAAAATTCTAGTGGTTCATGTTGATAACACAGCTCCAAGAGTGAGCTTAGTGCCACAAGAACAGTTTTTCGTTTTAGATGGAGTTCCTTTCGCTTCCAAAAATAACACTTATACTTTGGTAGCAGAAGACCAACAAACAGGTGTTGAAAAAATCCAATTCAGCATCAACCAAGAAGCTGCAAAATCTTACGCTGATCCAATCAAATTGGAAAATAGCGGTGCAAACATAGTGAAATATTCCGCAACTGATAAGTCGGGAAATTCTTCTCCAGAATCTTCTCTCATCATTACTGTGGATGATGTAAAACCAACTGTTGAAATCGTTCCTTCTTTCCCATTGGTTGACATCAATGGAAAAAACTTCCAAAGAAAAGGAAACGTATTCTATGTAAATGCAACTGACAAAGAATCTGGTATCAAAAAAGTTCTAGTAAAAGTTGATGAAGAAGAATACAAACCTTACGTAGAAGCAATTGCAATCGAAACACAAGGTGACCATGTGATCAAAGCAATGGCAGTAGATAATGTAGGCAACCAATCGGATGTAGTGGAAGTAAAACTCACTGTCGATCTTACACCTCCAACTTCTACGATCCAAAAATCAACAGAAGCTCCTAAGGTAGAAACACAAACTCCAGCAGCAACACCTGCTAAGTAGTTTTACCAAAAAAAAATAGAACCGCAAGTCTGCGGAAAGGAACCCCTTTCATTATGAGAGGGGTTCGCTTTTTATCCTTTTTTTTCCCTAAATTTTGTGTGAGTTGTGGTCGCTCCGATTTTTTTTCGGAGATCACTGCTGTATGCAGATCATGTACAAAACGAAACTATTCCCCGCAAAAAGAGAATAGGAACCAAAGGCAGGTCAAACCTCCGGCGGACCGGTTTATCTTTTATGACCAAGTCTTCTACCTGCAAATTCGAAACGATTTTGAAAGAAACCTTTTCCAGTCCTTAAAATTTGAAAACGAAAGGCAACTCGCAGAATTTTTTTGTTTGGGACATAGATCCCTTGCTCGACAATTTTTTGGGGACCTTCCCGATTTACTGGCCTTAGTTCCTTCCTCTCCCAAGTCGGGTCCAAGACCGTATCACGCTTCTTATGCTCTCCTCGGCAAATGGAAAAAACTTTGGAAAATCAGGGAAGATACTAGTTTGCGTAAGGTTTCAGCGGACAAACAATCTTCGTTAGGGTTTGAGAAGCGTTTTTTTCATGCAAAAAAGGCGTTCCAATTCACAAAAAGTGATAGAATCATGGAAGGACTTCATGTTCTAATCGTAGATGATATATTTACGACAGGTGCCACAATCAATGAAATTGCACGGCTGTACAAACAGTCCGGCGTCAGAAAGGTGTCTTGCGTTGTTTTACTGTTAAGTGGGGGTGATTGAATCGAATGGATGTTCAAGTCAAGGATGACATAAGGATTATTAAGTTTTCTGGGGCCATCCTCAAGGTTGATTCCGATGAAATTGAAAAAGAACTTTCAAAACTTACGCAAAGCTCTGTTAAAAAAATCATTCTGGATTTAACTAAAGTTCATCATATTTGTTCAACTGCTTTAGGTATATTTGTCGCAACCAAACGTAAGTTAAAGCCGATGAATGGTGATATTAAGGTGATTGTTGTGGATGAAGATTTGATCCAACTTTTTGAAATCACAATGCTCGATAAAGTGTTCGAAATTTTTCCTGATTTATCTTCTGCAATGGAAGGATTCCAACTCGACGAGGAAGATTCCCACTGACAAAAAAAACTTTAGCATTTGCATCCGGAAGTTTACACAAGTGGAAGGAAATGCAAATGTTACTTTCGCCTTATGGGTATGAAGTGGTCCTTCCCAAAGATTTAGGAATTTCCTTTTCTCCAGAAGAAACGGAAAGTTCATTCACAGGAAACTCCTTTATCAAATCAAAAGAACTCTATCGATTGACAGGCCTTCCTTCTTTTGCCGATGATTCGGGAATATCTGTACCAGCTCTCGGTGGTGAACCCGGTGTGTATTCAGCAAGATATGGTGGTCCAGGTCTAACCGATAAAGAACGTGCACTTTTTCTTTTACAAAAGTTAGGTGAGAATAAAAGCCGTGATGCTTTTTATAGTTGCGTGGTGAGTTATGTAGATGGAACTCATGCAGTTTCTTTTGAAGGACGAGTGGATGGTCTGATTTGTTCCGATTATGACGAAGAAGGTAAATTTGGATTTGGTTACGATCCGATTTTTTTCTATCCTCCTTTTGGAAAACGGTTTTCCCAGGTTCCTGAATCGGAAAAAAATACTGTTTCCCATCGCAAAAAAGCAATGGAACTTTTTTTAAATTGGTTATCTAATCTAAAATAACAAAAGTTAGAGTATGTATCTAACAAAATCCTCTTGGTATTATGAGATTTTTATTTTCCCTATCCACTTTTATTTTTACGATCCTTGTTGCGATTGGAAATCCTATTGAGGCCCAAGTTCTCTGTTTAGGGGGAGAATGTGCAAATATCCCAAGCGAATACCAATTATTAGGAAATTTTGCAGAACCAGTCTTTGATCGAATTTATACCAATGGGTTTCTTCGTTCCATGGGGGATAACGCAGTTTTACAAAATTTAAATTCTAACCAGTCGGGTGGCTCCAAGGTAGATCGATACCGGTTGGGACTTGGGTATACAGTGTCTCAAGGCCAAGAAAAGGCTCGAGATTTTTATTACGAAAATTCTGAACTCCGAACTCTTCCGAAGAAGGGAGTTGCTGCATCACCTTCCTTAAGTTTTACGGTGAATTTAGGTGAATGGTTGAATGGGGATTTTGCCAAACGATGGAATTTAACAACACATTTTTTCCCTTATGAATTTGGTGAAGCCAATATTCCTTTTGTAAAAATCAGAAATACAGACGTTCGGGGTCGGGTTTTTAATTATGGGGCTGTTTTTAGATATTTCCCTGTTGATTCTGGATTTTCGTTTGGAATCGGAGTTTTCCAAACAAACCAAGATCTTTATTTGAGTTCTTATGACAGAAGGCCCACTCAATTTAGAATTGATGGAGACAAACGTCGGTGGATTGGTCAAAACGATTTGTTTTATCAGTCGAGAATCGTTTCGGGTTCTTTGGATATAAAGTATAATTATACAATTGGTTTTTTATCAATCATTCCAGGAATCGGTATTGTATATAATCATGGTTATACGGCAATCCAAGCCACTAGATTTGCTGCCATTTCTACAAGAGAAAATCCTGATGACTTTGGTTCTACACCCAGTGCCATAGCAATTAAGCTTGCCACAAGACATAACCATCGGTCTGGATTTGGATACGGAAGTTTGGGTTTAAATTTTAGTTTGGGGAGTTTTAGTTTGGTGACGGAGCTAATGGCAGGGAAAGAAATCCAGTCGATTAACCTTTCCCTGCAAAAACAATTTTAAGTTGTGATTACCGCACCACCAGTCAGGCGTTTGTAGAAATCGTTTCCTTCTCTCTCCAAAAATTCTTCGTATGTTCCTTTGAAGTCTTTGATCCCTTCAGGTGTTACTTCGATGATTCTTGTACAGAGGGAAGAAATAAACTCCCTATCGTGAGAAACTAAAATCACTGTTCCTTCAAACAACGATAAGGCGTAGTTGAGTGCTTCAATGGTTTCTAAATCCAAGTGGTTGGTGGGTTCGTCCAGAGCAATGACATTGTCTCCGGCAAGAATCATTTTACCAATGATCATCCTTGATTTTTCTCCCCCAGAAAGAACCGTAGTGGATTTGTTTGCCATATCTCCAGAAAAAAGCATTCTTCCGAGGATCGCACGAATTTCTTGTACTTCGGTTCCTTGAGGAGAGTTACGTAACAACCATTCCACGAGAGTGTCAGCATCTGGTTCCATCGCCTCACGGTGGTCTTGTGGAAAAAAGGAAGTTTCGACAGAATCTCCCCATTTTACCTGACCTGAATCTGGTTCTAATTTTTTTAATAACATTTTGAGCAGTGTTGTTTTACCAACACCGTTGGTTCCAACAATCCCGACCTTTTCCCCTTTTGTGATGGAAGTGCTAAACTCTTTGATTACGGGTTTTTCATCATAAGATTTGGAGATGTTGATTGCTTCGAATACATCTTTTCCTAGTGTTCGTTTTGCTTTGAAACGAATGTAAGGAGCAACTCTGGAAGATGGTTTTACATCCACCATTTCTCCTTTGATCTTTTCGATCATTTTTTGGCGAGAAGTGGCTTGTTTTGATTTACTAGCGTTTGCAGAGAATCTGGAAACAAACTCTTGTAAGTCGGCAATTTTTTCTTTAGCACGTTTACTATCACTCATGAGTTGTTCGCGAGTCTGTTCTGCCGCAATCATAAAGTCATCGTAGTTACCTGGAAACATTCGAATGGTATTATAATCCAAATCGGCAATATGAGTGGCAACGGAGTTAATGAAGTGACGGTCGTGGGAGATCACAATGACCACACCTTCGTAATTGATTAGAAGTTCTTCCAACCAGTGGATGGTTTTGATATCCAAGTGGTTGGTTGGTTCATCCAGAAGCAGAACATCTGGTTTTAAAAATAATACTTGGGCGAGAAGGACTCGAAGTTTAAAGCCACCTGTGAGAAAATTTAAAGGGCGGTTGTGGGCTGAGGTAGGGATTCCTAGGCCTTCCAAAAGTTCTCCCGCCACGGATTCCGCTTCATAACCCCCCATATCGGCAAATATTTCCTCGATTTCGGAGATTCGCATTCCGTCCTCATCGGTCATCTCTTCTTTGGAGTAGATGGCATCACGTTCCACCATGACGTTCCAAAGTTCCGGATTTCCCCGTAGGACGGTGCCAAGAACTGTCTCATTTTCGTATTCGTAGTGGTCTTGTTTGAGGTATCCGACCTTTTTGTCCTTGTCTACCACCACAGAACCGGCTGTGGGCTGTAAAATACCCGCTAAAACCTTCATAAAAGTCGATTTTCCGGAACCATTGGCTCCGATCAGACCGTAACGGCATTCCGGTTTGAATTTAATGGAGACGTTTTCGAAAAGAGGTTTTTTCCCGAAGGAGACTGTAATGCCGCTAGCTTGGATCATAGGTCAATTTTCTAAGGGAATCGGAGGTTTCAACCGACATTTCGTATGGTATGGCACGGATTCTCATCATCATTCTCCTTCTTTTTGGGAATGGGCTCATTAGCTCACAAAGTGTAAAAAATGGAATCCAGGTTTTGGAGGGGGACCTCTTAAATACCGGCCATCTCCTTCGCACAGACAAACAAGTATTCCGAGTCCAAACAGGGGTTTTACAAGAAGAGTTGGCTTATTTGGCCGGGAAAAAGATACGGATGTTATGCGATGTACAAGGTGAAACTTGTAATCCCATTCGATATGAAATGGAACCGTTTGAAACGGGCAAAACTCCTGATTGGAGTTTAAAAAAAATCCCACGTTATGTAACTCAGGGCCTTTTTTCTTTTAATCCGCAGTGCACTCCTGATGGAAAAATTTTGTTTTGGACGGCCCTTGTTCGCGAAGGGGGAAGATCCACCCAAAAAATTTGGGCCGCCAAACGAGACCAATACGGTTTTTGGATGCAAGGAGAACAACTTCCCACTCCACTCAATAATAAATTTCCATCTGCTGTGATTTCGGCTCTTCCCGGTGGGAACGAACTTTTTGTATTCGGGAACTTTGGCGAAGAAGAGATGCTCGACAACCTAAAACGCGAGATGATGTATAAATCTCAAATTGCATCTAGAGAAGCACAAAATCCTAAAGAATTTCATATTGTTCTGACAAAGTTAGAAACAGAATATAAGGAAAGAACGGATAAAATTCAAAACCGTGCTCCTCTGTATAAAACTCGTAAAACGGAATCGGGTTGGTCAATGCCCTCTCCTATAAACTTTCCAAGTTTTTACAATTGGTACAGAAAGGCAGACAATCCCAACCAACAAGTATTTGGTGGTTCTGCTTTGGCTTCGAGTGGCAGAACTTTGCTTTATTCGGCCCAACAAAAGAAAAATTTTGGTAAGTTAGATTTATATGTCAGTTTACAAAATGATTCTGGTGTTTTTGAAGAAGGAATTAATTTAGGAAATACGATCAATACAGGTGAGGAGGAGATGGCACCTTTCCTTGCTCCCGATGACAAAACCTTATACTTCTCTTCCTCTGGAAGAAAAGAAGGGATCTCTATTTTTATCACAAGAAGACAAAATGATTCTTGGACTTCATGGTCAGAACCACAGGAATTATCTCCTAACCTAAGAGGTGTTAATTTTTTAAGTATCCCTGCGGTTGGGAATTGGGCTTACGTTTCCCGGGAAGGGGACTTGTATATGGCAGCCATCCCCAATCATTTCCAACCAGAACCTGTTGTGGTAATTAAAGGAAAAGTGGTGGATGAAGAAGGAAAACCACTATCGGCTTTTGTACAATATGAATCTTTAACTAGAAAAAAATCCATTGGTTCCACTGTGAGTGATCCGGGGACGGGTGAATTTAGCATCATTCTTCCTTATGAAGAAAACTATGGATTTTATGGTGAAAAGGAAGGATACCTTCCTGTCTCACAAAACCTGAATTTGGTGGGAAAGGAAAAAGAGGACAAAGAAAAAACTGTCCTACTGGTTCTACCCAAATTGAAAAAAGGAAATCAAATTGTGATGAACAATTTGTTCTTTGCTTTCCGGTCTGCTGAACTCACCAAAGAATCAGAGCCAGAACTAGACAGATTGGCAGGAATTTTACGAAAAGCCGCCAATTTGAAGATTCTTATCGAAGGGCATACGGACAATGTCGGAACCAAATCGGCCAACCAAAAGTTATCTTTGGAAAGAGCAAATTCGGTTGCTAATTATTTGAAGTCTAAACATAAAATAGAAGAAACGCGGATTGCTGTGGTAGGATTTGGCCCAACAGTGCCGTTAGCGGACAATCAGACCGAAGAAGGTCGTGGGACAAACCGAAGGGTAGTCTTTAAAATTTCGGAAGAGTAACCAGTGGACATTAAAAATATCAATATACCCAAAGTCAATGTAGACACCCAGAAAATGATGGGTGCTGTCGATGGACTCGTAGACAAAATTCCTTCCCAGGTCCAAGACTTACTCAAAAAAATTGCCATCTCACTTTTTGTATTTTTTCTCATCATGGCAATTTATGTGGGTTGGACCAATGGTTGGGAAAATGCAAAACCCCAAGGGATGCAACTTGCACAGGATACCAGAAGTTTGTTTCTTTTGGAGATTGAAAGGGATTACAATCGGAAACGAAAAGATGTTCGAATGTCCGATCCCGAAGATTTAAAATATGAATCCAACCGTCGGATGCAATTTGATTTTATCAGTGAAAGAGAATCCAACGGATACACACATGATACAATTCCTGAAGAACAAGATTTTTTGGGAAAGGAATATGACTTTAGAAACCGTAAAGCAGAAGATACTTCGGTTCCTCCCATCTACACTCCGTCAGGTGATGGGTTGATTCCAGCACCCATTGATATCCAACCTGTAACTCCCAAAGAAGATACAAAGTCCGGATCTGATTCAGATTCCGATTCAGAACTTCGGATGCAAAAAATGTTGGAGCGAGTGTCTGACTTAGAAAAAAAAGTGAAGGTCAAAAACGAAGAGAAAAATTTGGAAACTTTAAAATTGCCCAAACCTCCCGAATCCAGTGAAGGTTTTGGAAAACCTAGAAGTTTAGAACGAATTCCAAAAAATTTACGATGAAGGAATTCTTTTTGTTTCGTAAGTTTCTTTTCCTAACTTGTCTCGTTTTTTGTTTTTCGTTCTTAAACATTTCTCCTGGGTTTTACGCTCAAACGACAGAATTGTTTTTGCCATTTCCAGAAACTTGGACAAACGAAGGAGGTAATGAAACAACGGAAAAGAATACAAAGAATCCAGAGAACACTACTTCGATGGTAAACTCTGGTCCCGGCACTCATTCAAAATCCCAAAACACTCTTCCCAATCAAAATAGTCAATTGGAGCCAGGATCATCCAAAGTCGCAACTCAAGAGAGCCAAACAGCAGTGACTGCCAATGCAAAACCTGCTGAGAAAAAGAAAAAAAAGAAGGAAGTGATCGATCCTTCCGGGGCTTCCTTTCAAAAAGGGAAGGCATATTTGGCAAGAGGCCAAAAGAAGTCCGCCGAATCCGAGTTTGCCGAGTCTTATGGAAAAGAAGGAGATGCGGCAAAATTATCTCGAGTTGAGAATACAAATTTGTATGGTTTAGATGGGAAGGACAAAGATTCCGCAGGACTTGTGGAAAAACAAGAAGATGCTGATCTCAAAATCAAAACACAATTTGAGTTGGCACGTTCTTTGGATCGAATTGGAAATCCAGAATCGGAAGAAAAGGCGTACAAAGAATATTTAAAACTGATCACAGAGTTTCCGAAACACCCAGAGCTCACACCTAGATCGCATTATGCGGTTGCCATCCTTCTCATTCGCAAAAAAGAATTTCGTCCAGCAGCCCATCAATTGGCGAATATCATCAAAAATTTTAAAGAATCAGCAGAATATCTTCCGGCACAATATTACTTAGGGAAAATTTATGAGAGTAGTTGGGATGAAAGGGATTTGGAACGTTCTTTAAAATACTACCAACTCTATATGAATGGAGTGGAGGGGAAAACTCCTATACCAGGTTATGATTTTAGAAAAGAAACCCGAGAGAGACTCCGGGTTTTAGGTTCTTCGATTTAAAAATATACTTTTAAGCGATTGCGACGTTTACTTCAATTCGCCCAAACTTAGAATATAAGTTAATGGAGAGAGTAGGTTTTTTGTTAAACCGAACCGAAGTGTTGTTTGTCTCTTGGATGTTAGGAGTTGTGATTTCTACCGATTGGCCTGCAGAGGTAAAAATGTTCATCGCATTACCAGTGGTCATGTTGGCAATCTCACCGAGGATATCTTTGTATTCGTTTTTTACATCTTCATCTGAAAGGCCTGGAACCAGTTTGCGAGACACTTTGTAGGCAGCATCGAGGTTCATACTATAAACCACTTCACCACTAAAAGATCCCACCACACCGATGATGATTGCAATTTCATGGCTGGGCGCAGGTGAATCTTTGATTCCGATTTTTCCTCGGATGAGATCCTGTTGGAGGACATCGCGAAAAACGATGGTGGCTGCTTCCAGGAACGGGTTGATGAAGTCGGCTTTAATTTGCATTTATTCTAAAGAGAGAAGGCCTTTTTTCTCTACGTTGTATTCTGCTGCTAAGGACTGGTTTATTTCAAGAAAAAAGCTAAGAAGTTGCCTTTGTTTCAGAAAATCTGCAGCTTGGTCCGCCGGTTTTTTGGCTGTGGTTTGTCCGTAAGTTAAGGCTCCAAATTCCACATAAACTTGTTTGTCGTTATCTGAGAATGGACCCACTACTGTTTTTTTGCTAAATGGATCGTTTGCGAGAGTTTCCCAAAATTTTGCAGAGTTCGCCAAACGGTAGCTATTGCCACGATTGGAAGTAACCAGTTTGAGATCAGACAAGGCGACATTGGACACTGTCTCTATGGGTTGGAGGGTCTCCGCTGCAATGGCTTCCAAAGCATTTGGCTCGGATACTTTTGTTGCAATGCGACCTTTCCATAGTTCTACTTCTTTTCTTTTGCGATCAAATTTCATTTTGGAAAGTAAGAGGGGTTTCCTTGATTCAAAACTGACGAAATTTCCGGAAGCATCCTTAGCAAGAGACCCATCTTTTTTTTCTTTTTCGTATTCTTTGTTTAGTTCTTCGTCAGAAATATTGATTTTTGCTTCCACAGCATTCAGAAGATTGACCTCGGAGATGGCGACAATGCGGAAAGAAATTTTTGCCCGTTTGGCTTCATCTTCTAACTCGGCTTCGTTTTCTGTTGGAGAGAACGGTTGGTCCAAAAAGTTAGGGTACAGAGCGTATCCTGTAGCAGAATCGATACGGTAGTTCATGGGTGCCGAACGGTAGATTTGTTGGTAGATTTCTGTTAGGGAGCGAGAGTCTTCTTCCCCATACCCCGCTTGGGAAACGGATTCCTTGTGAACCTCTCTTGCTTGTTTGGACATCTCACGTTTGATGCTGATTTCCGAAACTTGGAAACCGACAGCGGTAGCAATGTCATTGGCAATGTAGATTTCTTTGACTGTAGAAAAAGCACAGGAATTGAGAAGTTCCGGGTTTTGGGCCGTTTCTCTACCATATTGTTGGTAGCGGTAGTAACAATCCCGTTTGGCAGCATTGAAATAATCCACGGGAATGCTTCTCCCCGCAATGGTTCCTGCTTTGGTGGAATTTTGGCCTGTGATGGCACCCACAAGACTTTGTTCGGCGTCCCCAGGCAAAAAGGTAATGATCAGGGTTCCGACCAAAATGAATAAAAAGAGAGCAATGATGGCGCGATAGATTTTTTCTTTGAGGGTAGAGGGTTCTTCTTCGAACATAAAGGAAAGGTTTCCGTTTCCGAAACCCTTGTAAAGAAAAAATGTAATCAAGGGAATCGTCGTTTGGCAAGATAATATAGGTAGTATGTTGTTTGCGGCCTTTGCTATGATCCTTGTGGGTGTTCTATGTTTTTTATACGTAGCCTTATCCCCGCAAAAATCCAAACCTGCGGCCTACCCACAACGAAAACCCCAAAATTCCGGCTCCTACCGAATGCCACAAAACCCTCCCGTTTCCCCACAATTGGATGAACGGATTCGTAGGGAACGGGCCATTTCTGACGATAGACATCTTTCGTATTCTTTACCTGAAGAGATCACACCTTCCGTGGTGCAAAAATCAGAAGTTTTACTTCCAACAGAAGATGGGAATTTGGAAGAGGAACCACAGGCTCTGAAAGAAAGTCGGTTTCAGATTGAAGGGACTCTGTTTTTGGATTATTCCGGTAAACTAACGTTTGGTGAAGAGTCATCTGATATTGATGCTTTGGAAGATGGGCTAAAGAACTTTAAACGAATTGGTTCAGGGACATTACGTGAAGAAAATGGGAAGTTTTTGTTCCATTCTGGAAATGTGACTTATACTTATACTCCCGAAGAATTAGAACAAGTAGTTCTCCACAACCAAGGGATTGTATTTCTTTTGAAAGATACAAAGGCACCGAAGCCAGTGTTTTTCACAAAAGACATCGACACTTTTAAAGATTTTTTAAAACAAGCTGCTTTAGTTTAGATTTTTATTACTAAAACAGAAACAGAAAATTTTTATTAAAAAATCTATGAATCGTTTAGAAACGATTTTGATATTAGTGAACTTCTCTCATAATCAATTCAATTTGAATTTCCCCAGTTCTTAGGTGTAGAAACTTTTCAAGTTGCGTTTTTTCTTTTGCCGATGGAAGTTTTTTCCATTCAGAGTCAAAGAGATTTGAATCCACGTAAGCATTTTGGTTCATATCAAACTTTTTTGTTTTCGTAAAACTGACTGAGACTAGATTCGGAAAAAAAATTTGGATCTCTTTTGCAATCATCTCAGTGTTATTTTGATCCGAGTTAAAATTCGATTTATAAATTTCAGAAAGGATTTCGTATTTTAAATTATCTAAATTTGTTGTGGATAGGTCTTGGTGTAAGATCAGTTTTGTATTGGTTAGGTTGTAGTATTTTAATTTGTTTTGTAATTCTTTTTCTTGGGTCTCATTAATTTTGGGGCCAATGATGGTAAGTTCGATACTAGGATTTTTCTCGTATTTGATTCCCTTTTCCAAAACTCGTCGGTTATCGATCAAAATTTCATTTCGAATGAACTCTTCTGCTTTGCCTTTAAAGTAAGATGTCCTGACAATTTGATAGGCAGTGAAGATAGATGGAATGAGGAGGATGAGGGTAAATAATCCTAAATAAATTTTTACTTTTCGTTCTTTATCTTTGTACAAACCCCAACTGACTTTTGGAAATTCCATATACCGTACAAAAATAAAAGTTGTGATGGCTATGAAGATGGAATTGATGAGATAAAGATAAGTAGCACCAAAAAAATAAGACCAGTTCCCTTGGGAAAGCCCATAACCTGCAGTACACAAGGGAGGCATAAGGGCAGTGGCAATGGCAACACCGGCAATGGCAGTTCCTTTTTCTTTTCTCGTATTGGCAATGATTCCTGTGGCCCCACCAAAGATGGCGATCAGTGCATCGTAAATGGTAGGTGAGGTTCTTGCGAGTAGTTCCGACTGTGCTTCGTTAATCGGTGATAAGGAAAAATATACAAACGAAGTAGCGATACTAGCGAGTGTAGCAAGAGCCAATGTGCGAAGGAATTTTTTTAAGTTTTCAAAGTCGTTTGTGGCGGCGGCAAATCCAATCCCTACTATTGGACCCATCAGAGGAGAGACAAGCATAGCACCGATGATGACGGCAGTGGAATTGACATTGAGTCCGATACTTGCGATAAAAATGGCAAAGATCAGAGTCCAGAGGTTGGATCCTTTTAACTCAGCACCTTTTTGGATAGACTCGATGGTGCCTGGTTTGTCTAAATCATCAAAGAGATGGAATCTTGGTGCTAACCATTGGAAAATAGAAACAATCGGATTCTTTTGAGATGCCATAAACCCTTAGACATCCGACCATTTCTATTTGTTTTTAAGAATCTTAAACCCCACCCACCATCACATGTTTGGTGATCAAATAATCACCCACAGATTCGATAGATAAGTCTTTTCCAAATCCAGATTGTTTGAAGCCACCATGCGGAGTTTCGGAAGCAAGCGGAAGATGATCATTCACCCAAACGGTTCCAAATTCTAGTTTTTTTGCCACCCGCATAGCGCGCGCTACATCCTTTGTCCAGATGGAAGATGCTAGTCCATAGTTGACATCATTTGCAAGTTTAATCCCTTCTTCTTCTTTGTCGTAAGTTTGGATGGTAAGAACCGGTCCAAAAATTTCATTCTGCACGACATCGTAGTTTTGTTTGACATCTGTGACAACAGTAGGCGCAAAAAAGTATCCTTTGTCGAGGCCCTTAGGAATGGTACCACCGGTGAGGATTTTTGCCCCTTGTTTTTTGGCTCTGTTCATAAATCCCAAAACTCGTTCGCGGTGGATGGCAGAAATAAGAGGGCCCATTTCTGTTTTATCATTAAAGGGATCACCCACTTGAACGGCTTTCATTGCATCCACAACCGCATCGGTGATTTTTTTCTGTAAGGCTTTCGGAACAATGATTCTTGTGGCGGCCGTGCAGTCTTGTCCTGAATTACAAGTGGCACCAAATGTCGCTTTGGCGGCAAAAAGATTTACATCCACATCATCAAACACAAGCAGTGGCGCTTTTCCTCCGAGTTCTAAATGCACTCGTTTTAAGGAATCCGAAGCCGACTTCATAATGTTTTTTCCCGTTCCAGTGGATCCGGTAAGAGAAACCATTCTGACAAGTGGATGGTCGACAATGGCTTGGCCTGTGGCATTTCCACCAGTTACAATATTGATCACTCCATCTGGAATTCCCGCTTTTTTGGTTAGCTCAGCTAACATAAGAGAGGTGATGGGCGTTCCCGGTGCTGGTTTTAAAATGACGGTGCAACCTGCAGCAAGGGCAGGTCCAAACTTCCATACTGCCATAAGCAGAGGATAGTTCCAAGGAGCAATTTGGCCCACCACACCAACTGGTTCTCGGCGTAAAATAGATGTATATCCCGGTTGGTACTCGTTAGCCCGGCTTCCATGTACATCACGAGCTGCCGTTGCAAAAAAACGAATGTTATCGACTGCAAAAGGAATGTCTCCGGCAAGGCTTAAGTTTTTATAAGGTTTTCCTGCGTTGAGAGATTCTGCTTTTGCAAATTCTTTGGTTTTTTCTTCTAATAGATCTGCGAGTTTCCAAATGGCTTTGGAACGTTCCCCAGGAGTGAGTCCAGACCATCTTCCATCATAAAAAGCTTTGTGTGCTGCCTTCGCTGCTTTGTCTACATCGGCGACACTGGCATCAATTACTTTCGCAATCTTTTTTCCAGTGGCAGGATCTTCGATGTCCATGAGTTTCCCGCCATTTGTGTTTGTCCACTTTCCATCAATCCAAAGTTTATATTCTTTCATGTAAGTTTTAGATTTCCTTTAGTGATTTTGTTATGATACTTAAGCCCTCTTTGACAATGGACTCTTCTGCGGTAATCGGAACAAGAATTCTAATGACGTTTCCATACACACCACAAGAAAGTAAAACAAGTCCATGTTCTAAGGCTTTGGTCGTTAGTTTTTTTGCTAAATCGGCAGAGGGTTTGTTTGCGTCTCCATTTTCTACAAGTTCAAATGCAACCATAGCACCTAACCCGCGTATTTCGCCAATATGAGGGTAGGTTTTTTTGATTTCGTTTAGCTCGTTTACTAATAGTTTTCCGAGTTTGACCGACTTCTCTAAAATCCCTTCTTCTTCGATGAGATCCATCACAGCAATCCCTGCCGCACAAGCCACTGGGTTTCCTGCATAAGTTCCGCCGAGTCCGCCTGGTTCTACTGCATCCATAATGGAAGTTTTTCCAATCACGGCAGAAAGAGGCATTCCTGCTGCCAGTGATTTTGCAGTCGTGATAAGATCTGGTTTGATTCCCGAATGTTCGATCGCAAAAAGTTTTCCTGTTCTTGCAAATCCTGATTGTACTTCATCAGCAATGAGAAGGATTCCATGTTCATCACAAATGGCTCTTAGTTTTTTTAGAAAACTTGGAGATGCTATATAAAACCCACCTTCACCTTGCACGGGTTCGATGGCGATGGCAGCCACTCGAGAAGGATCAATGTCTGCTTTGAACAAATTGTTTAGGGCTTTGATAGAATCATCTTCTGTCACACCATGGTATTCCATAGGAAATGGTATGTGATATACATCGCTTGCAAAAGGTCCAAAACCTTTTTTATAAGGAACTACTTTTCCTGTGAGGGCAAGAGCCATCATGGTTCTTCCATGAAATCCACCAAGAAAACTAATGATCCCTGGTCGTCCCGTCGCAGCTCTTGCAATTTTCACTGCATTTTCTAAAGCTTCTGCACCAGAAGAAAAAAGGATGGTTTTGGCTCCTCCTTCAATGGGTGCTTTTGCATTTAGTTTTTCTGCAAGAACGATATAAGGTTCATAAGGCATAATTTGAAAGGCAGTGTGAAGCACTTGGTCCACTTGTTTGTGGATGGCAGCTACTACTTTTGGATGGCAGTGACCTGTGTTTTGGACACCAATTCCACCACCGAAGTCAATAAACCGTTTACCTTCGATATCCCAAATCTCTGCATTTTTTGCTTTTTCGGCAAACACTGGGTAGGCGGTTGTAACACCTCTGGGAACGTTTGCAAGTCTTCTTTCCCATAGAGTTTGGTTGGTTTGTTTTTGATTGCCCGTCATGTGATTCCTCCGAGGCAGAGATATTTGGTTACTGTATAATCATCGAGTCCGTATTTAGAACCTTCGCGTCCCATTCCAGAGAATTTGACACCGCCGAAAGGAACTTGTTCTGAAGAAATGAGTCCTTCGTTAATTCCCACCATTCCGTATTCGAGTTGTTCGGCGACTCTAAAAATGCGAGCCATATCTTTTGTATATAAATAGGAAGCGAGTCCAAAGTCAGTGTCATTGGCCAAATGGATGGCTTCTTCTTCGGTTTGGAAGGTTTGGATACAAGAAACCGGACCAAAGGTTTCTTCTTTTGTGACAACCATGGAAGAGTTTACAGGATAAAGCACGGTAGGTTCAAAAAAATTACCTCCGAGGGTATGTTCTTTTCCACCCGTTAGAATTTTTGCTCCTTTCGAAACCGCATCGGAAATATGAGATTTTACTTTCTCCAATGCCGCATCATTAATGAGAGGACCTTGTTGTGCGTTCGGTTCCATTCCATTGGCAACCACTAGTTCCTTGGCTTTGTCGGCCAATTTTTTTGCAAACACTTCAGCGACAGATGTTTGGACAAGAAAACGATTCACACAAACACAAGTTTGTCCTGTATTTCTATATTTAGAAAGCATGGCACCTTTCACAGCCTCATCCATATCGGCATCGTCAAAAACAATAAAGGGTGCATTCCCACCTAACTCGAGTGAGAGTTTTTTTAATGTGGCAGCTGACTTTTCCATTAAATAAATCCCGGTTTTTGTAGAGCCAGTGAAACTGAGTTTTCGAACCTCTTTGCTGTCTAAAATGGCTTTTCCGATTGCAATTGGGTCACCCACTAACACATTCCAGACGCCTTTCGGAATTCCCGCTCGTTCTGCGAGTACTGCCATTGCTAAAGCAGAGTAGGGTGTGAGTTCGGCCGGTTTCGAAACGACAGTGCAACCTGCTGCGAGTGCTGGGGCTACTTTTCTTGCAAGCATGGCTGCCGGAAAATTCCAAGGTGTGATGGTTCCCACCACACCAATCGGTTCTTTTAAAACAAGGATTCTTGTATCTTTTCTGTGAGATGGAATGATATCACCGTAGGAGCGTTTTGCTTCTTCTCCAAACCATTCGATGTAAGAGGCAGCATAAGCGATTTCTCCCCTAGCTTCTGTTAGCGGCTTCCCTTGTTCTTGAGTCATGATGAGAGCAAGATCTTCCTGATTGTCCATCATGAGTTGGAACCATTTGCGTAAAATTCCGGCTCTTTCTTTGGCTGGTCGTGATTTCCAATCAGAGAGTGCTTTCTTTGCTGATTGGATGGCGATTACTGCATCTTTTTCTGTGGAATGCGGAATGTTTCCGATGACTTCACCGTTTGCGGGGTTATGTACTAAAATTTCTTTTTTGTTTTCTGCGGGGCACCATACCCCACCAATGAAGTTTTCTTGTCGAAAAAGGTCTTTGTCTTTGATGTATTTCATACGAAACCTGTGCTTTCATCGAAATCCCACCGCAGAAAAATTCCTACCTTTTTTTTGAAAACCTAGGAAGTGGTTGCTTAATTTTGAATTGTTGGTATCTAATTCCTGACATAAGTAAAACCAGGAGCACATAGGTTTATGAAATTCGATTCATACAAACGAGTGATTTTTTCTGTAGCAGTTCTCTCAATCGCATTTGCGGTTGCCTGCGGCAAAAAAGAAACAAAGGTTTCCGAAATCGGACAAGGCGAAGGAGAAGTTTCCATCGTTGCTTGGCCGGGGTACATTGAACGTGGTGAAACAGACAAAGGATATGACTGGGTCACTGAATTTGAAAAAAGTTCTGGCTGTAAAGTAAATGTAAAAACTGCCGCTACATCTGATGAGATGGTAGCACTCATGAATGAAGGTGGATTTGATCTTGTCACTGCATCTGGTGATGCATCGTTACGATTGGTTGCTGGTGGAAAGGTTCAAGAAATCAATACAGACCTTATCCCTAGTTGGAAAAACGTAGACTCTCGTTTGCAAAATGCTCCTTGGCATACAGTGGAAGGAAAACATTACGGAGTTCCTTACCAATGGGGTCCAAACGTTCTTATGTACAACACTAAAGTTTTCAAAAAAGCTCCAACCAGTTGGAATGTTGTTTTTGAAGAACAAGTATTGGCTGATGGAAAATCAAACAAAGGTCGTGTACAAGCGTTTGATGGTCCCATCTACATTGCCGATGCTGCTTTGTATTTAAAACAAGCAAAACCAGAACTTGGAATCCAAGATCCTTACGAATTGGATGAAAAACAATATGCTGCTGTCATCGAATTATTAAAAAAACAAAGACAACTCGTTCCAAAGTATTGGCATGACGCAATGGTCCAAGTGGATGACTTTAAAAAAGAAGGACTAGTTGCTTCTTCTACATGGCCATTCCAAGTAAACTTACTTGTTGGTGAAAAACAACCAGTAGCTTCTATTGTTCCGAAAGAAGGTGCAACCGGTTGGGCAGATAGCACCATGCTTCATAAAGATTCCAAACACGTAAACTGTGCTTACAAATGGTTAGAACATTCACTTTCTGCAAAAGTACAAGGTGATCTTGCTTCTTGGTTTGGATCAGTTCCTTCTGTTCCTTCTGCTTGTAAAGGGAATGCCCTTCTTGGTGATACAGGTTGTGCCATCAACGGATTCAATAACTTTGAAAAAATCTCTTTCTGGAGAACTCCAAAAGAAGATTGTTCCGGTGGAAGAAAATGTGTGCCTTATAAAAAATGGGCTGAAGACTATATTTCCATTATTGGAAGTAAATAAGATCCTAACATCATAGAAGACTGAAGGAGAGGGAATGGACCAAGTTTACGATGTTGAATTTCAAAATGTAACAAGGAAATTCGACCAATTTATAGCGGTGGATGATGTCTCCTTCGGGATTAGAAAAGGTGAATTCTTTTCGATGTTAGGCCCTTCCGGGTCGGGAAAAACTACCTGCCTTCGTATGGTGGCAGGGTTTCAGGATACGACTTCAGGAAGGGTTCTTTTGGAAGGTGTTGATGTCACTGGCATTCCGCCTTACAAAAGAAATGTGAATACCGTCTTCCAGGACTATGCATTATTCCCACATATGACAGTTGCGGAAAATGTTGGGTATGGATTAAAAATTAAAAAAACTCCCACAAAAGAAATAGGCCAAAGAGTGGCGGAGATGCTTTCGATGGTTCGTTTGCCTGATGTGGGCAATCGTAAACCCTCTGAATTATCTGGTGGACAAAGGCAAAGGATTGCCCTCGCAAGAGCTCTTATCAACCGTCCCGGAGTTTTACTTCTCGATGAACCACTTGGTGCTTTGGATCTAAAACTTCGAGAAGAGATGCAATTGGAACTGAAGGCCATCCAAAAGGAAGTGGGTATTACTTTTATCTTTGTCACTCACGACCAAGAAGAAGCACTATCGATGTCGGATCGAATTGCAGTCTTTAACAAAGGTAAGGTGGAGCAAATTGCTACACCAGAAGAATTGTATGATCGGCCAAAAACAGAATTTGTTGCCAACTTTGTGGGAACATCCAACATCCTATCTTTAGAAGAAACCAAAAGACTCACAGGTCAAAATGGGAAAGGAATGATTCGTCCCGAACGAGTCCATGTATTTGCGAATGCGAAAGAAGACAATCACTCCACAGGATACCGAACCTTTAAGGCAATTCTCAAAAGCCAAGTGTACTCAGGTGCCACTTCTAAAATGCATTTTGAAACTCCGAGTGGATCTCGTATCATTGCTTCCACGCAAAACTTAAAAATCTCGGCAGAACATATAGCAGTTGGTTCGGAAGTGCTCGTGGGTTGGAAAGACTCTGACATGCATTTGCTTTAAGGATTTGTAAATGACAAACACTCTCGATAAGTTTTTTACATTTCTTTTTTATCGTAAGGGTCTTGCGATTTTTTTATTACTCGCACCACTTCTTATTTGGCTTGGGGTTGTGTATTTGGGTTCGCTTTTCACTCTCCTCATCCAAAGTTTTTTCTCAATTGATTCTTTCTCTGGAGTCATCAAACGAGAATTTACTTTAGAATCCTATTATGATCTGTTTCGCCAAAGTACCAATTGGGATATCATCATTCGTACCACAACCATGGCTTTTACAGTTACCATTGTGAGCGCCATCATTGCGTTTCCGATTGCTTATTATATGGCGATGTATGCTGGTCCCAAATTAAAACCCATTTTATATTTGGGAGTGATGTTACCACTTTGGTCAAGTTACCTTGTGAAAGTTTATTCTTGGAAACTGATTATGGCAAAAGAAGGAATTCTCACTTGGTGTTTAGAAGAACTTGGACTTTTGCATCTTCTTGATGTGATCCTATCCATTCCTGTGATTGGAGGAACTTCTTTGTCTTTTTCTTATATTGGAATGTTTCTTGTTTTTGTTTATATTTGGCTACCGTATATGATCCTTCCCATCCAAGCCTCTTTAGAACGAATTCCTAAATCCTTACTCGAGGCATCATCCGATTTGGGTGGTGGGCCTTCTCAAACATTTCGAAAAGTGGTGTTGCCACTCGCGTTTCCGGGAGTGGTAGCAGGTTCGATTTTTACCTTCTCGCTTACGCTCGGTGATTATATCATCCCTACCATCATTGGAAACTCCAGTTATTTTATTGGGATGGCGGTGTACACACACCAAGGTACAGCAGGTAACATCCCTTTGGCGGCAGCTTTTTCTGTCATACCTATTGTCATTATGATGATTTACCTTATGATCGCAAAACGATTAGGAGCTTTTGATGCTCTCTAAGTGGAATTTAGGTACAATCGGATTAAAGGTAGCAACCATCCTTGGGTTTTTGTTCATCCATATCCCCATCTTTATCATCATCATGTATGCTTTTTCTACTGATGAAAAAACATTTCAATTCCCGTTGCCAGGATTCACTCTCAAGTGGTTTGGAGTGGCTTGGGAAAGAAATGATATTTGGGAAGCCATCATTTTGTCTTCTCAAGTGGCAACCATTTCAACTGTTATGGCCATCATTCTTGGAACCTTAGCATGTCTTGCAGTGTATCGTAGCAAATTTTTTGGAAGGGAGGTGATTTCCTTTCTTGTGATTTTGCCGATCGCGTTACCTGGAATTGTGACAGGAATTTCACTTCGTTCCGCCATGTCTCTTTTTGGGATTCCTTTTAGCACTTGGACCATTGTGATTGCCCATGCTACATTTTGTATTGTAACCGTTTATAATAATGTACTCGCAAGACTTCGCAGAAGTTCTCATTCCATGGTGGAAGCATCTATGGATTTGGGTGCCAACCCTTGGCAAACATTTCGCTTTGTGATTTTGCCAAATATCGCCACTGCCTTGTTAGCTGGTGGTATGTTGTCTTTTGCTTTGTCATTTGATGAAGTGATTGTCACAACATTCACTGCGGGCCAACAATCCACTGTGCCAATTTGGATGTTAACAGAGTTTATTCGTCCGAGGCAGAGACCTGTCACCAATGTTGTTGCAGTTTTTGTCATTCTTGTGACAACACTCCCCATCCTCATTGCATATTATTTAACAAAAGAAGATGAAGGTGGGAAAAAATAATCCCACCAAAAACCATACTTCTCTCTTCGGCTTTGGAAAATCGGAAGATCTTTTTCTGGTTTTGACAATTATCAAAGGAATTTCACTTTCACAAATCGTTTAAGGTGGTAGACTTTTTATATGGAAAAATTGATTCAAAAACTGATCATCCCGATTGATGGTTCACCAAGTTCAGCGAGAGCATTAGAATTTGGTTTGGCAATTGCAAAAGCAAGTAATGCAAAATGTTTCGTCGTCGAAGTGATTGAAGATTTTGGCCCGCTTCCTGGATATTATGATGCGGCTCCTGCTGGAAAAGATCGAGTCAAATGGATCTCTGAACAAAGATTTGAAAAAATCCATCCGATTTTGGATGAAACTTCTGTAAAATGGGAACGTGTGATTTTAGAAGGGTATCCTGCTGAAGAAATATGCAAACTTGCTGAAAAAGAAAAAGCAGATTTGATCGTGATTGGAAGTCGTGGCCATGGAATTCTCGGAAGATTCATAATGGGTAGCGTTTCTGATCGTGTTGTTCATTACGCACCATGTTCCGTAACAGTTGTTAGGTGAATCTGACATAAATTTGTCAATAGCTTGTTAATTTAGTTGCGCTGAATTGTATCCCATCGGAATCTACGGACTAATCCTAGAGTAGATTTCCGGTAGATACAAATGAAGGTTTTTGAAAAAGAAGAACTCCCCGCAGTTTTACCTCTCGACAAACGATATACAAGAACATATTACCAAGACGATAGTTTTGTTTCTAACATTCGTCGCGCACTTCCAAGAATGATCACAACTGTGGTCATGGAGGAACATATCTTTCCCAAAATATCCCATGAGGAAATTGATTTTTTGCTACAATATTATGCAAAAAGACAAGATACGAGCGGAAATTATTATCAACTCAAAACAATTCCGTATCGCATTCGTAAAGAATCTGCAGAAAGAATTTTAGCAGAAGCTGAAGTGGATGAAACTCAAAGAGATTTCATTAGCACATTCTATCATTTTGATACAAATCTGCAGCAATATGTTTTAAACGATAAAGTTACGGAAGCAGATGAAATTAAAATTTTGCAGATCATTAAACGGAGGGATTATTACGTTGGGAACGTAGAGAAGTCAAAGATATCTGCAATCTTCGAGCCAATTGAAGAGATTCCTAAAAAAGATACATTTTTTGCGAATCTTTATATCCCGCCAACTCACAAGTTTTTTTCACCTCCCAATTTGAAACATATTTCAGGTATGCAGATTGTGGAAGCTGCGAGGCAGTTTGGAATTGCTTGTAACCATATGTACGGGAAGGTCCCTTTTGAAGGAGTCACCTTCTTATTGTTATACTTAAATTCAGAGTTTTTTCAGTACGCCAAGATGAACATGCCCATCAAATTGAGAGCCAAAGCATTGGAGACTAAAAATAGTAAGGTTGGGTATTGGAATTACTCGAAATTAGAAATCACTGCGTATCAGGAAAATCAGGAAATCACTCGGATTGAAATGGCAGCAAGTATTTTGCCTTTAAAAGTATACAAACGCCTAAAAAGCACGCAGGAAGAAGTTTATGAAATCGACCCGAGATTTCGCATTTTGGATCAGTTCAAAAACAATATTTCGGTTAGGGAAAATGGGAGAAATATCGTCTCCACCATCGAAAATATCTCTAGTTCTGGGTTTATGGTGCGGTGCTCAGGGATTCATCCGGGTGATTTGGCCAATAGCGAGCAACTAGAGTTTTTTATGCATTTTGATATTGTAGGTTTCGTTCATGGAACTTGTATTTTATTATGGGTGAAAGAAGACGATAATAATGAAGACACCTTTTTTGCTGGATTTCGTTTTGAATCGATTTCTGAATTGGATCAGGCAAATGTAAAGGAAGCAATCAATCGTTATGGACGTTTGATCGAAGAAAGGGAAATCCAATGAGTGGAAAAAAAGTAGCACTAGTGACTGGCGGCACTTCTGGTCTTGGGAGAGCAATTGTTTTAGAATTTGCAAACGCTGGTTATGTGGTTGGATTTTGCGGAAGAAGAAAACAAGAAGGTGAAGAGACGCTTGCCCTTCTTGAAAAACAAGGTGGCACGGGGATGTTTGTCCGTTGTGATGTCACACAATCGGAAGCAGTTCGTAATTTTGTTGAATCAATTGTAACTAAGTATGGTTCTGTTGATGTTGCCGTGAATAACGCAGGGATTTCTGGTGTTTTAAAAGCAACTGCTGATTATCCATTGGATATTTTTGACTCAGTAATGGATGTCAATTTGAAAGGAACTTTTCTCTCAATGCAATTCGAGTTAAAACAACTTTTGACTCAAGGAAAAGGTGGGGTCATTATCAATGTCTCTTCTGCCCTCGGTGTCAGAGGCAAAGAAAAAGCTGGTCCTTATTCAATGACAAAACACGGAATCATTGGACTGACTAAATCGGCAGCTCTGGAATATGGTTCTGCCGGAATTCGAGTGGTGGCACTTTGTCCAGGCGGGATCCAAACAGAAATGGATGATGTATTTTATGCCAATGTTCCGAACCCTGAAGAAGTAAAAAAAGAAAGAATGAAATCTTATGCATTGGGTCGAATGGCAACTCCAGAAGAAGTTGCAAAAACTTGCGTATGGTTGTCTACAGATGGAGCTGCTTTTATCACTGGAGCAGTGATACCGGTAGACGGCGGTAAAACAGCAAGATAGGATTTTTTGTGTTCACTGTAGGAAAATATAAAGCGTTAAGGGAACTTCACTTAGGAAAAAGAAGTTCCGTATATTCGGGAGAATCTTCGTCTGGAGAACCTGTCGTGATCAAACTATTGAATCGCGATTATCCAGATAACCACGAAATCACACGTTTTAAAAACGAATTTGAAATTCTACGTTCTGTCGATTCACCTTATACTTTAAGACCACTAGATTTAGAAACATATCAAAATACGGTAGCCATTGTATTTCCAAATGTAGGTTTTACAGACCTCGCAAAATTACAGTTAAGTGGAAAGTATAGCAATATTGCAACTTTCCTAAATATCTCTATTGAAGTATGTAAGGCACTTGTTGATATCCATAAGGCAAAAATTGTTCATAACGATATTAAAGCTCAAAACATCATTTATAATCCAGACACTGGAGCTTTAAAGATTATCGATTTTGGTTCTGCGACACTTTTGACTCATCGTAGTTTTTATCTTCCGATGAATCAAAATTTAACCGGAACACTGGCGCATATTTCACCCGAACAAACTGGTCGGATGAACCGTACAGTTGATTATAGAACAGATTTTTATTCCTTCGGTGTCACCTTATATCAGTTAATCACAGGGGACCTCCCATTTTTATACACTGATAGTTTGGAAATGGTGCATGCACACTTGGCAAAAACTCCGCTTTCTCCAAAGGAAAGAAGTGGAGCACCAAAAATTGTTTCTGATTTAATTATGAAACTTCTGGAGAAAAATCCAGAAGATCGATACCAAACAGCAACGGGTTTATTATCTGACCTCTCTGCGATCCAATCCGTTCTTTTGGAAAATGGAAGAGAATCTTTAAATCAGTTCCAAATGGAACTTGCAAAGAATGATAAATCCTCTCGATTCCAAATTCCCAAAAAATTATACGGGAGAGAAACCCAACTTCATGTTTTTGAAGAAAAATTTCTCGATGCAAAAGAAGGCAAAATCGAAACCTTTTTAATTTCGGGTCGATCAGGAATTGGGAAGTCGGCCCTTATCAACGAAATCCAAAAACCAGTCACAAGGGAAAAGGCATATTTCACTTCAGGTAAATTTGACTTATACAAAAAATCGATTCCTTACCGCGCCATCAATTTAGCCTTACAAGGACTTGTTCGACAGTTATTATCCGAAAACGAATCAGCGGTCAAAGAATGGAAAAAGAATTTATCTGATGCACTAGGTGCTAATGCAAAATTGATCATTGACGTGGTTCCTGAATTGTCGCAGTTGTTAGGTGACAAGCCATCACCGCCCGAATTGGATAGTTTAGAGACCGAAAACCGATTTCATTTGGTATTTCGAAAATTTCTTAGAACTATTTGTACAAAAGAACATCCTGTGGTCTTGTTTTTGGACGATATGCAATGGGCCGATTCTTCAAGTATCTTACTCTTAAAAGAAGTCCTGACTGATCCTGAAATTTCATATTTTTTTATTATTCTTTCATACCGTGATAATGAAGTGCTTCCAACGGATCCATTTTTTAGGCTCCTTGAAGAACTTCGTGAGATCCAAATTGCGATTACAGAAATTCGGTTAGAACCATTGAGAGAGCGCGATGTGGCACTATTGGTTTCGGAAACATTAATGGTTCCAGAATCGGAAATTCGTCCTATCGCAGAAGTCCTTTGGAAAAAAACGAAGGGAAATCCATTTCATGTCAACGAGATGTTTAAGAACTTATATGAAAGATCTTACATTTACTTTGAAGATGATCATTGGTCTTGGGACAAAGACAAAATTGATTCTGTAAATATTTCTGACAACGTAATTGATCTTATCATTGATAAAATAAATCTCCAATCAGAAGAACTAATCGATGCACTTAAATTAACTGCGTGTATAGGAAACTGGTTTCGCCATGATATTTATGCAACGATAGCGGATAGGCCATTTCATAAAGCATCAATGGATTTGGTAACACTTGCCAATGAAGAGTTTTTGATCCTCGGTATGGAGGATGCAAATTTTACTCATGATAAAATCAGAGAAGCTATCTATAAGATCATTTCACCAGAAGAAAAAGCAAAACTACATTATAAGATCGGTAAAACTTATCTTTCAATTCTTTATAAATACAAACTTGAAGACCATTTATTTACCATTGTAAACCAATTGAATTTAGGTGCTTCGCAAATGAAAGGAAGCGAAGAATTAGCCGAACTCAGGATCCTAAATGAAAAAGCAGGATTCAAAGCCTTAAATTCTTCTGCTTATGATGCGGCTTTCACTTTCTTTGACCGAATGGTTGGGCTTATGAAGGACGAGGAGTGGAAAAGTGATTATGAAAACTCTTTGAAACTTCATTTGGCTTATGCTAGATCAGCGTACCTTTCTAAAAATTTTGAAGCAGCTGAAAAAAGTTTTAATTATATACTTAGCTTTGTTCGGAACGACTTAGATAAAATTTTAGTCTACGAACTTCAATCCTCTATGCTTGTCACACAGAACAAGATGAAAGAGGTTTTGGAAACTTTGAAACAGGCTTTGAAACTTGTGGGAGTTCGATTGCCCAAAAAAGCAAATTCACTTTCTCCACTCCCAGAGTTAATCAAGTTTAAATTTAAACTTGGCAATCGATCGATTGAAAGTTTAGAACATCTTCCGGTAACAAACGATCCTAAATATCTTGCCATCATGCGACTTCTGAATGCATGTATCGCTCCTTCATTCCTTGCAGAACCAGATTTATTTCCTGTCATCGTTTTGAAGTTGGTCAATCATACCTTACGGTTTGGTTTATGTGAGATTAGTGCCTTTGGGTTTTGTGCGATGGGTGTGATTCAAGGTTCTGGATTAGGGAATTATGGTGATGGTTTCAAATTTGGTCAGTTAGGTGTTCGTTTGCTTGAAACCTTAGATGCAAAACCATTTCAATGCCGAACATTATTTATGTTCGCATGTATGATTTCTCCTTGGAAAAATCATGCAAGAGACGGTCGTTCTATATTTTGGGATAGTTTCCTTGCTGGGATGGAAACTGGTGATTTGCAATACTCTTCATATTCACTCAATAATATTCATTTCCAAGGTTTGTTGTTTCGCGAAAACTTAGAGGATCTTTATAAAAGCCAACTTCGGTATGATGCTTCTTTATTAAGTTTACGTCAAAATCATGCATACCAAGTGCACAGACTCAATCTTCAGTTAGTTGAAAACATGAGAGGTGAGTCTCCTGATCCAATGAGTTTGGAAGGTCGATATTTTTCAGAATCAGAAACTGTCTCTGAATGGTTGGCCACAGGGAATGCAAATGCATTATTTGATTATTATCTTTGTAAGTTAAGAATTGAATACTTTCTTGGTGATAAAGTAAAAGCGTACGAGTATTCTTTAAAACTAGATGGTTTGGAAGGGGCAATGTTTGGGATGATGTTTGTTCCTGAGCATGTATTTCTAGGTGCTCTCGTTACGTTTTCTCTCATTGTGGATAATGCCATTCCCGCAGGAACTACAAAGGCAAACCTCAAAAAACGTTTGGTATCCTTTGGAAAACGAATGAAAGTTTGGGCGAAAAGTTCTCCGGATAATTTTGGTCATAAAAACGAAATCATTTCTGCTTTATTGTTATATTTGGCGAATCAGAAAACTCAAGCAGTGATCGCTTGTAAGGCGGCAATTTCTTCCGCCCGTGAGTTTAGTTATATCTTAGAGGAAGCCATAGCAAACGAATTTTTGGTTCGTATGTGGAAAGAAACTGGGTTTGAACAATACAGTAACTTGCATTTGGTGGAAGCGCATTATCGTTACGGGAAATATGGTTTTTTATCTAAGGTAAAACAACTAGAGATGAGCCATATTTCTCTGAAAAAATATATTGGCAGAAACTTTAGAACCGACTCTACTGATAGTCTTGCTTTATTTAGTACGACAAAGGATATTTTTGGGGATGTTGGTTCATCTTTAGATATCAATACGGTAATCAAGGCCTCTCAAACCATTTCAGGAGAGATCCAACTCAATCGTCTGTTAGAAAAGATGATGAAAATCCTGATTGAGAATGCAGGAGCAGAGAGAGGATACTTTATCCTTAAATCGGATTCAGGTTGGCAAGTTTTAGCAGAGTCAGAAGTAGAGAAAGAATCTGTTTCTGTTTATTCAGAAACCCCATTTGCAATTGATTTTCTTGAACCAGTTGCCTATGTAAACCAGAACAAAATTCCTTCGCAGATTATTGGTTATGTGGTGAGAACGGGACTTGTTGTTATTTGTGGTGATGCTGCTAGGGAAGGTGATTTTAAAAATGATCCTTATGTTAAGTCTACCTTACCAAAATCTTTGCTTTGTTATCCGATACTTAGCCATGGAACAGTTGTTGGTATTGTTTATTTGGAAAACAATCTCACAACTGATGCATTTACTCCAGGTAGGGTCGAAATTTTAAAAATATTATCTTCGCAAATTGCTGTTTCTATTGAGAATTCACTTCTTTACACCAATTTGGAACAGAAAGTAGATGAGCGGACCAAGGAATTAAATTTTGCTTTAACGGAAGTTCAAGGATTAAAAGAACAACAAGATGGGGATTATTTTTTAGCATCTTTACTCATTGAGCCGCTAACACAGAACCTTGCAAGTTCCTCGAATATGAAAATTCAGTTCCTTACGGAACAAAAGAAAAAGTTTTCTTATAAACAATGGAGTTCCGAAATTGGCGGGGACTTATGTGTTTCTTCATCCATCCAACTTCAAAACAAAAAGTACATTGTTGTTTTGAATGGTGATGCCATGGGAAAATCGATGCAAGGAGCAAGTGGAGCTCTTGTCATTGGCTCGGTGTTTGAAGCAATCATCAAAAGAAATGGCCAATCGGAAGAAGTCAGAGACATCACTCCTGAAAAATGGGTGAGTAATGCCTATATGGAATTACATAACACACTCGTAACATTTGATGGTTCGATGTTAATTTCTATGTTTCTTTGTTTGATTGATGATGAAACTGGCTTCTTTTATTTTTTAAATGCTGAACATCCAAGACCCGTGATTTACCGTAATGATAAAACTTTCTTTTTGCCACATAACTATGTTTGTGCGAAGTTAGGTCTTTTGGCTTCCAAAAAGGCTCTCCAGATCAATACCTTCCAATTAGAAAAAGGAGATGTCCTTTTGATCGGTTCGGATGGACGTGATGATATTTTGATTGGTTCAGCAGCTGAAATGGAAGTGAACGAAGATGATGAATTGTTTTTGAAAACAACTTTCGAAGGCCAAGGTGATTTAGAGGCAATTCGCGACGCGATCAAGAGCCATGGGGAATTGATTGATGATTTATCTTTAATTCGTGTCGAGTATACGGGGGAAGGTTCACCCATCCAAGTTCCAACTAACCATCCAAAACATTTTGTTTATTTACGAGCACTCACTCTTTATAAACAGAAAAAATGGAAGGAAGTGGAAAAAATGATTTCGAGTCATTTTGAATCCATTCATGATGCACCACTTTCTGTTCAAAAAATATACCTTTATACTGAACATAGAATGTCTGCGTTCCCATTGGAATTTGCCGTGCAATACGTGCAAAAAAATCCTTCGGATAGTTTAACCCTCTTTTATATTGCAGAGGCACTATTTGAAAATGGAGATTTTTCGGCGGCTTTTGATTATTCCGAACGGGTGCAACTCAGACGACCATACCACAAAGAAAACAATATTTTATTTGCTCGACTCTTGGAACTTCGGCGAAAATAAATCATCTTATGTTATCCGTCGGAAACGACATCGTTGAAAACCAGAGAATTCGTGAACTTCTCGAAAAACATGGAGATCGCTTTTTAAAGAGGGTTTTTACCGACGAGGAAGTCGAATATTGCCACAAACACAAAGACCCGGTTCCCTTTTTGGCGGGTCGATTTGCCTGTAAGGAAGCCGTGATTAAGGCTCTCAACTTAAACCCGGGCGAAGTTGCCGATATGCGCGAGATTGAACTTGCTGGCACCAATTTTGGTAAAAAAACGCTAGTCATCCATGGGAAAACTGAGAAGTTTTTCCGTGAGAAAGGATTTACTAGCAGTTCCGTATCCATCAGCCATGCTGACCATTACGCAACGGCAGTTGTCGTTTTCTACAAGGAGCCCAAATGATCATTAGTGATAAAATGAAAGCAGTATTGGTTCATTACAACCAAGCCCTTTCGTTATACAAATCGCGAAAGTTCGCAGAAGCAAAAGAAGAGTTCAAAAAAGGACTCGCGATTCATCCTGGAGATGGCCCCTCGAAACTATATATTGAACGTTGCGATGATTATATCGCAGATCCCCCACCAGAAGATTGGGACGGGGTCTATAACATGAAAACAAAATAGGAACTATGTCAAAAAAAGAAATGCAAACAACCATCACCGAACACGGAGTCATTGCCACTATTCTAGGAAAAGAAACGGCGTTTAACGGAACTTTGGCGTTCAAAAAACCTTTACAGATTTCTGGTGATTTCACGGGCGAAATCATCTCCGATGGTTATCTGGTGATTAGCGAAGGTGCACGAGTCAAAGCAAATATCAAGGCTGGTACGGTTGTTGTTGGTGGAACCATTATTGGAAACGTAACGGCAACACAACGATTAGAAATGTTATCTACGGGCAAAGTCCAAGGAAATATTCGTACGGCAAAACTTCAAATTGCTGATGGGGTTGTATTTGATGGGAATTGTGAAATGCTAAGCAGCGAAGAAACTTAGTTTGTGGCAATTTCATCCTTATAGTTTACTTCTATTTCTAGCATTCGGCTTCAATCTTGTATTGGGGCTTTTCGTTCTCAAATCCTTCCGCCTAGATCTTGTTAAATACCTTTTAATTTTAGTTTTCGGTTCTATGATGTGGACCGGATTTTATGGAATTGATTTTGTATTTATCAGTCCTGCCCTTCATAGATCCTTTATTGCATTTTTGTACATTGGTGTTGCTCTTGCCAATTTAGGAATGGTGCTTGTTTCATTAGAGTTTACGCAGAACAGGCATTTGCTGACAAAAAAGTTTTGGGTTATGTTAACAATCCAACCGCTGGTTACACTTGCGGTATGTGTTCTTGATCCCATTTTTAAAACTTTAACACTCGATACATATTTAGTAAATATCAACGGTCGAATTCAGTGGATCCAGGAAACAAATGTTGGTGGATTCATCGTTTCCTATTTCTTTTCTTTTTTTTGGTCTGCATTTGTAGCTTATCTACTGATCAAAGGTATTTTTGTTTCTAAATCGACTGAAAGACGAAGGTATTTGTTGATTTTGGTGTCCTACTTGTTTATTTGGGTTACGGCCATTTTACATAAGTTAGGTTTTCGTCCTCTACCCGGACTCAATATTACTGCAGTGATGAGTACGATGCAGGTAATTTTGATTTTTTTCGCCATCGGATACTATCGAATGTTTGACCTTGTTCCATTGGTTCGGGGGGAAATCGTCGACGAGTTAGACGAAGCCGTGGTGATCCTCGATTTTAATAATCGCATTGTTGATTGGAATATGTCCGCAGAACATTTGTTTCGAATCTCTTCCAAAAACTCTACGTTACTTTCATATAAATATTTTTTTGCATCCGCTCCTGGAATTATTTCTAAACTCGATCATTTGTCAGATAAAAAAACACTTACAAAATGGATTTGGGAAAAAGATGAAAAGTATTGGGAAGTGACCGCAAAACAGATCCGAGATGCGAACCGTAAAAAAATTGGGATGGTTCTTGTTTTTCGCGATATCACCGAACAAAGAAATTTAGAAAAACAAATGGTAAATGTCAACCGTGAACTCTTGGTTGCCAATGGAACCAAAGATCGTTTTTTATCGATCATTTCACATGATTTGCGTGGCCCACTTGCTGGGATTAAAATGTTACTCAAAGTATTGAATGAGGACATGAAAAAGAAAGAAGATGCACTCGCAGGAATGACACAATCTTTGGTAGATGCAACGGAATCTGTTTTTTCCTTATTGGAAAACCTTTTGGAATGGTCTAAGTTGCAACGGGGACAGGAAGAATATAGACCACATTACTATCGTTTGGATAATATTGTACGGGAGTGTTTGGAACTCTTTACTCTTAGCGCATCAAACAAAGGTATTGTTTTGGAGGTGAATGTTCCTTCTCATGCAATGGTGTTTTGCGATGATCGAATGATCATCACTGTCATTCGAAATTTAATTTCAAATGCCCTGAAGTTCAGTCATAAGAATGGTAAAGTGATCATTGAAGCAACCGATATTGGGGAGGATTGGCAGGTTTCAGTCATTGACTCTGGAGTAGGTATGTCGAAAGCCATCGTTGACAAACTATTTAAAGTTGGGGAAGTGATTAAGTCAACAGGGACCCAAGGGGAGACAGGGAATGGAATCGGACTTTTACTCTGTCATGAATTTGTTTCTGTCAACGGAGGGACCATGTATGCTGATAGCGATGGAGTATCTGGCTCTAGATTCGTTTTTACAATTCCTAAAAAAATGAGAGAGGAGATCGTTTCATGAAGAAGACAATTGTTGTTACCGGTGCTACAGATGGAATTGGTAGAGTTTGTGCTCATACATTTGCAAAAAATCAAGAAGAATTAATTTTAGTGGGTCGCAATGCAGATAAATTAGCGGCTCTCGTATATTCATTACAAGTGACAGGCGCAGTGGTTCACTCTTATGTTGCTGATTTATCATCTGCAAAAGAAACTTTTTTGTTATCGGAAACCATTCGAAAAAACCATCCGAAGATTGATGTTTTACTAAACAATGCTGGTGCCTATTTTGACCAATACACTCTTACAAAGGAAGGAATTGAGTCTACATTTGCTTTAAATCATTTGAATTATTTTATATTATCTTTGGGACTACTTCCTTCTTTAAAAAAATCCAACGAACCACGGATTGTCAATGTGGCTTCCCGTGCACATATGGGAGTTTCATTGGATTTTAATAATTTGTTAGGTGATAAAGAATATTCGGGTTGGAAACAATACCAAAGATCCAAACTAATGAATATTTATTTTACCTATGAACTCGCCGAACGTTTAAACCAAACAAAAATTACTGTGAATTGTCTCCATCCTGGATTTGTCAAAACTCGATTTGGTCAAAACAATGATGGATTAGCAAAATTCCTTTTAACCTTTGCCCAAAATGTTTTTGCTATTTCGGAAGAGAAAGGTGCAGAAACTTCTATTTTTCTTTCCACAGATCTTTCCGTTTCCGGGGTTTCGGGGAAGTACTTTGTAAAAAAAGAAATTCAAAAAAGTTCTGAACCATCTTATGATGTGGCCGCAAGAAGAAATCTTTGGTCTTATACAGAAGATCTTTTGAAACATAAGTTTAGTTTTAAATTCCCGGGTTTTTAAATTATGGGTTTTCAACACCAAACAAATCCAATACAAATTCCTGTCCCTGGTGGTAAAACCATCGCAGAACATTTTGGTATTCCTTCCACTGGTGTGTCAGAAATTTCAATTGCCCATATGGTTGCTCCACCAGGATGGGGAGAACCATTTCAGTCACCTAACTTTGATGAGTGGACCATTATGGTTCGAGGCAAAAAACAAATAGAAGTGGATGGGAAGATAATTGTATTATCTGCGGGAGAATCTTTGTTCATAGAAAAAGGGTCTCGGGTGCGGTATTCGAATCCTTTCGTTGAAGATGCTGAATATTGGTCGGTTTGTAAGCCTGCATTTTCTTTAGATCTAGTGAATCGAGAACCAGAAGTTTAAGGTTATTTTATGGGTATCGAGGAGAAACCAACGGCGGATTTAAGTTTCCTAAAGAAGGAAATGAAAAAGGTCCAATTTCCCGAAGGTTCGCTTATCATCCAACAATTCTCGTTAGGTGAATCTTTTTATTTTATTGAATCGGGTAGAGTTGAGGTTTGGAAGTACTTAGACGAGAGTAAACAAGAAATACTTGTGATTGGTGATCTTTCCTCTGGTGATTATTTTGGTGAAATCGCTCTCATTGATTCTGCACCTCGAACTGTGAATATTTCTGCAAAAGAAAACTTGGTCCTCTATGAGTTGACCCGTGAAGATTTTCATCGATTGTTACAAACAAGCCCTGAACTTACTCTGACTCTTTTGAAATTACTTACGGCAAGAATTCGCAATGCTGAACAAAGAGAAAATCAAGTTTTGATTCAGAAGAATAAGGAACTTCGTCGTCAGAATGAAACTCTCGAGGAGATGGTTAAGGAACGGACGGCAAAATTAACCCAAACTCTAAAAATCATCCAAGAAGATTTAGAAACAGCGAAAACCATCCAAAGAAATATTTTACCACTGGGGCTTCGGTATGTAGCACATTTGGACTTTGGATCTTCGTTTGAGCCAATGTCAGAAGTGGGTGGGGATATATTTGACGTCATTCGTTTGGAAAAATCAAAAATACGATTATTTTTAGCAGATGCCATTGGACATGGAGTTCAAGCCGCACTCATAACAATGGCGATCAAGGCGGAATATGATCATATCAAACGTAATGCACCAAAGCCTGCAGATGTTTTATATGCTTTAAACCAAATTTTTATTGAGAGTTATGGTAAAAAATCCAACCAATTTACTGCCGTCATTGTTGATTTGAATTTAGAAGAAAACAGTTTAACCTATTCTTCTGCCGGTCACAATGAACCATATATCGTCACAAAAGACCAATTCATTCCGCTTACAGAATCGGGAGTGATGTTGGGTTTGGAAAAAGATGTCGAGTATACCAATCATTCTATGTCTTTTGGGTTAGGAGATCGTTTGTTTATGATTTCCGATGGGTATTTGGAGCAGGAAAACTCCGAGGGAATTCTCCTGGGAGAGTCCAAATTGCTTTCCAGTTTTGAATCCGCTAAGAGTTTGGATTTAAATCTAACAGATACAATCAATTTGTTAATGGATGATTTTCATTCGTTTCGAGGTACTACCGCCATGATGGATGATGTAACGATTCTAGGAATCGGAACCAAGTGTTGAATAGGAGTTTATTTTGGGATTAATCATTGCTTATATTTTGTTTCTTTTGAATTTAATGTCGATCATACCTACCATGTATCCGCTATATATCTGGAAGTTGGTAACAACAGGCTCATGGAGGAGATTCGGTGACAGGTTACTTTTGAAAGTCGGAGAGGCATGGATTGAAAATAACTATCGAATTTCAAGAATGTTATATGGAGTACAATTTGAAGTAATCGGAGAAGGTTATAAAAACTTAAAACAAGACGGAAGGTATATGATTATCTGTAACCACCAATCTTGGTCTGATATTTATATCATCCAATCAGTTTTGAACCGTAAAATCCCGCTGATTCGATTTTTTATTAAAGATTCGTTAAAGTATGTCCCCATACTTGGGCACGCTTGGCTTGCTTTGGATTTCCCTTTTGTCAAACGAAGTAGCCGAGAACAATTGAAAAAAAATCCAGAACTTGCCACCAAAGATTTGGAGAATGTCAAAAAAGTTTGTGAGAAGTTTGCCGGTATGCCTTTTTCCATTTTGAATTTTCTGGAAGGTCACCGAAGAACACCTGAAAGAGTTCAAAAATTATTAAAGAAAAATCCCTACCAAAATTTACTACGTCCGCATAGTGGGGGGATTTCTGTTGTCTCCACTGCGTTAAGAAATTCGCTTGATGCTTTTATCGATTTAACGATTGTTTATCCTACAGAAAATCCAAGTTTTTTAGATTTGATGCGTGGTAAAATTCGAAAACTAAAGGTGTTTGTGGAAGTGATCCCAGCTCCTCTTGTACCAGTCGAAGAGAACGAACAGTTTGCACCAATGTCCAAAAAAATGAAACGTTGGGTTGATGAACGTTGGGCTTTAAAAGATGCATTGATCACAAAGGAGAAACAACCAAAATGAAATACTTTCTCACAAATCTATTTGTTCTCTTATTTTTTGTTTCTTGTAGAACATTTGCTCCGGTAGCTTATGAACCTCCTATCAAACCGGAGATGGTCGGCATGTATGCACAGAATACGGACTTACAAAAGTCTATACTTCTTGCCATTGGAAAGGTAAAGGGATTGGAATCTTTGGAAGTGGATGCCGATGGAAATATATATGGCGGGGACAAAGATGGTCGAATCATCCGGATCACTCTGAAGGGTGAAATAAAACCAATCGCCTATACAGAGGGGAGACCTCTCGGGATTCAGTTTGATAAACAAGGGAACCTCATCATCGCAGATGCTTATAGAGGCCTCCTTTCTTTAGATAAATCAGGAAAAATAACAGTTTTAGTTTCGGAATACAAAGGAAAACCTTTTAAATTCACTGATGATTTAGATATAGCACAAGATGGGAAAATTTATTTTTCTGATGCATCCATCTATGAACAAAAAGAATATCTTTATGACCTTCTAGAAGCAAGACCTTATGGAAGAGTTTTTGTTTATGATCCCAAAACCAAAGAAACTGTTTTACTGGCAGACGAATTATACTTTGCTAATGGAATTGCTTTGTCAAAAACAGAAGACTTTCTTCTTGTAAATGAAACATATCGATATAAAATCACAAAACTTTGGTTAAAGGGACCCAAAAAAGGGACTAAAGAAACGGTGATCGAAAACTTACCAGGTTTTCCAGACAATATCACAAGAAATGAAAATGGAGAATTTTGGGTGGCATTGTTTACGGTAAGGAACGATCGAATGGACAATATGCACCCATCCCCAGTAGTCAAAAGAATGATTTCCTTTCTTCCTAAATTTCTTTGGCCAAAGGCAGAACCTTATGGATATGCAATGAAAATTGATGGAAATGGAAAGGTACTCATGACCTTACAAGATCCAGGTGGCGAACACCTAAAAGAAGTCACAAGTGTCCTAGAAAAGAAAAGACAGTTGTATATTGGCAGTCTTTACAATGATCGTGTAGGGATTTACGTTCTGCCTTAATTAATTAAGGCGTACAAGCAAATTCGTATTCAACTGCCCCAAGACTCACGGCTCCGTCCCCACCAGGCCGTGTTCCTGCCCCATTATAACTATCAGTTAATATAATGTTTGGTGACTTTGTGATCAGGCAAGATGTCGCAGATGTCGGTGTGTAAACGGCTACTGGTCCAAAGTCGTCAACAAATTTAGGGTCTAGCTTTAAATTATTTCCAAAGTTTCCAACAATTCCGAGAGGGGATGAACATGCTACTGTTGTATCTGGGATTCCTCCTGGACAAATTTCCTTATAACTGAGACTGTTATTGATTACCATCTCCGCACAGTTATGAAATACATTGTATTTAATGGCAGTCTGTGCGCCAGGACCCGAATTGATGATACAGGCATTCCCACTTATATTGTTGTTAAGTAATAAAATATTATTTTGAATATCAGTAGAGTTTGTTGGTGTTCTTAAAAATATGGGTGTTCCCTTACCAGCAACTGAAGTGGCTCCACCGGAAATTGAATTATGGTAGATCCTTAGACCAGAAAAAGAGGCTATCACTTCAATCCCAAATGAATTATAACTACTTTGAGCTGGGCCATTCTGAATCCAATTATTGGCAATCAGTACGTTGGAAGGAGTATCTAGGTTGATTCCCGCTGTTGTTGTTGAAGTGGTCGTGCCAGTTGAAGTTCCAAGCCGAATATGATTACCCGCAATTCGAGAAGTTGCCGTTGGGCTATTGAGCTTAATTCCATATAATGAAGCTGAAGACGATGAAATTGCGTTTCCACCTTCTATCGTGTTGTTCTCTATTGTCGATGTTCCACCTCCAGTCACATAAATCCCTGAAGCTAATGAATTTCCTGTGGCATTTTCTGCTTTTCCGATATTAATTAAATTTCTTCGAACCACATGCCCACCTGCAGAAAGAAAAATTCCATGTGAGTTTGTCACTCCGTTACCAGAGATGATGATATTGCCTTGCGTAGGGGAACCAATTTCAATCGCAGAAGCCACCTGGATTCGCATTCCTAATGAAAAATTTCCTTTTCCTGCGTTCAGTCGATTCCCAGCTAACGTTCCATTGGAACCAGCACTTGATCCTGAAGTTACCTCAAATGCAATGCTATTTGAAGTGGAACCGACGCTCGTATCTAAATCTTTACTTTTGATTTCATTCCCACGGATATTTGACACAGTGATTGTGGAAGATCCAGAAAATTGGATACCTTTTGAATTTGCTGAATTGATAGTGGAAGTTCCACCTGAAATCGTATTCATTAGAACAATTGGTGAAATGGGAGTTGTGGAAGCCATAGACAAACCAATGGCAAAACAGCTTGTAGTCGTCGTACATGTACCTCCGTCAATATTGTTTAAAATAAGGTATGGATTACTATTATTTGCAAAAACTCCATAAGTACCGCTAATCCCATATCCAGCAGAAATGGTGTTATTAATCAATCTTACATTGTTAGTGGAATCTAAAAAAACACCGGCCATATAAGGGGCTGTGTCGGGTCCTCCCACTATATTAAATCCAGAAATGGTAACGTTACTTGTGATTGTAGCATCTCCGGTAATAGCAGCACAAGGAGAAGTTGCTGTTGCAACAGCACAGCCTGCAGGAGTTGTATCCATCAGTATCACAGAGGAATGAGAATTTGGGTCCCAAGTTCCAAAATTAGATCCTGGCACATAACCGCCGTAAAGTGAAATTCCTGAGACAAGTTGGATGGTTCCACCCACAAAAGCCGGATCGTAGGATCCACCTTCAACAAGGACAGCACAATCACCAGCAGGACATCCTCCGAAACTATCGATTGCCACTTTGATATTTCTTTTGGGAGTGAGTGGTGTGAGTCCATCATTTGCATCATTCCCTGTGGTATCAGCCACATATCTAAGATTGGATGGAATTAGATACAGTATATTTACTACCGAGGAAAGTTGGTAACCTCCAACACTATTACAATTGAGAGTCAGAGTTCTATGTCCACTCATCCAAGAGTCAGTGGCAGCAGGGGTAACAGTGAGAGTATCGTTTGTTAGGTTAGTTGTCGAAACACTATATTGAATTGGCAAACTATTGTTAGTATTTAACAACGTACCAGTTGAAGCTGTACAACTACCTGCGTTGATTTCGTCAGAAAACTGCAACCTTATACTTTCTAGAGGTTTGAGAACTCCTCCATTCGAAGGTCCAATACTTAATACACTAAAACAATTGGCAGTGATAGGTATGTTTCCTGTGACAACTCCTGTTGTTGAAGAAAGGGTGCATTGGTGACCTACCGGTGTTGAAAGAATTTGAAGGCTATAGCTGTTGTTTGTGACAATATTTGTTGGGAATCGTTGGAGCCCGTTGGTGTTTATCGTAATAAATTCCGAGTTATTATTGCGGATTGTCAAAGTACCTGAGCTTAATCCCACAGTGGTGACTTCAATAGGAAAGGCAATCGAAGTACAAGCAATTGAAATATTGGTAACATTCGTTCCGGCTAAGACTCCCGTACCGTTTGTAGTCACACAGTTTTGTACAGGATGGTTTGGCTGAGTTGTTACGGAAACATTGTAGGATGTTCCATCTAAATATGTTTGGGTGAAAGCAAAGGTTCCAGAAGCTAATGCAACACTGAGAGTAGAACCATCGACCGAATTGGTCAATACGAGGCCAGTGATTCCATCCAAACCGGTAATGGTTCCACCAATTGTATAACGTAAAGGATCACAATTGATCACGATGGATGTAACATTTCCAAAACCAACCACTCCCATTCCACCACTTACGGAACAAACTTGTGTGGGAAGACTTGGCTGTGTTTTAATGGAGACGTCGAAGTTCGAACCAGTCGTAAGAGTTTTTGTAAATTCATAATTGCCATCTGCATTGACAATGAGTGTTTCGACCCCTGAATTTAGATTGATTGTTAGCCCTGAGCCAAGCAGACCAGAAACAGTAAAAGAAATTTTATAAGGTCCTGTATTGACTAAACTTCTTAATTGCAAAAAATCGCTGACTGATTGCATAAGTCCCTTGGACAAACTGGGAATACAAGCCTGGAATAAAAAAAAGGGAACAAGGATCACAATCCTAAAAAATTTGGCAGGCGACATCATTTTCTCTATTCTATACAACAACTAAAGGGTAGAAACATTGTCATTTTATTTCCGTCTAATTTACTAAAAGTAGGATAAAAACTTTGGAATTTAGTTTTTCTTATTACATCGGACTTTCTGGAATCATGGTATTTACTATATCTGGGGCGCTTGCTGCTTTGGAGCATAAAGATCACCACCATGACCTATTCAGTGTTTTTTTTACTGGATTCATCACTGCCATTGGTGGAGGAACTTTGAGAGATATTACTTTAGGGAATTATCCAGTTTCATGGGTAAGAGATGAGAATATCCTTTGGGCCATTTTTGTAGGTTTTTTACTTGTGATCCTTTTGCCAGGGATACTGGCTAAATTAAGAGATGAATTGTTTTTATTCGATACTTTAGGGATAGGAATTTATACAGTCCTTGGAACAAGAATTGCTCTAGATCACGGCGTTAATTTTTTTGCCTCCGCCCTTCTTGGAATGATCTCTGCAATTTTTGGAGGAGTCATTCGAGACACACTGATGAATGAAGTCCCATTTATCTTTCGCAAAGAAATATACGCTACTGCTTGTTTGGTGGGATCTGTTTTGTATATTGTTCTAAATGAATGGAACCTAAATGCCAATTGGAACTTAGTAATCTCCGCAACAGTCGTCGTTGGAATCAGAGTGGTTGCTGTTCGTTATAACTTGGGTCTTCCTAAGATCAAAATATTTGATTAATTAGTACGCATACGTAGTAAAATCACGGATTAAATGTATCTTTGTTTTCGTACTTACCGCAAGAATTTTAACCTTTCGCTGTTTTATTGTTAAACGCTTGCACTAGCAAAATATTTCCTTTCAATGGAGTTGGAGTATTGTTATCAACATAGACTTAGGGAATTCCCTTTTGATACTCCTTCTTAACTTGAGGTATTATGGCAAGTCCAAAGGCTGTCACATTAGAATACAAACAAGACTTAGGTCTTCATTCAAATATCGATGATATCAATCATCCCATTTTAGAAAATGCACCATTTCATTTTAAATTTTTTCAAATTACTGATGAAGTAGAAAATACTTTATTTCAAGTATTGGATCGTTTTTTGTTACAGCTTGATCTAATCATCGTTAGAGACTCTGTTTTGGCTGCAATGAAAGAAACAGTGACAAACGCAATCAAGGCAAATGCAAAACGTGTGTTTTTTAAAAACAGAGCTAGTAATATCGAAGATCAAAACGAATATGAAGCCGGTATTGTAGAATTCAAAAAAACATATCTTGAAAATCGAGAAATCATAGAAGACTCTCTTCAAAGAAATAATTTTGGTGTTTTTGTTTCCTTTATCCATAACAAGAGTTTGATGCGTATTCGCATCATGAATAATGTACAACTCACTCCCGCAGAATCTGCTCGAATCAAAGAAAGAATCGATAAGGCAAAAACTTATAACGATTTAGCAGATGCATTTATGGATATGTCAAATGAACAAGAGGGTGCAGGTCTTGGTTTGATCATGACACTTATGATGTTACGTAATGATGGATTGGGTGACTCTGCCTTTAAGTTTGAATCCAGCGAAAACAAAACTGTGTTTATGATTGATATTCCTTCTAAGGTTTCCAAAGAGAACCAACAGTTGGAAAAAATAGACAATATTGTTTCGCAAATTGATAATCTTCCTACTTTTCCAAAAGCGATTAAAGATATCCAAGATGCCATTGATAAACCAAACTCAAGTATTGGCACAATTGCGGAGATGATTAAAAAAGACATCGCTCTCTCTGCCAATATTTTAAAACTTTCGAATTCCGCTGCATTTCGACGCGGAGGAAGAGTTGAGAGTTTAGATCGAGCCATCCAACTCATTGGACTAAAAGAACTACAAACGTTGCTTTATAGTCTTGGAACAAAACAAATGTTAGAGGATAAGTTCCCTGCATTTACTGCCATTTGGGAAAAATCGAACGAATCTGCTTTTTATTGTAAAGCCATTGGTCAAAAAATGGGTATGAACAAAGCAGATCTTAGTAATTTGATTGCAGCATCTCTTCTGCATGACATTGGTGAAATTTTGCTTTTATCTTTTGACAAACAACATATGTCAAAAATTAAAACTTATTCCAATTCAAGAGAAATTGCATCTACTATCAGTATGGAAGAGTCCGCCATAGGTATCACACATTCAAAGTTAGGTGCAATGGTCGGTGAAAAATGGAATTTCCCAATTCTTTATACAAAGGCTATGGAATTTCACCATCGTCCTCTCCTTGCAGACGATGTTTATGCGGATATTGTATTCCCGATTTATTTGAGTGATATGATGATTTCCATTAATGCAAAGGAAGCAAAAACGTCAGAGATTTCAGCTGAAATTCTAAAACTTTGTAAGTTTCAATCTAAATCTGAATTTGATTCTTTCCGAACAAAAATTAGAGAGCAGTTTTTATCTTATTAAAAACCATAAGATCATTTTGATTCATCCAGTGATTTTCTGTATAGATTGTATCTGGATTGGAACTCTTGGTATCTTGGAATAGAAACTGCCTGAACATAAGATTGGTTAGGATTGTTTTTGATAAAGTTTTGGTGATATGATTCTGCTTGGTAAAAATCTTTTAGTTCTTGGTATTCCGTAACAATTGGGTTTTTCCAAATTTGTTTTTTCTCTATTTCCTTTTGAATCGATTTTGCTATTTTTAACTCCAACTCGGAAGAGTAGAATAAAATGGATCGGTATGAAGATCCTTCATCTGGTCCTTGCCTATGAAAAGTAGTGGGATCGTGTGAAAGAAAAAAAATTCTGCATAGTTCTGCAAAATCAATTTTTGATGGATCGTAATACACTAGGACTGTTTCAGCGTGGCCTGTCGTTTCTGTGTTTACTAATTCATAATTGGGGTTTTTTGTATGTCCACCAGCATAACCCGAAACAACTTCTGTAACTCCAGGAATGGATTCAAAAATATGTTCGGAACACCAAAAACAACCTTCCGCAAAGGCTGCCATTTTTTGGCCTTCCTTTGGCTGTAAGGAAAGTTTTTCTGTCTCTATTTTTTTCTCAGAAAAACGTTGGCATTGGAATTGTAGTAAGGCAAATACAAATACAAAGGCCAAAATCGAAAGAGGTAGGGTTCGAAACTTTTTTGTAACTGATTCCATACCCTATTAGATTGGTTTGCCAATCATTTGAGAATCAAAAGAAAAAAGTTATGGAGGAGTTACGTCTTTTTCTTCAGGAAAGGGAGTGTGATGGGGATTTACCCCTCTATTGGTTCCCCCACTTCGATAAACAAAGATACCTTTTGAACCGGAAAAACTTGCCATTGGTTTGTAAAAATTTTGTTTGATGAAGTAACCTAGAATGGTCACAGAAAGGGAAACAGTATAAATCCAGGTTTCGGTATGGCCACCATATCCAAACACAAAGGAACCGGAAAGAATGAGTATCTGGCTTAGCAGCCAAACAGTAGTTCGGTTGAGGAGGAAATGATACCAACCAATTTCTGTGATTTGATTTCGAATGCCCTGTAACAAAATTCCAACAACGGGAATGCGAAGTAAAAAGCCTAAAAGCCCAAAAACAACTATAAAGATCAGAAGTAACCAAAAAGAAGAGAAAACAAGGTTCCACCAAAAAAGGAATTGGAGCGGGGGAATGAGTCCGGCCGGCCAAGAAAAGTTGGCGGAAAAAAAGGAAATAAGAATCCAAAAGAATGTGAGATAAAAACCGAACACGAGTGAATGGAAACTGAAAACCAATGTTCCTGCAAGGAAAAATTTATTTCATTTTTACTTCGGAAAAAAAATCATTTTAAGGCCAACGATCACGGTAAAGATTCCAAAAAATCGGGATAGAGTGGTTGTATCAATTTTGGATGCCATCCCTGCGCCAAAAATACTTCCAAGAATAAATCCTGCACTGATAAAAGCAGCAGCAAAGAGATTGGTTTCTCCTCGTGTATAATAAATATAAGCTGCCACAATTCCAATGGGGGGAACCATTGCTGCCAGTGTGGTTCCTTGGGCTAGTTTTTGATTAAATTCAAAAAAATAAACAAGGGCAGGGACAAGGAGGATTCCACCTCCAATCCCTACAAGCCCACCAAGAATTCCTGCACCTACGCCTAACAATAAAAATAAAATTCCTAGACTCATGATACTTTCCCACAGGCACGATTGGCTGGCACTGCTTCATGAATTTTTTTTGGTTCCGGAAGGTTCAAATTGTCCATAATTTCTTTAAACTCTTGGAGTGATTTTCCAACGATTCTTGGATTCAATCGTTTTTCCTCTCCAATGGTTGTGGAAAGAAATCCTTTGTAATCATGTCCTGGTAAGACGATTGTTTCATCCGGAAGTGAAAATAGTTTTTTTGTGATAGAATTGTACAATTCGTCCGCACTTCCACCTTGGAAGTCTGTCCGCCCGCATCCACGTACGAAAAGTGCATCCCCAGAAAAAAGATATAAACCATTTAACAGAAGAGAGATGGAACAAGGAGTATGACCAGGTGTATGAATGACTACAAACTTAAGATTCCCAACCTGAAATGAATCTCCATCTTTCAAAAATTTAGAAGCACAAACAGCACCTGAGTTTTCGGAAGCATAAGATTCACAATTGGTTTTGTCCCTCAAATTTCCTGCTGAAGTGATATGATCTGCATGCATATGTGTTTCTACAGTGAGGGATAGTTTATATCCAAGTTCTTGGATATAGTTTAAGTCTCTTTCTAAACGTTCGAGTACTGGATCAACAAGAACGGATTGTTTGGATTTTTGATCGAGGATTAGATAGGTCCAGGTTCCCGATTCTAAATCATAAAGTGGTCGAATTTCTAAATTTTCTTTGGGATTGGTAATCATATTAGAAACATCTCTCCTTTTGGTCCAAAGGCAATGGACCGCCAAAATTTAGGGTTAGAATGGATGTAAATACCATACCCCCTATAGTATAGGGATTCTCTTGACGAAAATTCCGGCAACTAGAAATTGGAAAAAAAGGAGAAAGTATGAAATCTTTCCTGATTTTCGGAGCCATCATTGGGTTCCTCTTTGTTTTTGTAAAACGCATCCAATCCAAAGGAGAAAAAGATATGGTAAAACAATGGATTCAAAATGGGGCAGTTGTTGTTGATGTGCGAACCCAGTCAGAATTTGCAGAAGGTCATTATTCCGGTGCGATGAATATTCCTGTGGATGTTCTTCCGTCTCAAATCAATCGATTGAAAGACAAAGGGGCAAAAATTATTGTTTATTGTCGATCTGGTGCCAGGAGCGAAAGAGCCAAACAAATTTTACAAGCCAGTGGTTACTCCTCTGTTTTGAATGCAGGTGGTCTTTCCGATATGCCATAGCGGCATCGATTTATTTTTTATGATACGGCACCGGTAGGAATCTTTGATTTGTATCGGTGTAAAGTATACAAGTCAGAAAGTTTGGATTGGTCTTCGACTGAGAGTTCCAAAAATTCAGCAGCCATATGGTACTTGTGAAATCCAAATTCTTCTTTTCTGACTACTTTGATCTTTGCATTGATTTCTTGATTGGTGTCTGATTCACGAAGTTTGACATCGAAGGATTCGTTGAGTGTGATATCATCTTCCGTATCAAAGGCAATCCCTGTTACGGAAATATTTTTAGAAATGGTTTTGAGAGTTTTATCTGGTAGAATGAAAAGGAGTTCTAGGTTGGCATCAAAACGCAAACTACTTCTTTTTTCATTGGAATAAGCCACAATTTGATTTTTGCCGGAGTATTTGGCTGTATACAAGGCACGGTCTGCTAAGTCATACATCTCTTCGCAAGTTTTGACTTTTTCAGGATAAGATACAATCCCCCCGCTAAGTGTCACAGACTTACCGCTAAGTTGGATGGTGCGACAAGCTTCCAAAAGTTTTTCTGATGCAATGAGTGCTTGTTCTTCATTTGTTTGTGGAAAAATCACTGCAAACTCTTCACCGCCAATGCGGCAAGCTGTGTCTTCCATTCTTAAACAAGATGTTATCTGTTTTGCAACCTTTGTTAAAATTTCATCACCTGTGGTATGACCATAGGTATCATTGATTTTTTTGAAATCATCAATGTCCATGATAAGAAGAGTGAGGTTTTGATTGTATCTTGTGGATTGTTTGAATTCTCGAATGAGTGCGGTTTCGAAATGCCTACGGTTGTATAATCGAGTGAGTTCATCAACTAATATCAGTTTTTCGGTATCAGCAAAGAGTTTCATCTCTATAGTTTTTGGATTTTTGATTTTGGGATTGATGTTGGTAAAATAATCAAATAAAGCAACTCGAAAGCCCACTTGGCGGCCCATACATTGGTTGAGTTTGGTTTGGTTTTGGATGATTTCTGACCAAACGAATTCGGATTCATTTTCTGAAATTTCAAGTGAAGTGAGGACTTTTAAGATCGCTGAATAAATTTGTGAATCTTCTAAATGGTAGGCAGGAAGTTCTTTGATTCTTTGGAATAGAAACTCCTCATGATTTGGATTTTCCTCCAAAATGGCCATGATGGTATCTTCGATTCTTTGACCAGGGCGGTCTGTTGCATTGGGTTTTAACATAGCACGGTAAAGGTTATCAATTTATTTCCTACGATTTCCCAAAGTTTTAGAAAAGGCACCTGTTGTAAAGACAGGTTTTATCCCTAAAACTCCGTTCAGAATAGAGGGAAATCCCTTAGTTCAATGTTAGCTGTTTGGATTGGGTATGGATGGCATTGATCTCCTCATAAAGGAGTTGTACCGAATCCGCAAGTTTTTGTGTGGTTTCATCAATGGTGGTAATCGCATGATTGATTTCTTTACTACCAGACATCTGTTCTTGCGCAATCACACCAATTTGTTCGGATAGAACATGTAATTCGGAAAAGGTTAGTCTTAGTTGTGAATTTAAATTCTCTTGTTCAGTGACATGACCTTCTAAACTTAAAATTTCGCTTTCGATTCGAAGTAATTCTTGGTTCTGGCTTTCCACTTGGGTTTTGACTTCTTTTGAGTATCTGGTACCTTCATTGATTTTGATCCCGGCATCTTTCACAATTTTTGCAATTGTGCCTGCATTGGATTGAGAACGTTCAGCAAGTTTTGCAACTTCTTGAGCAACGACCGCAAATCCACGTCCATGTTCTCCAGCTCTTGCGGCTTCGATAGAAGCATTTAACGCTAGTAAGTTGGTTTGATCAGCAATTTCCGACATCATTTGGTTGATTTCTTCCACTTTTGAAAAAGCTTGGTTCAGTTCTGAGTAAATACTATTGAGTTCTTCAGAGGAGGTTTTTACTTTTTTGCTAAAATCAGCAGAGAGGCTTACATCCTTTGCGATTTGAGTGGTTTTGTTTTTTACGTTTTCACTAATATTTTGAAGAGATAAAAAGTTTTGATCTACAATTTTTACACGAGCCACTTGGTCTTCCACAAGATTTGCCGAACTAATTGCCGAAGAAGAAAGTTCTTCTACGGAAGCAGAGATTTCTTCCACAGAAGCCGCTTGGTTTTGAGATTGGTTGTGTAATTCATCCGACATGGATTGTAATGTATCTACGGAAGCAGCAAGAGTATTGGCAGACTGTTCCAATTGGATGGATTTGTTTGAAATAAAGTTTTGTTTTTCTAACGTTTCTTTGAGTTTTGTTTTAAGGTCGGATTGCATTTCCCGAATTAGGGCCACTACGAACCGTAAACTGAAAATCACTCCAAAGAAAAAAATTACCTTTTGTACCTCTGTGGCAACGATGACATGGTTTGCTCTTAACATATCAGGGCTAGGTTTACCCACAAGGGCCGCACCAAGTTTTGCTGATAAATAAATACCACCTAAGTATAAAAAGGTGGAAATGATCCCTACCACCACCACAAGTTTAGATTCGAAAAGAAAACTGGAATAAATGGCAATAAACACAAAAATAATGTAAAAGATACCTGCGTTGATTGTATTACTTGCATCACCTTTTGTATAATTATTATAGATGTCTAAGTAGAAGAAACTAACCAAAATGAGTAGGTCGATGAAGATAATGGTAAAGGCCCATGATTTTGAAATTTCTTTATCTTTTCGTAAATAATATCCCGGAACAATTCCATTGAGTAAAAAGATGAGAGAGCCAATAAAATTTGGTATAAAACTTTTCGTGGCAACATTGGCAGCAACTCCTAAAAGAAACACTGCACTCAATCCGTACTTTGTGTACACAATGAGTGAAACCCCTTTCCGAAAGAGAGTTCTCTCAAATAGACTGATTTCGTTTGTTTCTGCGGACATTCCCTAATCTCCTTTCTGGATGGTGGAGGAGGCGATTCCCGTAGAAATCACCACACACCCAGTTCTACTGTAACAAGATTTATACTCTCTTTGACGATAAAAAATCTATATTTTCATTCTGATGTTAGAACTTGCAGTCACGAATAGTCAGAACTTTCCTTCCTTATCTGCTTAGAAAGAGATTAAGTATCAATTAACGCTATGATTGTTATTTTTTTCCAACGAGGATTTCTTCTAAGGCCATGTCTTCTAGAATTTTTCCTCCACGTTCGTTCAAATGAATGGCATCGGTTAAATAATAATATCCATTGGAATCACCTAAATCATTCCAACTGGAAGTGGAAGAATAGTATTTCAAAATTGTCCAATACATTCCCCAAGTGCCTTGGATATAGGGTTTCCGTACATTCAGTTTGGATTCATCCAGTCCTCTGGAAAGTGTTTCATGAAGTGGTTTGTAAATTGCTTTTTCTTTGGTGACCACTTGTTTGGTGAGTTCTGCAAATCTTTTTGATCTTTGGAATGGAATGGAGTTTGGGTCCTCTCCCAAAACGGGTGGAGAAAAAACAACGAGTTTTGTTTTGGTATCTTTTTGGATAGTTTGGATGATTTTTGTTAGGTTGCGAACAAAACTTTCTTCTGTCACTGGATCTTTTAATTTCCAAAGATTTGCATATCGATTGTATTCCTCTTCCGAAAGTGTGGCTTTTAAATCGTTGGTTCCAATCAGGAGGAAAACAATATCAGGATTGATTTGTTTTACATTCTCAAGTTGTTCAAGAATTTGAACCGTCAAACGACTATTAATTCCTTCGTTGATGATTTGGTAATCTGCTAAAGAAGGGTGCTTTGCAATGGAAGCCACATAATCGTAACTAACACGACCATGAGTGATGCTATCACCGAGAAATACAATCTTCGGACTTTTGTTTGATTTTGTTTCAACTGCCGCCTTGAGATTGTTTGCTGGCACTTTTGTTGCTTGGAAAATAACGCAGGACTCAAATAATAAAAATAAGAGAAGCCAAAGTTTTGCTAGGTGTTTCATGGTTTTTGATGGTAATCAAAAACAAAAAAGGAAAAAGCAAAATTTGAAAAACGAACAGAAAATATCGAATATTTATGCATTAGAGAATTTGACTAAGAATTGTGAAAAATGATAATTTGTCTTTTTGCAGGTAATCAAATGAAATTAGTCTTTTTCTTTCAGATTTTAGTTTTCATATTCTTTTATTCATGTTCTTCTATAAGAGATAAAAATTCACCTAGGAAAGCGAGTCCTAAAGCAATTGAAAACCTTGAATGGTCCGGTTACATCGGATTAATGAATTGGTATGAAGCAGCAAGTCAATGCAGCGCAATTGGAATGCGTTTGCCTACATTTACTGAAATTCAAGATTCTGAATCAAATGGAATCACTAAAAGTTGGCATGAAGATATTCTGAATTATCTGAACCAAAAAAAAATGGAAATCAGCGATAACACAACTTTCGATATTTATTGGACATCAACTCCAGATGAAAAGGGCAATCAGGGTATTTATTATGCATATTCTTTTGAAAGTAAAGCTTATTTAAGTAGAGGGACTGCTGTCAGACAAGTCCGCTGTTTACGTGGTAAATCAGAAAGAACTTATACTCAAACTTGGCTTACAAAAACATATAGAGGGATCTCATTTTTCCCAAAGAAGAGACAAATTGTAAAATCAATGGTTATTGCCGTTCCTGAAATAACGGATCGATATGATTCCATTCAAGCACAGCTAAAGTATCCAATCTCTTTTTTTAAGGCGGATTGCCAGCAAACGTCTGAATGTTTTTCTTTATTAATTGATGTTTCCGTTATTCCAGAAAAAACCAAAAATTTCAAAACATTGGTTGAAGAGTCTATTAAAAAAGATTTTGGTTCTCCACCTAACCGAATTCAGGCTTGGGAAACTAATCTAAAATTTAAGACGGATCCTATGGCAATATACTTTGGGCAAGGCGAATTAGTTGGAAATAAAGCAATTGCCTTCTTCTATGACAAAAAAAATGAAGAAACCTATCGTGTTACGATTAACATGATTTTTATGCCTAACTTTTCACAAGAGGATTGGGATAAAATTATTTTACACGTTTTTATGACATTAGATAGTATTCAGATCAATTAGCTGAAGGTAAAATTCATTGTTCTGTTCTTAAGATTGAATTGAATTTCTGCTCCAATACAATCTTAAGAACAGAAAATATCGACTCCCAAACTACTTGAGTGTTCGTAAAAATCTTTCTAACCAAGGTTTTAAATTTTGGAATTCTGGTTTTTCATGTTTCAGTAACAAACGAAAATATAAGGATCCATAAAGGATGTCCATACAGACATCAATTTCCTCGTCTGACAAAACTTGAATTTGTTTGGATGAAATGGCAAAACGAAAGAATTGTTTGGCTGCATCTCTTCTGGGGAGTAAATAATTTTCTAAAATTGATTCGGAAAGTTCGTTATCTTGTTGTCCTGCACCAATAAGTGTGGATATCACTCGCCCAAATTTACCAGTGAATACGCCGGAGAGAGCTTCCATTTGTTCTAAGAGTGCTTTCTCAAAAGGTATTTCTTTTGGAAATTCCAAATAAGGTGAAATCATATGAGTGACTGTGTTCATCGCCAAATTTGCTTTGTTAGGCCACCTTCTGTAAATAGTGGTTTTGGCGACTCCGGTTTCCTTTACAATATCATCGATGGAAAAACCATGATACCCTTTCTTTGCTAACATTTCATATGTTGTTTTTAAGACCAAGGGTTCTAAATCTTCCGATCTGGGGCGACCCGCAGTTTTTGAAGCCATTTTCTTTTTTACAGCCATAAATCAAATTTTTTTAAAAAAGAATTGACTGTCAAGTATATTCCGATACCGCTAGTATCGAATAACGATACTGTTGGTATCTTAATTCGAGGAGATTAAAATGAAACCAGTTTTGGTACTAGCTACTTTGCTATTAGGAAGTGTTGGATTGTTTGCAAAATCTGCATCACCTACCGGGGAAAAGGTTTTAGAAACCTTTTTTAACGAATTTGGAAAAGGAAACGCAACAGGAGTTTTGAATTGTTTTCACCCACAAACAATCATTACGGCCGTTCGTAATGAAAATCGAAGTGAGAATCAATTGTATGGAACTTACAATGGCATTGCTGGTGCCGAGGAGTTTTTAAAGAATATGGGTTCCCAGTTGGATACAAAGCGTTTTCAAGTGGATCAGATTGTTGGTAAAAAAGATTGGGTGTTTGCGAGTGGAAGTTTTTTGCATACCATCAAACAAACAGGCAAACCTTTTGAAAGTGAATGGGCATTGAAGATACAAATCAAAGATGGAAAAATTCTTTCCTACCACTTTTATGAAGATAGTGCTTCTTTTGTGGTGGCTTCTAAAAAATAAAAAACTTAAGTATTAAGAACTTTTGTTTGATGCTAACCAACTTTGGGAACTAAAGATCCATCAACGAATTGGAAAATAGATATCCGTTATGCGTTTATCATCCAGTTTTTCCTGAGGATTCAAATAACATTCCCAAGGTGGTTGGTTTTTTAATTTGTAGGATGTTGTTTTTATGTAATCATTCAAAATCCAGTTATAAATTTTGGGTAAATTATGGTAACTACCTTGGTACCGGATTTGTAAATATTTTCCACCCGGTATGGACCCAATTCCAAATCCTTCTGGAATTGGGTTTTGTGAAGAACCCGCAGTAATTCCTAAATCAAATCGTATTTTTCCTTTGGGTGAAATTTCAGGGTCATCTTGGCTAATACCGATCCATTTGTGGTTTGAATAGGAAGGACTCCAATTTTGAATGAAAGATTGTAAGGAGAGAACTTCCTTACTCCCCGCAAGTGGTCCAGGAAGTTCTTCGTAACTTCCTATATGGCGGACATAAACAATTGGAAAAGTAGAAATGATTTTGATTTGAAAACCGAATTTTGAAATACCATCGGGAATTGTTAGGTGGTTTGTTTTCTTTTTTATATTTTTTTTCTTTTGGAACTGTTTTCGAAACTCGGAGGGAGTAGAACCAATCACTCGTTTGAATGCTTTTGAAAAAGCTTCGTGAGATAAAAAACCAGTTTCGATCGCTATTTCTAAAATGGGGAAGTTTGTGATTTTTAATTCGTATGCTGCTTTTTCTAAACGTAACCTGCGGATGTATTCTTTGACGTTTTCCCCTTGGATGGATTTAAATAATCTATGAAAGTGCCAATCACTATAACCTGTAAAAAAAGCAACTTGGTTCAGACCAATGGTCTCATTCAATTGTTTTTCTAATTTGTTCCAAACGGGATAGAGGTTAGGTGGTTTTGGCACGGAGGAACCTTTTTTCTTTCCAGAAGAAAGGTAAAAAAGTTTCCTCGGTTTGTCTTTCTAAATTTTAGTTTGAATTTCTTTCTTGAACAATATCAATCCCAATTCCATTGGGATCCACTAAGGTAAAGTGGACATCTCCCCATTCCTCAGTAGTGAGAGTTAGGTCGATGGGTGCTTTGTTTTGTTTCATTTTCTCAAATTCTTTTGTTACATCTTTTGATTCAAAAATAAACCAAACACCCTTTCCTTGGTAAGAATTTTGGAAATAGGGTTTTCTCACTTGTGGTTGGTTAGGTTTCATGATTGCCAATTCTACCTCTGGACGATTTGGTAAACAAAGTAATACAAACCAATCCGATTCAAATTTTGTGATTAAGCCCAACCATTTTTCGTAAAATACTTTTGTTTCTTCTAATTTTTCAGTGATGATCCCCGTTTGGATTTGTTGGAATTCCATATTCTCTCCTTAAGATAATTCTATCTTACAGGAGTTTGAATTCCATACTGGATCGTTTTTGCGATTTTTCTTTGGGCGCATCGCATATGCGACCATGCTCTTTGCTCCAATCTTTGCTTTGCAAAGGATTTCCGCTGCGATCATTTGCGCTTTATGTACTCAACATTGAGCGGTTTATTAATTTGTCTTTAGGCATCTTCGACTTAGGATCCTTTTTGAACGTTCTTCATCCATACATCTATATCCATGTAGACTTGATTCTGAAATAATTGAATCATATATTCCTTTCTCATACTGATTGTATTTGGTCTGTTTTTCAACTGTAGTAATCAAAAATTCGTTTAGTGATTTTTTTTCTATGTTATAAAAGAGATATTTAACTAGATAAGGATTTTTAATACAAAGCACCTTCTTTTCAATTAAGTCTAAACCATAAGCACCTGATAAAAGTTCGCTCGTAGTAACAATTAATTCTGAATTCATAGGTTTTATTTCTTTCTTTAATTTTGTGAGTTCCTTGTTTGCGAAAAAGAAAATGGCGGAAATAACGAGAGCACATATAGAAGTCCAAATAGAAAGAATATAGAAAATTGTTTTTTTCTTTTGTATGTTTTCTATTTGTTCATTTAATATGAAAGATAAAGGATATACGAGCAACAAAAGATATCTACCTGTTAAGGTAATACCATCATTTGGAGAAGTGATCCCCACGATTAAAAGGAATATCATCGATATACAAAAATGATAGAATAATGTCTGATTCTTTTGTAATTGTTCTTTGCGCAACTGGATCAAAGCAAATAAAAAGATTGGACTTTGTAGAAAAAACCCCAAAGACCACCCTTCTGGTTTTGGGAATGTCAATGACATCGAGAGGAAAATCATGATTTGATCCCAAATGGATCTAGAACTATAGGCCATAGTTGCTAAGTAACGTGTTCCCATTGGATGCGAATAACTGTATTGGTTCCAGAGAAGGAATGATGACAAGATTAGTAAGAAAATAATGTAGCGAATGGGATTAAGAGTTTGGATAAGAGATTTTTTTTCGATGAAAAAATCAATTATGAATATAGTAACTTGAATAGACGCAAAAAATAACACAGCTTCAAGTCGAAACCAAATGGCTAAACCAAGGAAAAAGTTACCTAGAAACCAATGTTTAGTATTCTGATTTTGAAAGGCTTTCAGTAAAAAAATATACCCATAGCCAGAAAGGAGCAGGAAAATCGCATTTTCAGAAAAATCAATGAGTAACGGGAATACAACTGTTCCGAATGTAACAAATATTAATACAGAGGTTTTGATAGAGTCGTTATTTAGAAGTTTAAGAAAGCCTAGTAAAAACAGAAAGTTTAGGAAGGGAAGAAATTGAAAGGGTATAAATCCGAATAACGAGTAGATAAAGGTAAATGCAATTGGATAGTTCCCGATTAACCTTTCTTGGTTTTGGAAAACAAATCCTTCGTTAAACGGACTCAGAAGAAATAGGGGATCAAACTCGTAGGCAGGATAAACAATGCTCTGAGTTTGCCATTGTTGTTTCCAGAGTGAAATGACTTGGATCATTTTAACGAGCGGATCTGATAAATAAAAACTATCTACTTGTACGAGAAATTGAACCAAAGGTAAAACAAGTGATAAAGCAAATAAAGTGACGTTTTTTTTCTGTAGGGTAACCACTTGTCATTTCTTAACTTTTTTTCGAAATTTTGCAAATATAAAATCAATTCGTGAAAGATTAAATTTTACCTTCCAAACGTTAGTTGCCGGAGAACAAAGGGAATTTGAGCAAAAAAGTTCTTCATATTGGTTACGTTAACACAAAACCTACGAATAGATTTCAAATCCATTTTTTTTGCTTCATTTTTGGGAGAAACGGGAAACTAATTTTTAGGAGAAGAAAATGGACCAATTGAGACAGAAGGTAATAGATGGTATTCCTTGGCGAGTTTTAGTTTTCGCCTTATTCTTTGGTTGTCACGGAGTTCAATCCTCTTTTGATTCCAAAGTTCAATTTGAATTTAAAACTCAACCAGTTCTAATAGAAAAAAAACTAACAAAATCAGACATTCGACACTTGCCATTTCCCGTTCAAAAATACCTTCTATATGTGGGTGTTGTAGGGAAAAACCAAGTTCAAAATGTACGAATTGTTTTTGATGAATTGATGTATAAAAATCCGGAAGCGAAGCCGATGGTTTCTTCGTCTGAGCAGTATAACTTTTTTTTACATCCTGCTCGCCATTTTTATATGAAGGCAAGTATGATGGGAATTCCTTTCCGTGTCCTTCATTCTTATTCTGAGGAAAAGGCTACGATGTTAGTTCGTGTCGCTTCACTTTTTAATGCCGTTGATTTAGACAATGAAGAGTTAACGATCGCAGAAACTATCACCGTGTTAAACGATCTTTGTTTATTTGCCCCCGCCGCACTGATTGACCGAAGGATCTCTTGGGAGGCAAACGGTCCTTTGTCTACGAAAGTTTTTTTTAAAAATGGGAAGTATCGAGTATCTGCAGTCCTCATTTTTAATGAAATAGGTGAGTTGGTTGAGTTTATATCAGATGATCGGTCTGCACTACAAGATGATGGTTCTTTAAGGAAAGCACGTTGGTCTACTCCAATAAAAGATTATAAAGAATTGAACGGAGTTAAGATACCCACTTATGGAGAAGCCATCTGGAAGTATCCAGAGGGAGACTTTACATACGGGAAGTTCTTCTTAAAAAATATCGAATACAATGTAAAAAATCGTTACCCGTAAACCTTCAATTTATCTTTTTTAGAATGAACGTTTTTACCAGAATAAACTCTTTGTTTTTTTCTCGGAAATTCGATGAGCTGCGTTGACTAATCCTACATGGCTATATGTTTGAGGAAAGTTTCCCCATTGGCTCCCTGAATTCGATTCAATATCTTCACTATATAAGCCGACGTGGTTTGCATGTTTCGTTACTTCATTAAATAATTTGATTGCTTCGTCTAAACGATCCATACAAGCTAATGCTTCTACATACCAAAAAGTACAAACTAAAAAAGTGGTTTCAGGTTTTCCAAAATCGTCATTATGTAAATACCGGTATAATAAACCGTTTTTTGTTTTCAGCGATTGTTCTATTGCCTTGAGATGTGTTTTGGCTTTTTCAGATTTTGGATCTAAGTATCCTAATGTAATTAGTTGTAATAAACTTGCATCTAAATCTTTTTTTCCTTGTGCCTGAGTATAACAACCTAATTCAATATCGAAACAGGCTTCTATATTATTTTCTGCATCTTTCATTAAAGATTCAGACTTTTGTTGAAGTTCTTTTTCCCCTAATACGGTAGCTATTACTTTTACAGCCTTCGCACCGACCCAATGGAACAAAAAAGTATAACAATGTTTTTGTGAAAAATTTCTGAATTCCCAAAGGCCAGCATCTGGTTCGGACATCGTAAGTTCAATTTTGTCCAATATATTTTTTATCAAACTTAAATTATGAAATCTGTTCTTTTCAGGGATGCGTTCATCTAAATATAAAGGCAATAGCGAAATTAAAATTTGGCCATAAGCATCATTTTGTTTATGAGTATATGCCGAATTACCGATGCGAACTGGTTGATTCGCCAGATAACCATCTAAATTTAATATTTTTTCTTCTAATATTGATTCACCAAAAATACTATATAACGGTTGGAACCTACCATCTCTACCAGGTGTTAGGTTACTTATGAATTGAGAATACATTTCAAGTTCCTCGAATTGTCCTAAATTCGTTAATGCATGCAACGTATAAAAACCGTCACGTAACCAAGAAAAACGGTAATCCCAATTTCTGCCAGAATGGGGAGCTTCTGGTAAGCTTGTGGTTGAAGCTGCTATGATTGCACCAGTATCTTGAAATTGATGTAGTTTTAAGCATAATGCAGATCGAATTTGTTGACTTTGCGCAAAATTTGGAATCGTACAATGTTTGACCCAGTTTTGCCAATAGGTTTTAGTCTTTGCAAATTCTGATTCAATAAAATCTTCTATTGGTAGTTCTTCAGGTGGAGATTCAAATAAGCCGATATAAATAGTATGGTTAAGATGGAAAGAATTTCCCATTGAAATTTGATTTAATGAAATATTTGAAAAAATTTGGATTTTAAATTCAGGGACTTTTAGGAGAATGTGGTCCGAAAAAACCTTTTTCTCTATTATACTACTCCCATAATAATAAGTTGGAGCAATTTCAATTTTTATTTTTATATCTCCATACAAAGGGATAATCTTTCTATATAAAGATCGTCCATATTTTAAATCTCCATTTTTATAATATCTGGGTGCAAAATCAACAACTGCGAAAGCTCCGCATTCAGTATGAATTTCGGTGCGAAGAATATTTGTATTCTCAATATAGCTTTGCGATGTTTTGATTACTTTTGCATTCGGAATAACTGAAAAGTTACCACATTTTTTGTCAATGAGTGAACCAAAAATGGGGGAACTGTCAAAGTTTGGCCAACACAACCACACAATTTCTGCAAAACGATTGATGTGTGCGATGTAACTTCCATTTCCAATGATACCTGAATCATATTTATGTTTGTTCATTTGGATTCCTGTTTTAGGTGGGATATTAAGCTATAAATCCATTCTTGGACCTCTTCAGGTGCATTAAACCGGTATTTTGCGATAGTTTCTGAATTCCCAATTTTTACGGAAGTCACAGAATCTGGTAATTCCCGGAACATATCCTCATCTGTTGTATCGTCTCCAAATACAAATACGTTTAAATCTGCGTTGGGGACTATTTTTATGGCAGCTTTTCCTTTCCCGGTACCATAATCTCTAACTTCAATAATTTTATTACCACGCTGAACGAAGAAACCACTATTAGATGATATTTGTGATAATTCATCTAACATTTCTCTTGCGGCATTTAGTCCAATATCAGGATCTGCGTTTCTAAAATGCCAAACTAGGGAGAATTCTTTTTCCTCAGTAAATGATCCAGGAACTCTTTTCGTAAATTCATTTAGGTGGTTTTTGATTTGCTCTTTCCATTCTAAGTTTGATGAATGTAACGAAGTCCACCTCTCTCCGTAAGGTGCTCTATGCCAAGCACCATGTTCGGCTACCAAATGCAAAGGGAGATTTTGAAAAGTTTCTTCGAGGAAAGATTTATTTCTTCCACTTATAATTGCTATAGATATATTCGGAAATTCCAATAATGTTGATAATGAATTGAGTAATTCCTTTTTCGGAACAGCTAAGTGAGGCAAAGATTCGAAAGGAACAAGTGTGCCATCATAATCAAAGATAATGAAAATTGGTTTATTGTCTGGAGGTAATAAAGTATCGGATTTTGGAGATAAGGTTTTTGTTTGGAAAGCTAAATTTTTTAAACATAGATCCTCGGTGTCAGAATAAATTCTCTTTGCCCAATCATTCACTGTGTTTTCTTTTAAACGATTGATCATTACATGGTTACGAGAGTAAATATCATTTTCATCCATTTCAATTGCTTCTCGAATAGCTGCGGCCATTCCATTTAAGTCATTCGGGTTCACTAAAATTGTTTCTGGTAGTTCTGCTGCTGCGCCTGCCATCTCACTTAGGACTAACATGCCGCAGCTTTGTGAAACTAAAAATTCCTTAGCAACAAGGTTCATTCCATCGCGGAATGGTGTGACTAACATAACGTGGGTATTTTTATAAAGAGGTACGAGTTCTTCGAATGGAAATCCCTTGTATTGGTAAAGAATCGGTGTCCAATCTAATGTGCCATATGAGCCATTGACAGCGCCTACTTTTTCATCTATGGCTTTTTTCATAGATAAATAAGATGAAACATCAGTTCTGGAAGGAACTAAAACCAAAACGAATTTACACTTTTTTATCCAATTCGAATTTTGGTTTAAAAAAAGTTCAAAAGCACTTAACCTTTGTAATACACCTTTTGTGTAGTCTAATCTATCGACCGAAAGAATTTGTTTTAAGTTTTTGTGGTTTTTATTGATTTCGTTTGCGATGGTATCACATTCTTTTGAATTTGAATATTGGATAAAGTTTTCAACGTTGATACCCATTGGGTATGCGCCAGTTTTGGTTAAGTGATTTTTATAGTAAATGATTCCACGTTCATTTTCTATTCCTAAACATCTTAATAAAGATCTAAGAAAATATTGTGTATAACTTTGGGTATGAAATCCAATGAGATCGGCACCTAATACTCCAGTAAGAATTTTTGTCCGAAATCGTTCTGGCAACAAGCGAAAAATTTCAAATGTTGGAAATGGTATATGCAGAAAGAACGATAAAAAAATGTCAGGGAACAGTTTTCTTAATATTTCTGGTAATAAAAATAAATGATAATCATGGATCCAAACCCAGTCTCCCGGTTGGTATATCGCTTCGACCGATCGTGCAAATTCATTATTTGCCTCTACGTAGGACTCGAAAGTAATATCTGAATATTCGCAATGGGATGTAAAATAATGAAATAATGGCCATATGGTTTTGTTGCAAAATCCATTGTAAAATGAATCTGCTAACTTTTGTTTTAGAAAAACAGGAATGGTTCCATGTTCTTCCCACATTTTTTTAATGTATGACTTTTGTTCTTTTTCGGGAATGGACTTTCCTGGCCAGCCCACCCAAACCACTTCATTTCCTAATGATTTCCAGTGAGAAAGAAAACTGGAAAGTCCTGTTGCAAGACCACCTACATTGGGAGTGCCATCCCACTGGACTGGCAACCTATTGGATACGAGGATCAGTCTCATGCTACTATGAAAACATGTAGAAAGATCATTGCAAGGGATTTATGTGAAAAAATTGCAACAATAGGTATGTTATTATATATTAATGTTGCTTTGGTGAATTGACTTGTCGAAACTGTTTAGACTGTTTTGTCATTCAATTGTTCATTTATTGTTCTCAATCACAATATGTTTATTTTATTTAGTTTCTTACTCTCCCATTTTGAATTTTTTGTTATCAAAGACATCAAGGTGATATTTTTTATGCAGAGTCAATTTGATTAGTCCGAGAAACTCCGATTCTTTTGTCTTCCAATCGCCAACCATCCAAGAATAAATATTTCCAAAATGATTTGCATAGTGCTCTTTAACATTCATTTGTTTAGTTCCCGCAGTGTCTCTAAAGCCCAAAGTTTCCTTGCATAAAAAATCATTCTCTCAAAATTATCTTTTCCTTGGTGGATTCTATCTTTTGATTCTTTTGTTTTCATAAGAATGGATAGATCATCTTTGAACCTTTTGTGACAAAGTTTTTTGCTTTCATCACTTGTTTTTTCTAAACAATCGTTTTTGTTTTTACAAATTGAATCCAAACCAAATTGATCGATAGGGCAAGAGCTGTAAATGGATAGGTCTGGAATTTTACGACAATAACAACCAAAATAAGTGGAATCGTTTGTTTCTTTGATTTTTGTTTGAAGGTTGGTAGAAAAATCAGGAAGGTCGGCATTTTGTTTTTTATTCCTAAGCTGAATTTCACCCAAGTAGTTAGGATCTGTGACACATTCATAAGGGAATTCCAAACAGTAATCAATCAGTCTTTCGTTTGGCATACTGACAATTTCCGATTTGGGTTTAGTATCCCAAACTTTAGGAAGTAGCATGGATTCTTTGTGATATCTAGAATTTCTTTTCCTTTCCACTTCTCTTTGTTCGTTTCTTTTTTGTGAAAGTAGTTCTGAATCCATCAAACGATATTCACGAACCACCATTATTGGAAGGTCTGGAGGAGTTTTTGTTTTTTCTGATTGTAAGTTCTTTTTTAATTTTTGTTTTGATGTTTCATCAAGATACAGTAGATACCCTGTAACGTGGTATTCGTCGCAATCGTATTTCCCAAAAAGCGGTAAAAAAAATATCATCCAGAAATGGTCAGGTGAATGGTAAATTCTAAGATCTTCAATTGCATCAAATGGTTCTCTCGATAAGTTGGAGATTCTAAACTCTCCATCTTCCCAAATTTTGATGAATGAATAAGTATTGTATTTGTCATTTGGAAAAAAATTTCCTGAACCACAACTAGTTCCAATGAATGGCAAACGTTTGATCGTTTGGTAATCTTTTTTCTCTAAAGTGATTTGTCTATAGGATCTGAGGTTTGTGCAGCTGGCAGAAAAGCAGAGAAACAGAATTAATAATATTCGATACATATAAAACCAGAAGATTCGTAGAACGCAAGGATCCTCCGTTCGTCAATTAAGTTAAAAGTTTTGACCAAATCAACATCAGTTCTTTCACAGGTTCTTTTTTTCTTTAGTTTGGGTTCTAATTTTTCTATTTGGTCTGGAACAACTGTGCCTAGTTTGACAATGTTCCCTCTAAAATTCGCAATGGTTTCAAAGTTACCACTTGTTTCATCATAATAAACTCGTTGGCTATCTCCGGCAGAACTCATATTGCCAAGACCATGAAAACTGGGTCCGAAAAGACAGTTTTGAAAGCAAAACAGATATAAGGTGAAGTAGGAGAGTTTCATAGACTGCCATTTAACAATCGTCACAGAATTGTTTTTGTTTTAGAAAAAATAAAAAACATAATACAACGGAATCCCGCGGCAGGGATCGTAGTGGAAATCGTAGATTGGAACGGAGAGCCCGGTCCTTACCCAATTCGTTCTAGCTTTAGGAAAGGATGGGAGCCGCCCCACAAAAAAAGGGATTTTGCCTAAGTTTCACGGCCATTTTCGAAAAAGGTGTTCCCAAAATTCCATTTCGAAGCCCTTAAATTCCTTTCCCCTTGACAATCTGCCTAAATTCCAAATCCTGACAGGAAAGCTTGACAAAGGTGCTTTTGGATGAACAAAACCCAAATCGGGAACCTGCTTCTCGTGCTATTTTTGGGACTGATGGCGGGAGCTGTGGCTGGAGTGGTCCTCGATCGACTTCTTGGTACAACTTACCTCTCTCGGTATTTGTTCGAATCACCAGTATCTCTCGAGCTTTACATAATTAAAGTCGAGTTCCAGCTAACCCCTGCAAGTATCGTTGGTCTTGTAGCGTCTGGATATCTCGCATTAAAAAAGGGGTAACTATGTCAGTAATTTCCATGAAAAGTCTGCTAGAAGCAGGCGTACACTTCGGTCACCAAACACGTCGTTGGAATCCAAAAATGAGTCCTTATGTTTATACGGCTCGTAACGGAATTCACATCATCGACCTTCAAAAGACAGTTCAAAAAACAAAAGAAGCTTACGATGCTTTGAAAAAACTTACCGGTCAAGGTAAGAAAGTTCTTTTTGTAGGAACTAAAAAACAAGCTCGTGGCGCGATTGAAAGAGCCGCACAAGCGTGCAGTATGTACTATGTATCTAACCGTTGGTTAGGTGGTCTTTTGACTAACTGGAACACAGTGAAGAAGTCAATTGCTCGTTTGAAAAGACTAGAGCAAATGGAAGAGAACAACTCTTTCGAACAAGAAGCTAGAACTAAAAAAGAAGCATTATCTCTCAAACGTGAGTTAGAAAAACTCCGTCAAACACTTGGTGGAATTAAGGATATGGCAGTTGTGCCTGAGATTCTTTTTGTGATCGATCCTAAAAAAGAAGAAATTGCTGTGAAAGAAGCTAAAAAACTTGGTTTGAAAGTGTTCGCAGTGATTGATACAAACTGTGATCCGGAACCAATCGATTACCCAATTCCAGGTAACGATGATGCGATCCGTGCAATTTCTTTATTCCTTGATACTATGGCAAATGCTGTACTCGAAGGAACAGGTGGAGAAGTCATCCAAACTAATTTTGCTGAAGATATGGACGCAGAACAACTTGCTCTTGAATACCAAGGTGAGTATGATGAGTCTGGAAAATTCATTATGGACGATGAACTTCCTCCAGTTGCAAAAGACATCCCTGTTGATGCAGAAGCTGCTAAAAAAGCAGCGGAAACAGTAGCAGAAGTAAAACCTACTACAGAAGGATAATACGAATGGCAGTTAGCTCCGAACAAATTAAAGATCTCCGCGAACGTACAGGCGCGGGGATGATGGACTGCAAAAAAGCCCTCGAAGAAAAGGGTGGCGATATTGAAAAAGCAGTTACATACTTAAGAGAAAAAGGTTTAGCGAAAGCAGCGAAACGTGCTGGTCGTGAAACTGGTGAAGGAAAAGTCATCGCTTACATCCACGGAACAGGAAAAACAGGAGTTCTTGTCGAACTCAACTGTGAAACTGACTTCGTTGCAAACAATGAAGCGTTTGAAGCTCTTGGAAAAGAGATAGCTCTTCAAATCACTGCGATGAATCCACTTTACGTAAACGAGGAATCCATTCCTCAGTCAGAAATTGACAATGAGATGAGTGTGCAAAAAGCTCTTCTTGAAAAAGAAGGTAAAAAAGCAGACCAAATCGAAAAGATTCTTCCTGGTAAAATGAAAAAATACTTTGAAGAGATTTGTCTCATCCACCAAAAATCGATTCGTGACAACTCCAAAACCATCAATGACCTTCTCCAAGAAGCCATTGCGAAGTTTGGAGAGAACATTACTGTTGGTAGGTTCTCGAGGTTCCAAGTAGGTGGGAACTAGTCCGCGTTTCAAACGAATCCTAATTAAAATCTCCGGCGAGGCTCTCGCCGGTGAGGGTGAACTTGGTATTGATACCAACAAAACATTCTCACTTGCCGGACAAATCAAAGAAGTTCATGACTTAGGTCTGGAAGTTGCCGTCGTTGTGGGCGGTGGAAATATGATCCGTGGCGAAACTTTAGCAAAGTCCGGAATGGACAGAGCAACGGCAGACTACATGGGAATGCTCGGCACCATCATGAATGGTCTCGCCTTACAGGATGCATGCGAAAAACAAGGGATGTTTACCCGAGTTCTTTCCGCCATCGAAATGAAATCCGTTGCAGAACCTTATATTCGTAGACGTGCGGTTCGCCATTTAGAAAAAAATCGTGTCATTATATTTGCTGGTGGGACAGGAAATCCGTATTTTACAACGGATACAACTGCATCCCTTCGGGCTGTGGAAGTTGGATGTGAAGTCATCCTGAAAGCCACAAAAGTGGACGGAGTGTACACCGCAGATCCTAAAAAAGATCCTAGTGCAAAACGTTACTTAGAAGTTTCTTTTATGGAGTCCATTAAACACCGGTTAAAGGTAATGGATTCAACTGCTCTTAGTCTCTGTATGGACAATAATATGCCCATTATCGTGTTTGATATTTTTAAAGCAGGAAATTTAAGAAAATTAATCGATGGAGAGCCAATTGGTACACTAATCTCCAATTCAGAGGAAGTGATTTTAGATGGTAGATGAAATTATAAAATCCATGCAGTCCAAAATGGACAAAACGGTTGAGGCTTTGAAAAAAGACTTCGGTACCATTCGTACGGGGAAAGCAAATCCTATGATGGTGGAAGATGTAAGAGTGGACTATTACGGAACACTCACACCACTGAACCAACTTGGTAAAATTGCTTGTCCAGAACCTCGTATGATTCTCATCACTCCTTTTGAAAAAGGAATGTTGAAAGACATTGAAAAAGCAATTTTTGCTGCAAGTCTTGGACTTACGCCAAATAACGACGGTTCTAGCATTCGTATTAATATTCCTGAACTAACAGGGGAAAGACGGAAAGAATTGGCAAAAGTGGTCAAACAAAGGGCCGAAGAAAAAAAAGTTGCGATTCGTAATATCCGTCGTGATGCCAATGATGAATTAAAAAAACACCAGGCAGAAATGTCCCAAGATGAACTCAAAGGCCACCAAGATAAAATCCAAAAAATTACGGATTCTTATATTGCCAAATTGGGAGATTTAGAAAAGGAAAAAGAAAAAGAGATCACCACTCTTTAATTTCCTATGAAGTTGAACACAATCCCTGCCCACATTGCTGTCATCATGGACGGAAATGGAAGGTGGGCCGAAAGCCAAGGGAAAAAAAGAACCGAAGGCCACAGAGAAGGGGCGAACGCTATCGATCGCCTTTTGGATGTGGCTTTGGAATACAAAATCCCCAATATCTCTCTATATGCTTTTTCTACAGAAAACTGGAAACGCCCTATCACCGAAATCCAAGCCATCTTTGGTTTGTTAGTTGAGTTTATTGAAACAAGGCTTGATACCATCCATTCCAAGGGAATTCGGATCCACCACAGCGGAGCACGGAATAAACTTTCTAAAACTGTTTTAAGTAAAATTGACCATGCGATGGCGGTCACAAAAAAGAACAAAAAACTCACCGCCAACTTTTGTTTGAACTATGGTGGACATGAAGAGATCCTGAGTAATTTTTCTAGGATCATGGCAGTGCGTAAGTCCAAAAAAGAATCTTTGGACAAACCCATTAGTCCCAAAGAATTTGAAAAATATTTGTATACATTCCCTTTGCCGCCGGTAGATTTATTGATCAGAACTGCGGGAGAACAAAGGATTTCCAATTTTCTTTTGTGGCAGAGTGCCTATGCTGAAATGTATTTTACGAATACACTTTGGCCGGACTTTGGAAGAACTTCTTTGGAAGAAGCCCTTCTTTTTTTTGATTCCCGAAAACGTAAATTTGGTGGTTTGTTATGAGTGAGACAACACTCCGTATTCTATCTGCAATCGTACTCACTTTTGTATATGTGTTTATGATTTTCCATAGTTCCTTTTACTATTTGGAATTCTATGCCTTTGGTTGTATTACCATCTACTTGGGTTTAAAAGAATTGTATGCATTTTGCAGAAGAGAAGATTCCAAACCTTTTTTTGGAACGGGACTTCTCTTTTCCCTTTTGATTTTTACTGTATACTACATTCAGTTTTTAGGCCTTCAATTTGAAGTCACTCCTCCTGCTTTTGTTTTACAACTTTCTAAGATCCTCCGAGAAGGATTCCACCCGATTCCTTTTTTACTCGTTGCCCTTTCTCTGACCGTTTGGATTTTGCAAATTCTGAAACGCCCGTTAGACGGTGCTTTGTTTTCGGCGAGTGCTACCATTTTAGGGCCAATCTATTTAGCGATTCCTATTGGACATTTTTTACTTCTCTTGGCGTTTCCTTTCGGTGCTTATTATATCTTTCTTGTATCTGTGATTACTTTTATGAGTGATGCTGGTGCTTATTTCGGCGGTCGTTGGTTTGGAAAACATCCTGCGGGTCTCAAGATCTCTCCTAAAAAAACTTGGGAAGGGTATGTGACTGGAAATATCACTGCTGTTGTTGGTGTTCAAATCCTCAATTTTACTTGGGAACATTTTAGTGGAGTGAAATTGCCGATTGGAGTCATTGAATCCATCATCGTGGCTTTTGTGGTTTCTATCATTTCGGTGATGGGTGACTTGGCAGAGTCTGCGATGAAACGAGATGCTAAAATCAAAGATTCGGGAAGTTTGATTCCTGGCCATGGTGGGGTTTTAGATTTAGCGGATGCCCTTTTATTTACCGTTCCTGTGATTTATTATTATTTCTTATTTAAGGGAATTCTCGGTTACGCGGTCTGATTCTCAGTTCGGGATCGGTCTAAGGCTTAGATGGTTGGAGTATCCGTATTAGGAATTTCTGGTTCTGTTGGCACTTCGACAGTGAAGGTACTCCGTCAATTTCGAGATTCCTTTTCTTTACATAGTTTTTCGGTTCATTCCAATTTAGATCTTGCGAAATCTCTTATTGATGAATTTTCTCCAGAAGTGATTTCGATCACCGATTCGAAGTTAGAAGGTAGCCTCGGATCCAAATACAAATCCACAACTATTCTCTATGGAGAGGAATCACTATCTGATTTAGTTCGTCTTCCTTCTGTTTCTGTGGTCGTGACAGCCGTTGTGGGTGCCAGAGGGGTAAGGCCTACTATCGCCGCCATCGAAGCCGGTAAAAAAATTGCCATCGCCAATAAAGAAACACTCGTGACCTTTGGTCCACTGATCAACCGTTTGGTGGCAAAACACAATACCTTGATGGTCCCAGTGGATTCCGAACATAATGCACTCTTTCAGCTCATTGAACGAGAAAAAAGATCCAATATTCGCGCCATCACTCTCACGGCCTCGGGAGGGAGTTTTCGAACCCTTCCTATCGAAGAATTGGAACATGTATCCGTAAAACAGGCATTAAATCATCCTACTTGGTCGATGGGGCCAAAAATCACCGTAGACTCTGCGGGCCTTATCAATAAGGGTCTCGAAGTGATTGAAGCTCATTATTTATTTGGATTTTCTTATGACGAAATTGAAGTGGTGATCCACCCACAATCACTAACCCACGGAATCATTGAAACCATGGACGGTGCTTGTTTGCAATACACAAGCCATCCTGATATGATTTATCCCATTGCTCATTCTTTGTTTTATCCAGCGCCTACACCGAAGATTTTAATTGAAAGAAAACCTGGGACATGGAAGACCTTGGAATTTTTTCCGCCTGATCTTCATCGTTATCCAGGCCTTCGTTTGGCTTTCCAAGCGGGAAGGGCAGGGGGAACGACACCTTGTGTGTTTAATGCAGCCAATGAAGAAGCTGTTGCATTATTTTTAGAAGAAAAAATTTCTTTTACCGCCATTCCCAAGTTAATCGAATCGGCGCTAAATAAAATTTCGAATTCCTTTCCTAATGATTTGGAAGGGTATTTAGAAAAAGATAGAGAAACACGTAATTATATTCAAAAAGAATTTGTGAAAGGGGGAGTGACTATATGATCGTAATGATATTTGGCGCCGTATTCATGTTAGCTGTTTCTATTTTTATCCATGAATTGGGACACCTCTTATGTGGAAAATTGGTTGGAGTGGAAGCTCGCATTTTTTCCCTTGGTTATGGAAAAGGAATTTGGAAAAAAAGAATTGGGAAAACCATCTACCAAATCACAGCCATTCCCATTGGTGGTTACGTTCTTTTTCGTGGAGATGACTACAGCAAAAACAAAAAACCAAAACAAGGGGATTTACTTTCCACGCCACCACTTCGTCGGATGATTCCAGTGCTTGGTGGGCCGTTCGCTAATTTGGTGTTAGGTTTTGTTTTATTGTTTGTTTTGGAACTTTCGGGAGATAGTCCTTCTTCCAATCGTATTTTTATCGAAGATGCAAACAAGGTTTCGAGTCCAGCTTATACTGCCGGACTTCGTACGGGAGACCAAATTGTTTCCATCAATGGGAAAAAAACAGAAAGTTTCGAAGATATTTTTACTAACGTGAGTTTGACCACGGGCGATCCTGTAGAAGTCTCTTACAAAAGAGCCGAAGAAATAAAAATCGTACAAGTTATACCGAATTTATATTCGGCTGGTGGACATCCTACCATTGGAGTGATGCCATTTGGAGAAAGACGAGTTGTGGCTACTTTTACTTATGGGGAACAACTAAGCCATTTTATGGCAAATCTCCTCGATCGTGATGACAAATCTTCAGTTTACTTTCAGGAAAAAATCGAAGAACGAAAAGATGAAATCCCGGAAGAACTTTTAAAACAAAGAGAAATCCAAGAACGCGAAAAATCCCTTCGCAGGCGTGCCTTATCCTTTTTAAAAGATGGGGATATGATTTTGCAAGTGGCTGGCGTGGATGTTCATACCGTTCCTGAGTTGCAAACAGAGCTCGGAAAACACCAGGGAAAAACCATTCCTGTTGTTGTGGAAAGAAAAACATACCCACTCCTCACACCTTGGGCGACTGAAACTGTGACCATTCAAATTCCTGTGTTAGGTGCCAATGTGTTTGAATTTTGGGATATCAGACATCCGAAGTTTCCTGAACTGGGAATCCCTTATTTCCGGTTGGATAGTTATGATTCCGAAATTGAAAATCGCCTTTCTAATTTAAAGATAGAAGATAAATCCTTCGACAAAGCCGATGCAATCAGCGATTACTTAAAACAATCTTCGGGTAGAAAAGATATATGGATTGGGAATATGAAATATTCCGCCGATGTCAATTTAAAACCCATTGGGCTTCTCGGATTTCGTGCTTCGATGAAATTTGAAGCAGAGAAGTTACAGAAGGAAACAACCGTCTATTCTTCGTTTGTGGGCGCTTCAACAAAAGTGTATGAAAATGTATCCACTACCTTAAAAGGGATTGGGATGTTATTTTCTGGACTTCTATCTCCAAAAGAAAATTTATCAGGTCCTATTGGAATTGTACAAATAGCAGGAATTAGTTTGGAATATGGTTGGGTGACTTACCTCGACTTTGTTGCCAAAATTTCCCTAGCGCTGATGGTGATGAATTTATTACCAATTCCAATGGCAGATGGTGGACATATTGTTCTCTATGCCTATGAAGCGATTACAGGTAGACCACTCCCAAGAAAAGCCATTGAAGCCATTTTTCGGTTGGGATTTTTCTTTCTCATTGGACTTGGGCTTTATGTTTCGTTCAATGATGTGATGCGTATTTTTTAATTTTTGTTTCGTTTAGTTTTATATAAATAAAAGAGAAAAGATCGATGAAAGCTAGTTCCTATTTGATTCCTACTGCAAAAGAAGATCCACAAGATGCAGTTGTTGCTTCCCATAAACTGATGACAAGGGCGGGACTCATTCGTAAATCCGCAGCCGGATTGTATTCTTATCTTCCTCTCGGGTTAAGGGTCCTAAAAAAAATTGAAGGCATTGTTCGTTCCGAGATGGACCGGGCCGGTGGTTTGGAATTCCAACTTCCTATTTTAACTCCAAGTGAAATTTGGAAAGAGTCTGGCCGTTGGGATAAAATGGGGAAAGAGATGTTTCGTTTGAAAGATCGGCATGACAATGAAAGTTGCCTTGGCCCCACGCATGAAGAATCTTTTTGTGTGCTCGTGAAACCAATGGTTCGTTCTTATAAAGATCTTCCTATCAATGTGTATCAAATTCATACAAAGTTTCGCGATGAAATTCGTCCAAGGTTTGGAGTGATTCGTTCTCGTGAATTTACAATGAAAGATGCTTATTCTTTTCATTTAGATGATGAGTCTTTGGACAAAACCTACCAAACGATGCGTAAAACTTACCGAAGGATTTTTGCGGGGATGGGTCTTTCTACGATCCCAGTGCAAGCGGATTCAGGAAATATGGGTGGGTCTGCGTCTGAGGAATTTATGGTGGTGTCACCCATAGGAGAAGAAACACTTACGATTTGTCCTTCTTGCCAATATTCAGGGAATATTGAAAAAACTCCTGTGATTCGAAATGTAAGTTTAGCAAAACAAGCGTTTGTCGGAAAAGATAAAATCCATACTCCATCTAAAAAATCAATTACAGAAGTTGCTGAGTTTATAGGGACAAAGGAAGAAAACCTCCTAAAGGCAGTGGCTTTATGGGCGGACGGAACCTACGTCCTAGTCTTTTTAGAAGGCGACCGGGAACTCAATGAGAACAAACTAAAAAATCATTTGGGTTGTAATGAACTAAGACCAATAGGACCGGCTGAAATGGAAAAACTTGGGCTCGTTCCTGGATTCATCGGACCTGGATTTCCAAAATCAGAATCTCTCAAAATTATCATCGATTCTCTGATCGATTGGAATTTTGGGTATATATCTGGTGCAAACGAAGTGGATTACCATATTGCAGGGGTTAAACTCTTCGACTTTTTCAAAGATGAGGAAGTGACAAAAATCGATGTGTCGCAATCCAAAGTAGGGGATCCTTGCCCTAACTGTGGAACCGGTCTCACTGCGGAAAAAGGAATCGAAGTTGGTCATATCTTTAAGTTAGGCCAAAAGTATTCCAAAGCTTTTGATATTACTGTTTTAAATGATAAAGGGAAAGCCACCACAACGACTATGGGTTGTTATGGGATCGGTGTCAATCGCTGTATGGCCACTGTCATCGAACAATGTAATGACGATAAAGGAATTTTTTGGCCAGTCTCCATTGCGCCGTTTACTGTTTGTTTGGTGAGTATTGCTAAAAATCCAGACGACATTGCCAAAATTGAATCCATTTACAAAGCACTTGTGGCGGCCGGGATCGAAGTGCTTTGGGATGACCGGGACCTTGGTCCTGGTTTTAAGTTCAAAGATTCCGAACTCATTGGTTTTCCCATCCGATTGACACTTGGAAAGGGATTTTTGGAGAAGGGTGAAATCACCATCCTTGACCGAAAATCAATGGCAGAAGAGACCGTTACCTTTACCACAAATGAAGATTTGGTTGGTCGCTTACAAAATCAAATCAAGAACCTGCATGCTACCCTCCAAGCCGAAGTGGAACGTGCGGGAACATGAACTTCTTTCGATTTTTTCTTTAAAATCGGGATAAGCGATGGTAAGAATGAGAGAGATGTGATAGAAGGTAGCCATTGGGTGGCGGGTGGTTAACCCCACCCAGTTCGATCAGGGCGGGGAGAGTATACTCAAAAACCCCCACCCCCCACAAAAGAAGCAGTTTTCATATTCCCCCATTCCCGTATTTTGGGATATATGGGCAAAAACCTACCTGGATATTTTGGTGAATTCGGTGGCCGTTACTCTCCTGAGATTCTAACGGAAGCATTAGAAGAACTTGAATCCACCTATCAAAAGTTAAAGAAAAGTAAAAAGTTCAAAAAAGAACTCGAATACTATTTAAAGAACTATGTCGGAAGACCTAGTCCTCTGACTTATGCTGAACGCCTCACCAAACAATGGGGAGGTGCTAGGATTTGGCTCAAACGCGAAGATTTAAATCATACAGGTGCGCATAAAATTAATAATGCCATCGGACAGGCGCTTATCGCTCGTTTTATGGGGAAAAAACGAATCATTGCAGAAACTGGTGCAGGCCAACACGGTCTTGCGACGGCAACAGTGGGAGCAATGTTTGGAATGGAAACCGTGGTGTATATGGGAGCTGTCGATGTGGAAAGACAAAATCTCAATGCTAAAAAAATTGAGATGTTAGGTGCAAAAATCCTTCCGGTCACAGCAGGAGAAGCCACTCTTAAAGAAGCAACCAGTGAAGCTATGAGAGACTGGGCCCTCAATGTATCCACAACTCATTATATTGTTGGATCTGCGATTGGACCTCACCCGTTTCCCACAATCGTACGTGACTTCCAATCCTTTATTGGTACAGAGGCAAGAGCAGAGTTTAAAAAACGAAATCATAAACTTCCGAATGCCATTGTAGCTTGTGTAGGTGGAGGATCCAATTCCATTGGAATGTTCCATGCCTTTTTAAAAGACAAACATGTTGCCATCTATGGCGCAGAGGCTGGTGGACTTGGTCCAAAACCAGGAGAACATTCGGCAACTTTGACATACGGGAAAACTGGATTTTTACATGGAACAAAAACCTTAATCATCCAAGATGAGTTTGGACAAATTGTACCAGCGCATTCAGTTTCTGCAGGGTTAGATTACCCAGGTGTGGGACCAGAACACGCTCACCTGTCCCAAACGGGAAGAGTGGATTACCGAATGGTAACAGACGAACAAGCATTAGATTCTTTTTTGGAAGTCACTCGTGTGGAGGGAATCATTCCTGCCCTGGAAACAGCTCATGCCTTTCATGTAGCTCGTGATGTGGCAAAAGACCTTGGAAAGAAAAAGGATCTCATCATTTGTCTGTCTGGCCGGGGTGATAAAGATGTAACGGAAGTTTTGCGACTCTTAGGTGAAAGAAAGTAAATGAGTAAAATAAAATCTTTATTTGAGAGCGGAAGTTTTAAATCAGCCTTTATCCCTTATTTCACTTTAGGGGATCCAAACTATAATGATTCCATCGAATTTGGAAAAACCATTTTAGACAACGGTGCTGATATTTTGGAACTCGGGATTCCTTTTTCTGATCCGGTTGCAGATGGACCCGTAATCCAAAGAGCAGTGGCTCGTTCTTTGAAGAATCCTTTTTCTTTCGAAGAAATTTTTCGAGTCACAAAAGCCATCCATGACCACAAACCAGAGACTCCACTTGTTTATCTTACTTACTTCAATCCCATTTACCATTGTGGGATCACCAAGTTTTTGGATAGAGCCAAGGAATCAGGAATTGTGGGCCTTGTGATTCCTGACTTACCTTTTGATACAGAAGAAAGTGAAACCTTGTTTCGAGAATTAAAAGTTCGGGATATGGATCTCATCCATTTGGTCACTCCGGCCTCGGAAAAAAAGAGAATCCAAGCCCTTTCCAAAACTTCCTCTGGGTTCATTTACTACGTAACTTCTTTTGGAGTTACTGGAGAAAGAAGGGAGTTCTCGGTGGATTTAAAGGAAAGAATTAAATTTTTGAAAGATACCATCCGGTTGCCAATTTGTGCAGGGTTTGGAATTTCCACTCCGGAACAATCCAACCAAATTTCACAGTATGCGGACGGGATCATCATCGGTTCTGCGATCCAAAGGATCATTGAAGAAAACGGGTCAGACCGCACAAAAGCGGTTTCGGCTTTGGCGGATTACATTTCAAAGATCAGGGCATCGATTTCCTAAATTTTTTTCCTGTATCCTTCAAAAACATTTGAGTCTCTTTAAAAATTCCGGGAAAATGGTCGGAAATTCCCAAACGAATAAAGAGGCTCTATGTCCGACAAAGAATCAAAATCGCTTTCGATTTTGGACTATCTCAGTGTTACCGTTGCCGCACTAGGATCACTTGGTGTGATCATTTCTGTCGTCATGACAGGGTGGGAATACGAATTTTCCTTCCTCATTGGTGGTTTACTCACCTTATTGACTTCTTCTTATTTTGTATATAAAACCATCGAAAAGGTTTCTAAAGACAAACAGAAGTCAGGTGCGATTTGGTTATCCTATGTGATCGCCATTTTTATGTATACAATGGTAAACACCTTCCAACCACTCAAGGATTTGGAAGAAAATTCCGTTTCCACACGGTTTCAATTTTTACGTGGATCCAACACAAAAACAGAAAGTGAAGGGGACACGGGTCGTATCGAATACATTCAGTTCCAACCACCAGCTAAGGCCCGTAAGGATATCAATATCATTGGTATCACAACAGAATCACTCGAAAAATTACAAGGGACTTGGCCTCTTCCTTGGAGTTATTACGCTGATATCATTGAAACATTCAAAGAATCGAATAACATTCTCATGTTCGATATTTTCTTCGTAGATTACAAACCCGGTCAAACAGAAGAGATGGCAGCTGCTCTTCAAAAGAACCGGAATGTCCTCTTTGACTACCCTATGGAAGTCAGCGCGGAATCAAAGGAAGCAGTTCTAAATTTGGAAAAACGAATTGATATCCTTCGTAAGTTCCAATTGAAAAATGTCATCGATGAAAACGATGCGGGGATCTCTTGGGTTAAGTTTCCACAACCTCCGATTGAACCCATTAGCGAATTGTCTGCTGGTCTTGGTTTTGCGAACGTAAAAAAAGACGAATCTGGTTTGAATCGTAAGATGCCACTTGTGGTAAAAGTTTATAATTCAGGAAGAGATAGAGAAACAGAATATTTCCCTTCCATCGACTTACTCATTGTTTGTAAATACTACGGTATCGATGTACAGAGAGATGTGGAAGTCAATATGGGACATTATATAAAATTGTCCAATATTCCAAAAAAAATCATCCGAGAGTTTAACATCAAAGAACGTAAGTTTGAAGAAAGGGATGTGATGCAAGTCCCGAACGAAAAAAGAGAAGTGGTCATCCCGATTGATTGGGAAGGACAAATGGAAATCAACTTCGTAGGTGGACGTTATTCCTTCAAACAAAATGAAATTTTCGAAGTCACTAATGATTGGGATGCTGAGTTACTAGAAGCAAACCAAATTAATAATAAAATCTTTCTTGTGGCAATGTATTATGCTACGGGGCGTGGGGCTTCTAAAGACTCCCACTTATCTCCGTTTGGCGATATGTCGGGAATTGAACACCATGCTCACGCAATCAATACCATCCTAAACCAAGACTTTTTGTCTACAATACCAAACTGGGGAATTTTCCTAATTTATGTTGGTCTTGGTGTAATGATTGGATTTTTACAACCAAGGGTAAAAACACATATTGGTTTTGCGATTATGTTAACTCAGCTTTTACTTTATGTAGTGGCTACGTTGTATATTTTCCAAACCTTCAACCTCATCACAGTCCTTCCATCTGTTACCATCGAACAGATTGTGGTCTTTGTTGCCATCATCGGATTTAGAATCTTAACAGAAGAAGAAAACGTAAAATACATCCGTCAAACTTTCTCTAAATTCGTATCCAAAGACGTTGTGGACGAACTCCTCAAACACCCTGATAACTTGGCACTTGGTGGATCCAAACGAGAGATCACCATTTTTTTCTCTGACGTTCGCGGGTTCACTACCATCTCGGAACAGTTGGGTCCAGAAGATTTGGTGAAATTACTGAACGAATATTTGTCGGCTATGACAGATATCATTATTGAATACAAGGGAACCATTGATAAGTATATGGGAGATGCGATTATGGCATTCTGGGGAGCACCAGTTCCTTTGGAAGACCATGCATACTATGCTTGTGTGGCGGCTCTTGCTCAGCTCGACCATTTAAAAATCCTCCAACAAAAATGGGCAGAACGAAATGTTCCGGTGATCGATATTGGATGTGGTCTGAATTCCGGTCCTGCCGTTGTTGGGAACATGGGATCTTCTCACAGGATGGAATATACCTGTATGGGTGATACGATCAACCTTGGATCCCGTTTGGAAGGATCCAATAAAATGTACACCACAAATGTGATTATCTCTGAATACACATACGAAAAAGTGAAAGACCGAGTGGTCGCTCGGGAACTGGATTTAGTGCGAGTAAAAGGAAAAACCCAACCTGTTCGGATTTACGAATTGCTTGGAATCACAAACCCAGAAGATATGGAGAAAATGAAGCGGCCTCTCCAAAAGGCGGCAACATGAAGTTTACATGCCATCATATCCCTATCTCGACAAAATCCAATTTCCGGAAGATCTTAGAAAGATAAACGAAGAGGATCTCTCGAAGGTTTGCCATGACCTTCGGGAATACATCATCGACACCCTCTCAGACGTAGGAGGGCACTTCGCTAGTAACCTAGGCGTTGTGGAACTCACAGTCGCGTTGCATTATGTGTTCCAAACCCCCACTGACAAAATCATCTGGGACGTAGGCCACCAAACTTACCCTCATAAAATTCTCACAGGCCGAAAGAAAGAACTCCCCACTGTTCGTAAGTGGCAAGGGCTTTCTGGGTTTCCCAAACGAGAAGAATCCGAATACGATTTGTACAACACTGGCCATGCCGGAACTTCCATCTCCCAAGCTCTAGGTGAGGCCTGTGCCCGCGACCTACTTGGAAAAGACTACAAAGTCGCTGCCGTCATTGGAGATGCTTCCATTGCCACAGGAATGGCTCTCGAAGCCATGAACCATGGTGGTCATGTCAAACCGAACATGCTCGTCATTTTGAATGACAACTATATGTCGATTTCCAAAAACGTAGGTTCCATTTCAAATTATCTTAACCGAATCATTTCCTCTCAAATCTATAACAGGGGTAAAACGGCATTCTATGGATTTTTAAAATGGATTCCGCTGATTGGGCCCGCCTTGCAGGCGCTTGCTCATAATATGGAAACTTCGTTTAAACATTTTATGATGCGTCCTGGTGGACTTTTTGAGGATTTGGGTTTTACTTATTTTGGTCCGATTGATGGTCACGATGTGAACCGCGTGGTTCAGATGTTACAAAATCTTTCAAAAATCCAAGGCCCCATCCTTTTGCATGTTCTAACGCAAAAAGGAAAAGGTTATAAACCTGCAGAAGCTGATCCCATCAAATATCATGGTGTCACACCGTTTAACAAAGAGTCGGGGAAAATGGCTTCATCCGACTCCAATAAAATTGGTTTATCTAAAATTGTTGGAAAAACACTTACCGATTTAACCGACAAAGACAAACGAATTGCAGTCATCACCCCTGCGATGATTGAAGGTTCGGGACTTAGGGAATACCAAGAGGCCTATCCTGCCCATACATTTGATGTGGGAATTGCAGAACAACATTCCGTTGCTTTTGCAGGTGCCATGACAAGTGGTGGTGCCATTCCTTATATGTGTATTTATTCCACCTTCCTCACTCGGGCAATGGACCAATTGGTAGAAGATGTTTCTCTTATGAATTTGCCAGTTCGATTTGTGATCGATCGAGCAGGGATCGTTGGGCCCGATGGGGAAACCCACCAAGGCCTTTCTGATCTTGGGTATTTGGCGGGACTCCCTAATATGGACATCATTGTTCCTAGTTCTGCCCAAGACATTATTGATAGCCTTCACTTTATGAAGGATTATACAGAACATCCCATTGCCATTCGGTTTCCTAAGGATAGTGGCGACTTACGCGAGTTAAAGTTTGATTCTCCTCTTTCGATCACCAAGGCAAAGGGTCGTTTGGTAAGTGAGGGAGAGGATTTACTCATTCTTTCCGTTGGGTTTATGTTACCGATTGCCACAACTGTTGGGAATATTTTAAAACAAAAAGGGATTTCTGTTTCAGTTGTGGATCTTTTTTGGTTACGCCCTTATGATACGGATCTTGTGCATGGGCAAATTCAAAAAAACAAACGGTTTGTGATTTTGGACGAAAGTTATATCCATGCAGGTGCTTCTGGTTTTCTTTTGAATGAAATTCCTTCGGATCTTCTTGGAAAGTTTTTAAAGACCTTTGCATTGCCACCCGAACCCATTCACCATGGGGAAAGGAATCAAATTTTGGACCATTACCGTCTGACCGCTTCGCAAATTGCCGAAGAGTTGATTCTATCTTTGAAAAAATAAATTAGTTTTACAGATATTTTTCAAGTCATCCGAAAATGAAAGAAAATGCGAGGATCTCATTGTCTTCTAGTTCTTTCCAACTTTCTTTAGATTTAGCCAAAGACCATTTTAAAGTCGGTGATTTAGACCGAGCTGAATTCCACCTTCGTTCCAGTTTGGAATTGGAAGAATCCGATGAAGCCTATTTTTATTTGGGTTTGGTGCAAAACGCCCTCGGCCAATGGAGCGATGCTCTGGCTTCTTATTACAAAGCCGTGAGTTTAAACCACGAATACGGCAATCCATGTAATGAAATTGGTGTCCTATTGCTCCGTATGGGGAACGACAAAGAAGCAGTGTATTGGTTGAAAAAATCGGTTCGTTGTGAACGAAACGACGCTCCTCATATTTCTTATTTTAACCTTGCTACTTTGTATAAGTTATGGAATAGACCTGAAAGATCCTTACAATACCTTCACAAAGCATTGACTCTTAAAAAAGATTTTTCAGAGGCAAATGATCTTTGGAGGGAATTAAAGTCCGACGAAGAAGCACCTTCCAACTAAGGACTAAGAATATTCATTTGGGAGAGGGACTGGAATCTCTCCCAAATATTTGGGAACTTCCATTTTCACTCCCTTCCATTCCAGATAAGTAGTTTCTTCCTCTTCTGTAAGATGATCAGAAAGTTCTTTTGCTGCATTCCAAGTGAATCGGTATTTGATTTTTTCTTCTGTCGTACGTAGACCAATGAGTCCACCATCGTTTGTTTCATAAATTTCAAATTCGCCAAAAGGATAGTTTCTTCCATCGTCTGTATGAAAGATTAGTTCTGAATCCGTTGGTTCTACATGAAGGACATGACAGGGGCAACCATCAATTCGAATGTATCCATGTTCCGAAAGTTCCCCAAACCGATTTTCAATGTACACTCCCTTCTCGTTACCGTGCAGATTGTTTCGAAAATATTGTAAAATTTCTTCTTTATCGATTCGATTTTCACGAAAGATCCATTCGTCTGTTGGAGAAACATAAATTTCAGAGTCAAATATTCTTGGCATATGATTTTTATTTATACCTGTAGGCATAACCTTTCCAATAAGGAAGGTTTGATTTTTGCAAGTAAGAATTGGTGGAGCGACCCTTTTGGTCCATAGTTTCAATGGTTGCGGAATCAATGGTGGATTGATTTTTTTCAGTCATCCAAACTCCATCAATTTTACGTCGGAACATATCTTTTTTGACTCGAGGTTCATAATCTTCCCAAGAGAGATCTTCCGTATTACGAACAATGACCTCGCCTACAATTTGGAAAAGACGTTTCGGACGTTCGCGGAGGATTTCCACTTCCGCCCAGGATTGCACCTTATAACGCGAATCATTTGGCCTGTAATCAGGTTCTGGGATAAAATCCACCGTAGAACATCCAATTACGAGTAAGAGTAGGGGAAATAGGGAAAAATTAAATCGCATTCTATTCCTTAGACAAAAATATGCTATACAATGCTAGAATTACCATAGGATAAGCAATACAAAGATTTAGGCACCAAGCTTTCATGGAAGAAACAGACATCGGGAAACGCAAACGGGAAAATGTACTTAAGATTGGTTACTCAACCTTGGATGAAATCGAGGAAAAAGTAAAGGCCTTTCGAGTCATGAACCAAAATGCCGTGAAAAAGCGGTACCTCATCACGCGAGATCCCATCCTTGACCCCCAAGGAAAGGTTCTCCTAGCCAAAGCACAAGAAATCGATGTGTCAGCTGCAAAACTCCTTAGGCGCCATTTTAAGGGTGTGGATATGTTTAAGGTTTTCCAACCGGATGAGGGGCTTGTCATCATCTCCGATATGTCCACAATGGAAGGGGTTTCCTTTTCCATGGACATTGTGACCCAGATTATGAACTTAGGTGGTGGTGCTTACGAAGGGTTTATTGACCGTGTGGATAGTTTCGAGGACTTCATTGGACTACTCAAAAAAAACCTATTCCCTCGTATGATCATTGTGGGTTACCTTCCCAAAGAAAAAATCCAAAACGAAATCATCAATTTTGTAAAAGTCAAACGATTGGACAATTACCTTCGAACCTTGGAACTTACCCATTCTGTTTTTAAACCAACAGCGTATTTCCCAAAAATCAAACAGGTCAATATCTCCCAAGAAGACCCCAAATCCTGGGGACGTTTTGTGGTGGAGATTGTGAGAGAATACACAAGACCATATTTTGTAGAAGAAGTTTAGCTAAGACAAAATCATCGCACGGTTGAGCATAGCACCGGCGATGTTTCCCGAGTGGACAGCATTTGCCACCGAACGAAACATTGACGACATATCGCCGACTGCATACACGCCTGGAACATTCGTTTCATAAAAGTTTGTCACTTCTAGATGACCACTTGGTAATAGTTTACATCCAATTTCTTCAGGTAACTTAGAATGTTGTACCATTGGCAATCTGGTGTAGAGTGCTTCGATTTGATTCTCTTTTCCTGATTTTAATTTGATAGCAGAAATTTGGCCTTCTTGATGGACCAGGGCTTCTACCAAATCTGTAACAATTTTTATCCCTTCATTTTCTAATTTAGATTGTTCTTCTTTGGGAAACTGAATGGGACCATTGGTATATACTGTTAATTCTTCCGACCAATGTTTAAGAAATTTAGAATGTTCGAATACTCCCGGTTCGTTCATCCAAAGCCCAGTTTGGTTTCCAACATATTCATAACCATGGCAATACGGGCAATGGATGACAGATTTTCCCCAAGACTCGGCAAACCCCGGAATTCCCGGTAAAACATCTTTCAGACCAGTGGCAAAAATAATTTTTTCTGTCTGGATGGGAGAAAATCCATTTCCCTTTAATAAAAAACCTTCTTCCATTTTTTCGATTGTTCCTACTTCACCTAACTGAAGTTTGAAGTTTGGGTATTTTTTTAAATCATTAATTGCTTTTGTACGAATGGAATCAGGAGATTCTCCATCGTGGGTGATAAAGTTATGCGATGCGGGAGTGGTTTTGTTACAGGGCCTTTCAGAATCAAAAACTATGATTTTTCTAAGGGAACGAACAAGGGAAAGAGCGGCTGAAAGTCCCGAAAAACTTCCACCGATGATGGCTACTTCGACTGTTTGGATGGATTCCATAGATGCAATTATGTTGCATCTATGGAATTAAGCAAGGATTAAACTTCGTAAAACGTTAAATTCTCATAAAGTTCCTTGGGGAGATTCCCGCTGGCATCCATATACTTTTTGTATTTGTTTTCGAATTCTTTGTGTTGGCGTGTCCGAATGTTTTTGAATCGGTTGTGAAGTTCTGCATACGCCGGTTGCGAACTTACCTTTTCTCTGATATTTTTGTGGAAAGGGATATGACGATAGAAGATGGAACGCACCACTCGGTTGACCCTTTGTACTCCTTCTGCTTCATACCGAATCCACATGGAGTAGTCGTAAGCAAATTTATCCCTGTCCGTTCGGAAACGTTTGAATTCAGATGAAATTTTTTCTTTGAGTTCTGGTGAGAGGTCTTTGCTCTTTTTATAGAACTGCACATAATCCGTGTAATCTGCTGTGATGGAAGGAATTCCCACGTTGTTCCAGTCTGGACCCAAAATATTTTTACAAAGTTCCCAACGAAATGCTGCGATGGCTTCTAACATAAACGTTTTTAGGTCTCCGGTGACAAAGTGAGGAATACAAATTCTTCCTCTTGATTCTTTTGAACCGGCTCCACGAAAGACTGATAGGTCCTGCCACATCATAATCTTTGGTCCAATGGAAGGAACTAAGATAAAGTCAGGAATGATCGACCTTTGGACAAATTCGTTTTTGATACCAATTTCTTCGTTTCGGTAAATGACTTCTCGGTTGAAGGCAGTATAATCGACTCCTAAAATATATTGTAGGGCCTTTTCTACATCTTCTTTAGATACAAAACATTTTTCTAAAGGAATGGTAATATGGTATTTTGTTAAGATTGGAAAGTGGCTGGCAATATTACCAGACGTCAAACGAACGTTTGGCTCATACATGGAGGAGATTTCTGAACCAAGTCTTGCATCACCCGTATCATAATCAGGTGGAATGTCTTTTTCAGATTTGATTCCCGAATCTTTCAGATCCATTTTGAGTTTTTCAAAAAAAGTTTGTCCCAACTCATCCACAGAAGTTGGGACTTCTCTTGAATAAATTTTTTCTAGCCAATCGGTTCCGTAATGGATAGGAGCACTTGGGTTTCCCCCTCCTTGGTACAAACGACCAACAAGTTCAACAATATGGCCTTCATCCAAAAGGCTTTCATCAAAGTACCCATATCGTAACATGAGTTCAACGGCCTTCGGAGCTTGTTTACCAGCTTGTAACCATTTGGTGAAAGATTTTTTATACACTTCCCAATAAGTTTTTGCAATAGTCCTTCTGATTTTACGATTGTCTGGTTCTGGATCCAATGGATTTTTAAAGGATTTGAGTTTTACCATAAGAGTCGAAAACTCTTTTACAGCTTCTGGATCTGCTTGGGAATAGTTTAGGATTTGGCTTGCTGAATTTAAAAGTTCTACTTTGAGAGCTTTGGTATCGATTCCAGCGTGAATGGTTCCGCTACCTTGCGCACTTTCTTCTTTGTTTTTTCCTGCAGCAAGTTCATGGCCATATTTGTTTGTGAGTTCTGTCTGTTTGGTTTCTAGTTTGTCTAGATTGTTTCCAAGGGAAGCATAAGGAGAACCAAAAATTTGTTTGTATTCATCTAAAAGTGATTTTGATTTTTTAAGAGCCCATTCAGTAATCGGCAATAACACTGTAGATGGAATTGTAGAATATCCAGTGTTAAACAAATCCAATGTTAGGTTGAATTTTTCAACAAGGGCATTCTCTCCCACAAACATAGTGTTCATCATCTCAGAGAGTTCATTTGTTTCTTTGATTAGAATTTCGAACAACTCTCGATAGGTTTTAACATAACTTTCTGCGGCACTTTGAAGTAGGCTTGGATCGGACTCAAATAAGGCTTGTGAAATTTTTGGGTTCACCGAAAGAATTTTTCGAATAAAATGAAACTCGGCATCATTCCATTCTATGGATTCGCTATAATTACGTTCAAAAAATTCGCCATGGTCTTCTTCTAAAAAATTAACAGTTGGTTTGTCTGGTAAAATTCCTCCATGTTCTTGGAACCCAGCCAAGTTGTTTCGGATGAGTCTCATCACTGGATCAATGATGTTTTCATCTCGTGTGATGAGTGCCCCTGGACTGACATCTGAAAAGATAGAAGGATTTAAAATATAATACACTGCCCCCAAGTTGTCCATGGTCTGTTCAAACTTTGCAGCAAGGCCCTTGATCGATAACACTCGTTTGTAGAGTTCTCCAATTTCTTTGAGTAGAGTGCGAACGGCCATCACTCCTACAGAAACTTTGGAAGTAAGAGTTTTTTTGGCATTGGCCTGGTTCATCACATAAGTGGAAATCACACAGGAAGTTTTGGCTCGGATGGTATAGGGATAAGGTGTCCCTTCCAAGAGGGCAAAGATACCGGGAGTGAGATTGGCTCCGTCCAAACTGTAGAGAACGATGCTTGTATCTCCCAAAGTGGTTTCAATACGAACCGATCCTTCATGTAGGATGTTCATGGAAGTTGAGGCTTTGCCTCCAATGAAAAGGACTTCACCTGGATTGACTGGGATCTTTTGGTTATTTTTACTGGTATCTAGAGGCATTTGGTTGTTCGTTTTGCGAAACTTTGGTTTCCGTCAAAACCTACTAAAGAAGCACCAAATTGCAAAATACTTTTTAGAAAAATACATCATGTTGAAGCCCCAAATTAAATTAAGTGCAAAAAAAGAAATTTATGTCCCAGGAGATAAGTCCATCTCACATAGGTCGGTACTCTTTAGTGCACTCTCCCAAGGAAAATCGGAAATTCATGGTTTTTTAGAAGGAGAAGATCCCCTTCATACCTTAAATTGTTTTGCCAGTTTAGGGCTTTCGGTGGAGCCCTTAGGAAAAGGTAGTTATTCCGTACAAAGCCCAGGAAAACAGAACTTAAAATCTCCTACGGGTGTTCTGGATTTTGGGAATGCGGGAACGGGGATCCGCCTTTCTGCAGGACTTCTTGCCGGACTTCCACAGATCACTGCCACTCTAACAGGGGATGCCTCTCTTTGCAAACGCCCCATGGCAAGGATTATGAATCCACTTCGTGAAATGGGAGCAGACATTGTATCGGTCGAAGGGAATGATCGGGCTCCTCTTCGTGTGACGGGAAAACAACTCAAATCTTATTCTTATACAAGTCCGATTGCTTCGGCACAAATCAAAAGTGCTTTGGTGCTTGCGGCTCTTGCTTCTGAGATTTCTATTGAATACAAAGAGTCGGAAGTTTCCCGCGATCATACAGAAAATATGATCCGATTCCTCGGAGGAAACATCAAACACCATTCCCCAGTTCATTTTACGGTTGAGCCACCTTATCATTTTGAAGGGGCCAAGTTTGTGATCCCTGGAGATATTTCCAGTGCTGCCTTTTATATTGTTTTTGGACTTTGTGCGGGAGGGAGTGAACCTCTTCTCATTCGTAACATTGGACTCAATCCTTCACGAGTGGGAATCATCACAGTTCTTAGAAATATGGGTGGCAAAATTGAAGTCACCGCCAAACGACAAGAATGTGGTGAAGAAATCGGAGATTTACTTGTTTATCCTTCCCAATTAAAAAGGTCTGTGATTACAGAAGATTTGATTCCCTCCATCATCGATGAAATTCCAATCCTTACTATAGCTGGATTGTTTTCCGAAGGGGGATTCCAAATTTCTCATGCTGAAGAGCTTAGAGCAAAAGAATCTGATCGAATCCAATCGATGGTATCCAACTTAGAAAGACTTGGTGTGACAGTTATGGAGTCCAAAGATGGGTATGAATTTGGGGAAGTAAAAGAAATCAAAACCTCAGCGATTGAAACTTTTATGGACCATCGGATTGCTATGAGTTTTGCAATTCTCTCTAAACTTTCGGGCGTAGAACTAACGTTTGATGATACCAGTTGGGTAGATACCAGTTTCCCTGGATTTTTCGAAATTCTAAAATCATTCTGAAACAAATGATTTCGGATTTTGATTTGATCCAATCCATCTAAATCTAGGGATCAATTTAAACTCTAAAAAATCCGTTTCGATCGATTCGGACAAATTATGTTCGAATTGAATCTTAACTGTGTTCATTCATATGGAAAAATATTTCTGTTTCTTCTAGAATCAGTCATTAGTAATGATTGATCAATTCTACTTCTCGTCTAATTGTAACAATCAAGTGGTGCTTCGGCTTTTTAGCGTGGTATATGTATGGCTTCTCCCTTCCAATATTTCAGTGAATACTTAAATTTTTTCCTCCTGTTTTCCTCACTTCTCGGATTTCTATATGCAATCGGCGAATTTTTTAGTTATCATAAAAATAGAAAACAAATTCTTTTAGGAATCATCTTCCTTGGAACTAGTTACTTACTTTTTAACTTTTACCTAATCTCTTCTGGAAAAATTAAGGGACTTTATCCTTTATTCTTAACAGATTTACCCATTGTTGCCTGCCTTGGGGTCTTATTGGATGAATACTTTCTTATGATTCTGGAAGGAAAATTCCGATCTTTTCGAAGGCTTTCTTACAGGATTGTTCCCTTAACTTCGTTATTTGTTTTGATTGTTCTTTGGAATATTTGGAACAGATCCAACTACCAGGAAATCCAAGCCCTTGGTTTGAATCCATTTTTATCGAGACCTTTGTTTTTAGTTTTGCCCACCATTCTCATTTATATTTGGTGTTTGCTTCGGATTTTTAGAAGGATATCCAAACAAATTCGTTGGAGTACGTTGCGAAAAAATTACACATTACGAATTGGAATCCTCATAGTTGGATTTTGTTTGGCCTTATCGATTCATGGACTCATCACTTTGGCCAGAGGTGGACAAACCGCTCACCAATTGTCAGGGATTGCCATTGGATTTTTTTTGTGTTTTTTGTATGTATTGAGACAAACTTACCCGGATTTCTTTTTGGAAGTTCGCAAAATTGTAGAAGATGAAAAAAAGGCAAAGATCTCGCAGATTTCCAAACTAGACCACAAGGAAGTGCGAAACAAACTCGCGAGTTTATTTGAAAAAGAAAAGATCTACCGAGAAGAAAAACTAAGCCTTCGTGAATTAGCAGAAAGAGTGGACTTAAGTTCACACCAACTCTCTGAATTTTTAAATACGGAAATCAAACAAAGTTTTTACCAATATACAAATTTCTACCGAGTGAGTGAAGCAAAGGAAAAAATCGAAAAGGAACCAGACAGGTCCCTTCTTGCCATTGCCTATGATGTAGGATTTGGGTCCAAATCTACCTTCAATGAAGCCTTCAAAAAAGAAACGGGGACCACTCCAAGAGAATATAGAGAAAAAATTCTGAAAAAACATCCAGTTCGATCCAGTCGGTCGTAGTTTTCAATCCAATTCGATCGATCCAGACGATCTGGATTCTTTTTCGTAGTAGGATGGATTCAAGTTTGAGAGGGGAGTTCAAAGAAATCCCACTAAGAACAAATTTGATTCAAAGGATAACCCCATGAAAAAGAAAATCAGTTTAGTACTCGCTATCGCGTTTGCCACTCAAGCAGCATTTGCAGCACCCGCTAACCAAATGAGCGTAAAGGAAGCAGCGAAAATATTAGTAACCAATGGAATGACAAACAAAGAAGCTCATGAGTATCTAAAAGCTCATATCACTCCGCAAGAGTTTGTAAGAATCAGTAGAGAAATTAAAAATGCTGAATTCGCAGGAACTCTTGACCAAGATTTAGAAGGAATTGTTTCTTCTATTCAATTGAAACAATCTACAGGTAACTACTTACACGGAACAAACTTCAGAGTTTTTGAAAACGTTTTAGCTTCTGTGACTGTAGTCGCTGTTGTTGGTTTGGTCATTCATAGTGGTGGATTTGGTAACGTGGTATCTGGCGGAATGTATGATTCCGTAGGACTTGGGTTCTAATCCATTTATCAGACATTAAAACAAATTTAATGATCTTGTTTCTATCCACTCTTGGTGGCAAAAAGAAACAAGATCCCTTTTTTTAACAACAGAACCATAGAGTATAAAAAATGAAGAGTTTAGAGTTTCATAAAAATCAATGGAAACAAAAAGGTTACATCTTACTTTCTCTTTTTACATTCCTCTTCGGTGTGAACCTATCAGCAGAAGTAAAAAAAGAAAACCAAGTATTGGATTGGGATGGGAACCGTAAACAGTTTGTCCATAAGAATATATCAATTGAAGACCTAGGTCTCAAATCCAAAACAAATTATATATTAGAAAATTTTTCCATTTATTCTAAGTTAGAACAAGAGCCAATTCCACTGGAACAAGTAGAAGGAAATTTGAAGTTACTGACGTTAGGATTCCAACTTCGGAAAATCGAATCTAGATTTAAAACAATCGTAACAAACGCTGGAATAAAAGATAAAATTACAGAATTTAATCCCAAGGTTCGAATCCGAGTGGATGCCCCATTTGCTTATTCACCTACGGATTATTATGATTCCAAAGTTTCATTAAAAAACACTGCTTTGACCATCCCACCAGCTGAATCCAATGGAACTTGGAACAGTGAGTTGTGGTTTGCTCCTAAATGGGATTTACCTGTTTTTGGAACATTTGCATTTGAACGAATCATTGATACAGCTTCTTGTCCTGATGCCATCTATCACGAATACACTCATTTGATCACAGGAAAATATCTTGGGAACAATGCCATAGGTCGTTCCCTTGCAGAAGGGATATCTGATTATTATGCTGCATCTCTTTTGGATCATCCTGAATTGTATACGCACAAAACTTGTGAGGCAGTCAAACGCCAACTGATTGTATCTGCGTTTCGATTGGATAAAGAAATTGGAATTTATGACGCAAACATTGAATCTGATTTTAAAAAAGATTTTGCCTTTATTCCTTCTTTGTTATGGCAGTATCGGGCTTTGGTGGGAAGTGAGTTAGCAGATGTAACCATTTTTCAGGCAATTGCAAAAACTAGTGCAGGAGATCGTTTTTTCCCGGAGTTTATCAATACACTTTCTGACTCTCTCTTTACTGAAGTAAAAAAGAGAAATGGAGAAGAACAAGCAAAATCATTGGCCATACAACTAGAAACAAAAGTTTGGATTCCACATGGAGTGTATTCGAAATTAAGCAAAAACCAGTCTGTATTTTCTGTATTTCCAAAATCATCGATTCGGCTTTCCAATTCAGATGAAAAGTCAAATGAGTTTTGCGGCCAAAAGAATGAATTAGAATTTTATTGGAAGGAAGTGAATTTAGAAGAACCTACACTAAGATTCTATTGGAATTGTAATTCAGTTAAACTCCCACTCATCATCCAGATGGATCAAACAAACCCAATGAATTATTTGTTTTCTTCTAACTTACATTTTTTGAACGGGAAGTTGAAATTTGCCAGCCAAAATGCAGACAAAGTAAACCCTAAACTTTCAGCAGAAAATCAAGTTTTATACCTTCAGATGGTCAATTACGTTAAGGATAACTATTTTTACCGTAAAACAATGGAGAAGGAAGTGAGATTGTATTTGGATGGAGGTAATGATGCCAGCCATATTGACACCATCCGTATGGAATTTGCTTATTTAGGTAATTCCAAAAAAAGATTTCGATACACTTTCCCCGCAGTTAAGGATGGGTTTTATGGATCGGGAATTTGATTTTATATTCTGCACCAGAAGCACCTTGAAAGGTAAGTAAACCATTCAGTTGTTTGGTTAACATAGACACTAAGGTCAATCCAAAACCCAGTTTATCTGGGTTTGATATTTCTGGATCAAATCCTTTTCCGTTGTCACTGATGAGTAAAAAGAAATTTTCTTCTTCTGCCCAAACTTTGATTTTAATTTCCAACTCTTTGGAAGAATCTCTTGCATACTTTAAACTATTGGTGAGCAGTTCGTTTGTAATGATGCCAATGGCTTGGAGTTGTTCTGCGGACAATTGGAGACTATCAATTTCAGTAATCAGTTTTACTGGGTAAGGAAATAAAGAAATAATTTCCCCTGATAAAGGGATTAGATATTCATCTAAAAGTAATTCGTGAAATGCTTTCCCCAAGTACAATTTGTCGTAGAGAAGGGACATTGTTTTGATACGACTGGTTGCATCCTTTAATGAGTTTCGGATTTCTTCGTTTTCCTGTGATCCTGCTTGTAAATCCAAAAGATTATAAAGAATGGTCATATTGTTTTTGATCCGATGGTGGACCTCTCGTAAAATCATTTCCTTTTCCGAAAGTAGGGACTTAACTTTTTCTTCAGCGATTTTTCTTTCTGTGACATCATGAACGATGGAAAAAAGAAGATGGCGGTTGCTTGTTTCAATTGGAGTGGAATAAACTTCTACTTGTTTGATGGCTCCACTGGCAAGTTTATGCGAAAAAGCAAAATAACTTCTCTCTTCTGCCAGTGCACGCAGCCTTTCTGCTTTTACTTCTTCAGGAGGTAAAATATTGATTTCTTCAATTTTCATCTTTGTCAAAACTTCATGAGGATATCCATAGAATTGAACTGCTGTTTGGTTAGCGTTAATGATGTCCCCGGAGTTTGGTTCAATGATGAGCATTACAGATGAATTTTTTTCAAAAAAATCGCGAAACCTTCTTTCACTTTCTGTTAGTTTTTCGGAAACAATCGATTTTTCGATCGCGATGCTCACAAGATCAGCTGTTTCTGTAATGATAAAGATATCAAATTCTGTAGGGCTTGCAACTTCATGATGGTAAATGGCAAATGTACCAATCACTTCGTTTGTATGGGAACGGATGGGTTCAGACCAACAAGAGGATAGACCCACACTCAATGCTATGTCTTTATAATTTTTCCATAAAGGACTTGTTCCTATATCTTCTACCACAACTCGTTTGCCAGTGTATGCCGCTGTGCCACAAGAACCGGCCTCAGGTCCGATGGTGACTCCTTCAATGGAATCGTTATAAATTTTGGGAAGAGAAGGGGCCGCTCCAATTTTAATTTTAGAATTTTCGATGAGAACAACTGTACAAAGCATTGTGGGATTTAAAGTTTCAATTCCCAATACAATTTCGGTTAGTACATTAGTGAGCGGAGCATTTCCTACTATGAGTTCTAAAATCCCACTTCGATAACATTCAAAGTCGGCAATTCGTTCTGGATCAAGATTGCGATTTCTAAGCTTCACGAACATCCCGCCTGAGTGTCGCTACGCTAGGGAGGAAAATTTTGATGTCAAGGGAAAATCGTTTACCGTCGGTTAGCCTTTCTTCCCATTCAGAATTCCTCTGGACGAAATCAATTCCTGTTCTAGTTTTAGAATATAAAACCATGAGTCTCTCGAACATAGAAAAAGTCATTGCCATAGACGGGCCTGCCGGCTCCGGAAAAAGTACACTTGCACGAATGATCGCCCATAAAATCGGGTATCTTTACTTGGATTCGGGTGCTTATTATCGTGCGTTAACGCTTGCTATATGGGAAAAGTTTTTGGAAACAAAAGAGGATGAGTCTAAGTTTCCGTTTTATACAGAAAAACTAGCAGACGCCACCCTTTTAGAAAAGGACGAAGTAGAATTCGGTTTTTCTGTGGCTAAAATTCCCGTACATTGTGAACTTTCTTCCACGGGGGAAAATTTAATGTTCCTAGGTGGAAGGGACATAAGTTTGGAAATCCGCGATCCAGAGATTACAAAAAAGATTCGTTACATTGCCCCTAGGCGAGCATTTCGCGAAATTATCAACCACCACATCCGAGAATTTGCAAAAACCCACCAATTGGTGATGGATGGTCGAGACATTGGGACAGAAGTTTTTCCCAAATCCAAATTTAAATTTTTTCTGACCGCCTCTGTGGAAGTGCGGGCCAAACGCCGATACGATGAATTAGTAACAAAAGGCTTCAAAGCCGACCTAAACCACATCAAAGAAGAGATTGTGGCAAGGGATGAAAGTGACACCACCCGCACTGTGGCTCCCCTGAAGCAGGCTTCCGACGCAATCCTGATTGACACGAGCACCCTCGACACGGAAACTGTCCTAAATACTATCCTGTCCAAGGTTTCATCCTCTGGGCAAATCTAGGTTTTGTATCCCGGTAACCATTGAATTCAACCAACCCATCCTCCCCCAAAAATGAGACCACTTCCTTCGGCGAATTATTAGAGAAGTGGGAATCGCAGTCACAAGCACAAGAACAAGAAAACTCCGCAGGAAAAGGTACCCTCATCGAAGGGACTGTAGTCGATGTCATTGGTGACACTGTTTTCCTTGATATTGGAGAAAAATTGGAAGCTCGTGTCTCACGTGAAGACTTTTCTGAAACGCCAAAACGCGGTGAAAAAGTCAGTGCGATCATCAAAAAGCGGGTCGATGGATATTGTGTCCTTTCCAAAAAAGAAGCGGACCAACGAGTCGGTTGGGAAACCATCAAAGATGCAAGCCAAAACGGATATCCACTCTCCGGTAAAATTGTCGGTGAAGTCAAAAACAAAGGATACCTAGTTGAAAGTGAAGGCATTCAACTTTTCCTTCCTGCCTCTCACGTAGGGGTCCGTTTCAAAGAATCCACAGAAGGTGGAAAAGAGTTTTCATTCAAAATCATTGAACTCAACGAAAAAACAAGAACCGGCGTGGTTTCTCGTAAAACACTCCTCGACGAAATCAACGGCGAGAAGTGGGAAGAACTCCTCGGCAAAGTAAAAGTTGGGGACAAAGTGAACGGTAAGGTTGTGAAAATTGCCAATTTTGGTGTTTTCCTTTCTGTTTACGAAGTGGTCGGACTTCTCCGCCAAAACGATATTTCTTACAAAAAATTTGCTCCTTTCAAACAATACTTCAACATCGGTGCCGAAGTGGAAGTAGTTGTTCTGGAAGTTGATAAAGAGAACAATAAACTTTCTCTTGGAATCAAACAACTTTACGAAGATCCTTGGATTTGGGCAAAGAAAGAACTCGAAAAAGGAATGGTGGTTCGCGGAATCGTAACCTCCCTTACCAACTTTGGTGCTTTCGTGGAACTCAAAGAGGGACTCGAAGGTCTGATTCACACCACTGAACTTTCTTGGGCCAAAAAACCACCTCATCCAAAAGATGTTTTGAAAAAAGGCCAAGAAGTTGACTCTGAAATTTTAGACATTGATTTCGAAGCAAGACGTTTGTCTCTCGGACTCAAACAACTCCTTCCTAACCCTTGGGAAGCGCTTTCTGCTAACGTTCGTGCCGGAAACGTACTCGAAGGTAAAATCACAGGGATCACTAAATACGGTGCTTTCGTTGAAGTAGAAAGTGGAATCGAAGGACTCATTCATATCTCTGACATCACTTGGGATGAAAAAGAAAAGAACCCATTAAACCTCCTTAAAAAAGGCCAATCGGTTCAATACAAAATCCTAGATGTAAACTTAGATGCACAACGAATCAGCTGTGGATTAAAACAACTTTCTGAACATCCATACGAAGCTCTTCGCAAAAAATACCCACCGGGTACTCTTGTAGAAGGTCGTGTGAAATCGATTGTTAGTTTTGGTGTTTTCGTAGAAGTAGAACCAGGTTATGAAGGCCTAGTTCATATCTCTGAAATCCCAGATGGTCGTAACATTAAGTTAGAAGATCTTTACAAAGTGGGTGATTCTGTTCGCACAGTTGTAGTCAAAATCGAACCTAACAATAAGAAAATTTCTCTCTCTATCAAAGACTTTGATAAAGCAGTAGAACGTGAAGAGATGGCAAAATACATGAAGGAAGACAACCAACCTTCACGTGAATCCATCGGTTCTTTTATGAATTTAAACCAAAACCGATAGGTCCATGGATAAGTTTCATAAAAAAAACCAAATCGAACACAAAAAACAAGCAGAACTCATCCAAAAGGATGAGTTCGCTGATTTTGAAGGTTCTAAAGCTGAACTCGCATTTTTAAAGTTCACACATTTTTTAGCACGCAATCGTAAGTCTGTTTTTATCAGTCTTGCATCCGCCATTGTTGTGTTAGCTGTTGTCATTGGATTTTTCGAATATAGAGCTTATCTTTTTGAAAAAGAAACGGTAACACTTGAGGATTTGAAACTCACCCACCAAAAATCGAAAGTGGGTCTCGATGTTCAGATCCAAAGTTTAGAAGCTTTTTTACAAAACCAAAGTACCGGAAAGATGGAACTTCGAGTTTGGAAAGATCTTTCAAAACTGTATGCTGAAAAAGGGGAATTCGGAAAAGCTGCCGGATACTTAGAAGACGCCGCTAAAAAAATTGATACTCCCAAAGAAATCAAAGCACTTTATTTTTACGTTGCTGGGAACTACAGAGAACGTGAAAAAAATAATGCCAAGTCATTAGAAAACTATAAGATTGCAGCTACGGTGATCGAACCAGCAAGAGAACTCAATGGATTTAAAGCATGGTCTAATTACCAAGCAGGTCGTTTGTCTTACCTTAACGGAGATAAGGCGGGTGCCAAAGAGTATCTTGAAAAAGCAGTCAAACTAGATGTGGCAGAATCTGGGGAAGATGTAAAACTTCTCTCTAGTTATTTACTCCTCAAACTCGGGAAAAACTAACCTATGTTAACTTTGGCTCTTCCGAAAGGTAGGCTTGCCGAAGAAACTGCGGATCTTTTGTTATCCAAAGGATGGTTAAAAACTCTGCCATCCGAGGGTTCCAAAGAACTCACCTTTGTCTCGGAAGACAAACGCCTCCGTCTTTTATTTGTCAGATCCCAAGATGTTTGCACCTATGTGGAAGAAGCAGCCGCTGATGCCGGCATTGTGGGCTGGGACATCCTCCGAGAAGGGGGATTTGATCTCATTGCTCCAGTGGATTTGAAACTAGGGGCTTGTCGTCTCTCTCTTGCCTCATTCCCTGACTTTGATTTATTTGCCAAACGCTCCAAAGTGCGAGTGGCGACCAAATACCCCAACCTAACTCGGGAATATTTTTTTTCCAAAGGGATTTCCTGCGAAATCATCAAACTTTATGGTTCGATTGAACTGGCACCGATTGTAGGTCTATCTGACTGTATCGTGGACTTAGTATCCACTGGTGGGACTCTCAAAGCCAATGGTCTCAAGGAATTTGAGTCGATTTTATACAGTACAGCCCGTTTTGTCTGCAATCGTTCCTCTTTTTATCACAAACACACCGAATTACGGTCTCTTATCGAGAGCCTAGAAAATTAAAATATTGTTTTCACATTGGTTTTCCAAAACATAGTAAAAACCAGTTATAATTCCATAGAGGATAGCCATGGCAGTCCCAAAGAGACGTAAATCAAAATCGAAAGTTAGAACGAAAAGAGCCCATCACGCGATTGGCAAACCTAACTTAAACCCGTGTTCCAATTGTGGATCATTTGTTCTATCCCACCGTGTTTGCCCTTATTGCGGTTTTTATAAGGGAAAACTCGTAGTCGCTCAAAAAGTTAAAAAAACGACCGAAGATAACTAACCATTATGTGGGTCGCCGTGGACGCGATGAGCGGAGATTACGGCCCTGAAGGTATCGTCGAGGGCGCGGTACTGGCAGTTCGAGAATTCGGGCTGTCTGTGTATCTCGTTGGAGACGAACAAGAGTTACTCGATATCCTGTTAAAATTTGATTATGACACTGAAAAAATCCGTGTCATTCATTCTACCGAAATCATTGGTATGAATGATTCTCCTTCGATAGCAGTACGCGCTATGGAGGATTCTTCCGTAGTCAAAGCAGTTCGTTTGGTAGCAGATAAAGAATGTATCGGTGTGTTTTCTCCGGGAAACACAGGTGCTACTATGGCCGCCGCATTGTTACACCTTGGCCGCCTACCTGGCGTTTTGCGCCCACCCATTGCTGCGCATATTCCAAGAGAGGAAGGGCCACCTGTACTTCTGTTAGATGCTGGTGCAAACGTAGACTGTAAACCCGAATACTTAGCTCAGTTTGCTGTGATGGGTGAAATCTATTCTCGTGAACTTTTTGGAATCCAAAATCCTAAGGTTGGTATTCTTTCCAATGGGGAAGAAGACAAAAAAGGAAATACGGTTTCTGTCAAAACCTTTGATCTCTTAAAAAAAATACCATTTAACTTCGTCGGAAACGTGGAAGGTCGTGATCTTTATGGCGGTGGCCGTGAAGTAGACGTTGTTGTTTGTGATGGTTTTATTGGGAACATTGTTCTCAAAGCAACAGAAGGTCTTGCAAAATCTATTTTTAATGTTTTAAAAAATTCCATCAGACAATCCAGTCTTGCACAAACTGGTGCCTTACTTTTAAAATCAACATTTAACGCTGTGAAAAAACGTTTAGACTATGCGGAATATGGCGGTGCGCTTCTACTCGGTGTAGAAGGGATTTGTATGATTGGGCATGGTTCTTCCAATGCATTGGCAGTTAAAAATGCAGTCAGAGTCATTTCAGAGTGCGCCAAACACGGAATCAACGATAGAATTCGAACAAGACTGAGTGAATACAAAACGATTCTTAGTGATTCGGTTTAAATAGAAGGATTCATTTTAATAGATTTTAGATTTAAAAATGTTTTTAGGAATTAGAAAAAAAGAGGAAAAACCAAATGATTAGTTTATCAGGAAAAACAGCCATCGTAACAGGTGGAGCAAGAGGAATTGGAAAAGCAACTTGTTTGAAACTTGCTTCTCTTGGAGCCAATATCGTTGTAGCGGATATGAACCCAGAAGCAACGAATGCCACTGCGGAAGAATTAAAATCAAAAGGTTACAAAGCAATCGCAGTTGTCGCAAACGTTTCTGTTGAAGAAGATGCTCAAAAACTAATTGATTCTGCAAAAAAAGAATTTGGATCTGTTGATATCCTAGTGAACAACGCAGGGATCACTCGTGACACTCTCCTCATGAGAATGAAAAAAGAACAATGGGATTCTGTGATTGCAGTAAACCTAACTGGAACTTATCTCTGTACACAAGCTGCCATCAAAGTCATGATGAAACAAGAAAATGGTGGATCGATCATCAACCTTTCTTCTATTTCTGGTGAAAATGGAAACATTGGACAAACAAACTACTCGGCATCCAAAGCAGGTGTGATTGGTTTTACAAAAGCAGTAGCTCTTGAGATGGCTTCTAGAAAGGTTCGTTGTAACGCAATTGCTCCAGGATTTATCGCAACTGAAATGACAGAAGCAATCCCTGAAAACATCAGACATGGTATGGTGCAAGCAATTCCACTCAAACGTGCTGGTTTACCAGAAGATATCGCAAACGGAATCGCATTCCTTGCATCTGATGCATCTTCTTTTATCACAGGACATATCCTTGATATTAATGGTGGTGGATTTTTACCAGGTGGCGGTCACTAAGATTTAGGAAATAAGACGTTGGTCAGTTTTCCTTCAGATTGATTGAAGACTGATCTTAAGTTTACCACCTTACCATCTTTTGGTGATAGTAGATCCCCTGATTTCGATACTTCGAGATGAGGGGATTTTTATTTTCTTTTACCGAGTTTCGATTGGTAAGAGAAGGCTCTTGGGATTTCGATTGTGTAAACAATCCCTTCTGTTTCTTCTCCGAAAAATCCAGTTTCTTCCAATAAGCTAAGTACTTCTGAAAGATTTTTTTTAGGGATCAGAATATTGGCTACCTCTCTTGCTGGTGTAAATGCATTTTTTTCATTTTGGGAATGAACCAATTTGTTGAGGGAGATTGTGGAACTGGAAACTCCCACTTTTCGTAGATTGGCAAGAGTGGATTCAATAGATTCCTCTTTGCAGTTGATGACAACATTCACCCCTTCAAAATAATTTCTATGACGAGCCGATTGTCTAAATTGATTGGATTTTTTTCTCCATTCCATATTTCCGTATAACTGGTCTAATGCGGAAATGATTTGGTCCATACTGGCTGCTTGTTTGGGTCCTTCCAAACTGACTTTTGTATTGAGTAAACCTCGGCCAATTGGGAATTCAAAAATAAATCCTCTGCCTGGTAAATCCAATCGCCCCACCTCGATGATAAAGTCCATCGCATGTTCCGCATCCGATGAGTGGACAACTAATTTTAAAATTTCTTTTTCTTTTGGAATTGTGATTCTTAAAAGTCCCAACTGATCCCGTAATCCTGTCCCTGTTCCATAACTAATGGTAGGAACGGCCACACCGTTTTGCAGAATCAAACGAGCTATAGGTTCTGCTGACCCGCGAGGTAAAATACAAAAAATTCCAGTGAGTCCTGAAAAACCAATGGTTTTGGTTTTTTCTTCCGTTGTGACAATGTAGTCGGCTGGGAGAGGACTGTGGAATTCAATCGTCTCTGAATACACACTGCCGTGACCTGGGATGTTTAGTTCTGCTGCATCTCGGAAAAGCGAAAGTAAAAAGTTTTCAGTAGAGGCCTCACAGGAAACTTCAAAGATCGTAACCGGCGTATCAATGATAGAATGGTTTTGGTAAAAATCAAAAAGAAGCCAACCTCGTTTGGCAAGGACTGGATACCTGCCTGGTTCCATATGGAAATAGTGGATATTATTTCGTTTTAAGGCGGAAACAACGAGGTCGGTTAAATCTCTATGTACGATTGCAGTGATTCGTATCGCTTTTTGTTTAAAATGCATTTTATTTCTCTTTTAGTTCTGAATCACGTAACGAAAGTTTGCGGGAGTTCTCAACAATCATACCCATAATCAAAACAGATAAGATGGGAAAAGCAGATGCGGCTGCTAAAATTCCAAATCCATCGACAGTTCCCATTTGGTTGCCGATCCCAAGTCCCATGGCGATGATTAGTGGAACAGTGATGGGGCCTGTGGTCACTCCAGCGCTATCCCAGGCTATATCAATAAATTCTGATTTGCTAAATGTATTTAAAAAAAGAAGTAAAAGATAAATGGGAACAACAATCCAAACCAAAGGAATTTCTAATAAAATTTTTAACATACCAAGGAGAGTTCCAAGTCCCACTCCCACCGCCACAGATTGAATTAATAAAGATTTTCGAAAAGTACCAACGGTTGTTTCTTCTACAGTATTTCCTAGGGCAGATAATGCTGGTTCGGCGAGTGTTGCGCTATATCCCAAAAAGAAAGCAAATACAAGAACTACTAAGTAACCTAATAAATTGTCTTCTTTCCCAAAAATTGGTCCGTGGATGGGAACATATTCATACACTTTGTTTTTTTGATTCCAGTTTTCTTCATGGTATGGGATTCCTGTATAGGATTTTCTTTCTTTTAGATAAAAGAACTTTTCTTCTTTTCCATCTTCGTTGACGGCTTTCAAAACAGATTTTGGGTTAAAGTTAGGAATAAATTTTGTGGAGTCGATGAGTTCAATGGAACGAAACGTGGATGGAAGTTTCCCACCGACTTGGTCTCCCAGTTTATTTAATCCGAAGATGATCCCAAAGTTAAAAATGCTAAGACCAATGATAGAAAATCCAATCCCCAAAAAAACTTCTTCGGGGTAGGATATTTTTTCTTTAAGAATTAATCCTAAAAACAAAAGTAAAAAAATTGATAAAGGTAAAATGGCCCGGATTGCTAATTCAAAAGCATCAAAAATATTTTCTTTTGCCTTTATGAAAAATTCAGGTGGGCTAATTTTTTTTGGCAGAGATACTTCTTTTGTGGAAGGGACTTTGTATGAATCACCAAGCAGAAGTTTGGCTTCTTCTAATTTGATTCCTTGTTTAAAAAATACTTCTTCCGGCATTGGTTTGGGTAGTTTTCCAGAAAAATACATTCCTACTAAAAACACAGAGAGGATGGGAAAAAGAGAAGCAAGAGTCACGACTCCATAAGCACTACTCTGGTCATTTTTTTCTGCTACCTTGGAAATCCCAATTCCCAGCGCCACAACCAGTGGGACAGTGACCGGTCCCGTTGTCACAGCTCCCGAATCCCAAGCAAGGCCAGATATAAATTTTAAATTTTCATCAAAGTATGCATAGATACTTACACCTAACAGAATCACTATGGTTGGCACAAGGATTCGCATTAAAGAAAATCCAAATAAAAATCGTAACATACCAAAGACAACGGAGATCCCAACCCCTATGGCAATGGAAAGGTAAAGATAAAAAGACCCTTCGTTTAACAAAAAATAGAGTAGTGGAGCATCCCAAGGCGCCACCTTACTCCCACAGGCACGAAGGATGGTGATGGCTGGCTCTGCCAGTGTGGCACCAACTCCCATCAATATGGAAAAAAGGATGATGCTAAAAATTCCTAATTTCTGTGGAAGGCGAAGTCCCAATGCCTCACCCAAGGGCATGAGACCCAAAAACAGTCCTTCCAAAAAGAAAGCCAAACCAAGGACTACTGCAGAGATTCCCAAGGCAATTAGACCTGCTTCTTTGATGGGAATTCGCAAAATGAATAATTGAAAGAGAGCAAGATACAGAACAATCCAGATGACGGCTTTGATTTGGTCCCAAATTTTTTTTTGAAAGTAGGGGAGGATTAAGGTAATGGTCTCACGAAACCCAATGTGGATGGATTCTTCTTTTTCGTTCCTTGCCATAAATACAAACTGACTAGGAAAAACTTTCTTGGAAAGGGAATTTCTAAAAGATTGTCTCCCTACTTTCGCAGGGAGACGAAGTGTAAACTGGGAAAGAGATTAGTACTTATAAGCCTTATCTTCTTGGATGAATTTTTTTGTAGTCGTTGCCGTGAGATTTACAACAGGGCGAACCACATGTGTTGGTTCATTGTACCAAAGAAAAGTTGATACATTGGAAGTATCCGTTCTCCATTTGAAGTCTGCAGGCACTTGGTTGATGGAATTGGTTCCATGTCCCGCTACTAGAGCCGTCCATTCCACGAGAGATCCATCATAATAGACTGTTGGGTATCCAAGGATATTCAACGAGGCAAATCCATTGACCTGGGCTTCAAAGTTTGTACGGCATTGGCTGACAATGGTGGTTCCTGGTGAGTAAACAGCTCTTGTTGTATCAAACAATGTTTTGATGGCTGCTTTGTCTAAGAATTCATATCCATCCGCATTGTCTTTGAGTAGGTCGGCCCATGGAAATGTTTTGGAAGATTTGATATTCCCTTCGAAAGGGACAAAGGTTTGGTTGCCTGCACTGGCAGAAGGGGCACCTGATGATTGAAAGGAAGTTGTGATGTAGGCTTGGTTTCCTGGATTTGTTAGAAGTGCATTTCGTGCTACGTTTAAACCATCCGCAGTCCCATTGTATTGTGTGGCTGGCCTTGCATCAATAATCTGTTGTTTGGCGGTAAGGCCAGGAAGATTTGCGGTCCCGCCAGTTTTTGCAATCTCGTAAATATCTTCCAATCCAAGGGTAAGCACAGTATTATCAACTCGTAGTTGTTTCACTGAAAATCCAGCATTCCTTTCTAAGTTGATTCCTGACCGACTTGCAGAAAGAGGAATCCCTGCACCAGTTGCTTTTTTGTTCAGGTTTCCATTGAGAATTGCCAAGTTTTTGATATCGGCTCCCCAATAACGTAACCAATATACCGCTCTTGTTACATCTTGTACGGCACCGGCTCCCACTGCTTTTGCTGGATAAGCTCCTGCTGTGATTCCATTCCCTGTACCAACAGTAAAAACAACTAAGTCTTTAGAGAGATTGATTCCAAAAGTTTTTAGCCAATCATCTACAAACTGTCCATTTGCTTGGTAACGAACGGAGTTGGAGAATAGGCCCGTGTCTCTTGTTTGGTTGAAACGGAATCCTCCACTTGGTAAATCGACAGTTTTATAATCATCTAATAGGTATACGTAGACACCTTGGCTTGGATTTTCAGTTATGTATGGGGAAGCAGCACCTCCCGCTACACGATCAGCTGCATCTGTTTGTAAGATGATGAGGTTTCCTGTGATGTGGCTTGGTTTGTTTGTCTGCCAATTGTTTACAAATCGGGCCAAAGTTTGCGGAGTGATGAGTCCCCAATTGTTTTGATTGTAGTCCGCTGCCGATTCGTTCACTAAATCGGCGGCTGTATTCACTTTCACTTGGTTTGCGGCAAAGAGAAGTAGGCCTGCGAGTAGTGTGTTATTGTCTTCTTTCTTTTCTGCACAAGATACCGAGAAGGAAAGTAGGAGGAAAGTGGTGAATAGTTGGATCCATTTTTGAGTCATGGAATTCTCCTTTATTTATTTTCTTGGGATTGTTTTCGCAAAGGGGAGGGATTGGGGGAAGTTAATTCCATTATAACAGAAAGTAAATCTGCTAAAATGGAGCAAAGCATTGGAAATCGGGTCAGGATTTTGGAAATGTCTGGGTCCTTTGGGTGTGGACTCGGTTTTCTGAACAAAACGCAAGAATTTTCCTGAAGTTAATTTGCGTTAGGTGATGTTAGAATGATGTCAAAGGTTTCAAGAGGAAAATAATCTATTTAGACTTGCCAAAAATTCCGACAATTTCATTTTAAAAAAACGCTAGGCGTACATATATACCTGGCGGAAAACGATTTAACACTTGCCCCACTGTTCACAGTGGCCTGGAGGATATAAAATGGCAGATTTCGAAAAAATTAAGTCAATCATCGTAGAACAACTTGGTGTTGATGAGTCAGAAGTTACACCTGAAGCTCACTTCATCAATGATCTTGGTGCTGACTCTCTTGATACAGTTGAGCTAGTAATGGCTCTTGAAGAAGAGTTTGGTGTGGAAATTTCTGACGAAGACGCAGAAAAAATCCAAACCGTAGGCGATGTAATTAAATTCATCGATAAACTTAAGGGGTAATTCCCAATCCAAAAACCGGGTTCCCCGAATAGAGGAACCCGGATCTTTGAACCCTTGTCCGACTCGATTCGTATCAAACTCCCACCTGAAAGAATTTCCTCTCTTAAAGAACTCCAAGTTTTAACAAAAACCCAATTTAAGGATATTTCTCTTCTCCACCTAGCATTTGTTCACAGGTCATTCGCAAACGAAGACTCAGATCGTTATTTATCTGACAATGAACGTTTGGAGTTCCTTGGTGACTCGGTCCTCGGAATCCTCGCTGCCGAATTTTTATATAGATCCCTACCCAAAGGAAAAGAAGGGAAACTTGCTAAACTAAAAAGCAAAATGGTTTCTGCGCCCGCCATTGCGAAATTAGCGCGTGTGTACAGGTTCCCTGAGTATTTACTCCTCGGCAAAGGTGAGAGGGACAAAGGGGAAGCCAATGCCAATCTACAAGCAGACTGTTTTGAAGCTTTCCTTGGTGCTTTGTATTTGGACCAAGGATTAGAGAGTTGTCGTAAGTTCCTCACTCCTCATTTCCAAACGATGGAAAAGGCAGTGGATGATGCCGAAGAAACAAAAGATTATAAAACCATTTTGCAGGAATTTTGCCAAAAGAAATGGAAAAAATTACCTGAATATTCTGTTATGAAAGAAGAGGGTCCTGACCACGATAAAGAGTTCCTCGTTTCTGTTGTTTGCGATAAAAATTTCCAAACAAATGGGGAAGGAAAAAACAAACGTCGGGCAGAACAGATGGCAGCAAAAGCGGCCTTACGTTTTTTAAAGATACTATGATCGATTTTTTATTAAAATCCAAATCGATGAGAGTTCGGGTTGCCGCTCTCATCCAAGATCCCAAGGGTAAGATTTTGCTTGTACAACAGCAAAAAAAACAGTCGGGGTATTGGTTGCTTCCTGGTGGTGGGATTGAATTTGGTGAGTCGGGAGAAGAAGCACTCAAACGAGAACTGAATGAAGAATTGTCTCTGGAAGTGAGTAAAATGGATTTTTTATTTTTAAATGAATCCATCGATCCAAATAAAAAACGACATCTCATTCAAATTGTTTTTTTAACCAAGGTCAAAGATCTTTTACCCGTTCTCAATCCGAAAGAAAAGGCAATTTCCGGGTTTGGATATTTTACTACCAAAGAAATTTTGTCTATGGACATTCGTCCCGATATAAAACATTACTTCCGGGCAAAAACAACAAATAAACCTAGATATATTTCCAGCCCATGGGTGAATGAACCATGAAGTTGTCAGAACGTGAAATTATTGGACAGGGGTTTCGTTACCCAATTGAGTTACACGAAGACTTCCAAGGCCTCACTGAAAAATTAAATTCACTACCCAAGGTTTCAAAAATCTATGTGCTGACGAGCCGAGAAATTGCGGGAATTTATGAAAAATACATTACCAAAGAATTAAAGTCCTTAAACGTCCCATTTTCCTTTATTTATCTAAAACCTGGTGAAAAAAATAAACATATCGATCGAGTGAAGAAGGTCTACAACCAACTCATTGAAACGGATGCAGATAGAAGAGCCGTTGTCATCGCCTTTGGCGGTGGAGTGGTAGGTGACTTCGCGGGTTTTATTGCCGCTACCTATCAAAGAGGCGTACGTTTTGTACAGGTTCCGACGACATTACTCGCTTGTGTTGATTCCTCAGTTGGAGGAAAGGTTGCAGTAAATGTTGATTCTGGTAAAAATATGGTTGGAGCTTTTTACCAACCGGAGTTTGTTTTTGCTCCCCTCTTTACACTATCCACTCTCCCAGATAAAGAATGGAGTTGTGGGTTAGCAGAAATCGCAAAACACGCATTTCTCGATGGTGGAGACTTTTTAGAAAAAATATCAAATTCAATACGTTCAGAATACTTTGCAGATTCACCAATTCTTCGTTATGCGATTGAGGAATCCGTGAGAGTCAAATCCGGGATTGTTGGGCAAGATGAAAAGGAGTCGGGCCTTCGTGCTGTCCTAAATTTAGGACATACAACTGGTCATGCCATTGAATCGTTAACCCAATACAAAAAATATTCTCACGGGGAAGCCGTTTCTGTGGGCCTTGTGACTGCCTTATTGTTATCCAAAGAATTGGTTGGATTTTCAGAATCAAATTTTCAAAAGGCTATCACCCTTATGAAAAAACTGGAACTTCCCACTCGTTTGGAAGAAAAACCAGAAGAAATCTTAAAACATATGGAACATGACAAAAAAAAGGAAGGTAGTTCCTTAAAATTTGTTCTCTTAGAGGATTTTGGAAAACCAAAATTTGGTGTTCCGGTGGAAAGAAAGATGATCCTCGAAATTTTAAAACGCCAAAAAGGAAAACTATAGAATGGGTAGGGGAAGCCTAAAAGAATTCTATTTGGATTTAAATCCATTAACTTTACTTCGTAGTGCTAACCGTGATTTTGCGGAAACCATGATTCTGTTTGGATACATGGTCATTGTTGCTATATTTTGTTATAAAGTTACTATGATTCTTGTGGAGAGGATCAAACCAGCTCCCGATGCGGTTCATGAATACAATCGTAGAAAAGTAGCCCGTATGGGATTTCTTTTGGTGTTTGGGATTGCTTATCTTCCCATTGTGTTTTCAAGTTTGTCGCTTTTGCCCACGGTGCTTGGTCTTGCTGGCGCCGGGATTGTCATTTCACTGAAAGAAGTCTGGTTGAATATGGTCGGTTGGTTTATGATTATGGGAGCCAATGGATTTAAGGTGGGAGACCGGATTGAACTGGATAATATCAAAGGTGATGTTGTTAATATTGGTTTTTTTAAGTTCACTCTATTAGAAATTGCTTCAGACCCAAGATTTGAACAATCAACAAATCGACTCATTCACTTTCCAAATTATAATATTGTTTTGTATCGATTCTTTATTGTTTCGGAAACTATGGATTTTGTTTGGGATGAGTTTAAGGTATATCTTGCGATCAATTCCAATTGGGAAAAAGCAGAAAAAATCTGTTCCCAAATCCTTCATGAAGAATTGGTTTTGGCTCCTGAATTGGTAGAATCAAAAATTCGAGAGATGTCTAAAAACTATCTGGTTCGACTTGGCAAAACAACTCCTATCGTATACACTTCTTTAGAACCTGAAGGAACTATCCTGATGTGTTTACGTTACTTAACTCCCATTCGGTCAAAGAGGCTCAATCGAATTCTTATCTCAAAAGAAATCCTAACTAAGTTCAAAAATGAAAATGACATCTACATCCACACACATTAAAGACAGTTCGATCTGGGTCTTTGTATCCTTATTAGTTGCGATTTTAGTTTCCGGTTTGTTGTTCGGTCCTTGTAAAGCAACTGCCGCAAGGTCTGGGTCCATTCCTAAGGATGCAAACTACGAAAAAAAAACAAATCTCTACCTTTTGGTGGGGGATGGGTTTTACCGTGAATGGTATGAAAACGGAAACTTAATCACTGAGGTTCCCGTTGATGCTCTTGGCCAACCCAATGGATATGGTAAAAAGTTAAATTACCTCTCTGGGATTACCATCATGGAAGGGAATATGATCAACGGTGAACGAGACGGACTTTGGAAGTTTTATTTCTCCGATGGTAAATTATACATCGAACAAAATTACAAAGTTGGGAATCGCAAAAAACAGTTATGGATTCGATCTGCTGAACTCGGAAATGAAACCGGCTCCTATCATCGTTATTTTCGTAGTGGTCGATTGAACGAAAAAGGTTTTTTTGACGGCGGATTGCGTACAGGAGATTGGGTTCGTTATTATCCAGATACAAAAGTAGAAGAAAAGGGTAGTTACGAAAACGATAAGAAGGTGGGTGAGTGGTTTTATTACTACCCAACTGGTGCAAAAGAAGCATCTGAAATCTACTCCAATGAAGGAGAATTGATTTCAAGATCTACATTCTATCCGAATGGAAAGGTTTGGTGTTTGGTGCGCAAAGGGAAGGAACCTGAGTGCCACTAGGCACTCAAAATTCTGTGGCTTTGCCAAAAAGCCCCAAATGATTTTGGATTAGATCAATATTAAAAAGTAATAAACTAAACAAAAACGTTACAAAGAAAACAATAAGAATGGTGCTAAATAAAGACAAAAAGCCATTTCTTAAAAAACGAAATTGTAAATAAGCAAAACTAACAGTCAGATTTTTCCAATTACTACTGTTTGGTTCCCCGCCCACTTTTTTGTAATTGAAGATATAAAATAAAGATAAAATCCCAAGTAAAAAGAAAATAAAGTAACTAAATTCTGTTACATAGTGTTTTTGTAATAGGAAAAGCGGAATATAAATTAAGTTTCCAATTAAAATTCCAATTAAGATGATGATGGCCACATGAAACACTGGAGCGAAGATAGATCCAGTTTTTGTGTTACTTGGAGATCTCCCTTCTTCTTCTAAGGAAGAAGAAAATTGTAGTGATTGGAATCCTTCTGCTAGTTCTTTATTTTTTAAAATCAATCGATAGGAAATCACACTGATTCCGTATGTGAAAATTAAAAAAATGAAATAAAAATAGGAAAAAATTTCCTGCTGCATTGCCAAGTTGAGTTGGTAAAAAACTTTTGGTGCCAAAACAACAAAAGACACGGGATAAAAAACATTTGCCAATGTTTTATGAAACCATGCTCTGAATGCATAGGAAACTGCAGTTGAAAATGCTAATAACAAATAAAACAAAGAAAGGCCGAGTAATAACTTTTGACCAACTAAGACTCGTTTGATATTTTCTTTAGTGTCTTCCTGCTCTGTATCTACTGGAAGTTCTCTTGATTCCAACTCAACCAAAAATGATTCTAAATAGGAAATTCGATTCAGAACTCCGTTTTCAGCAACTACTTGTGGTTTCATTGATTCCATTGCCGAATCGGACGGTTCTGTGGCGATATAATCGGGAAACTGAACTGTATAATCAACAAAGAGAGAATGAATGAGAATGATGGCAATAAATGCCGAAGTGATGATCGGGAGTCTTTTTTTTATTTTTTCCATAGAAGTTTATAAAATTACAAAAATAGTCATCATACCAATCGCAAGAACGATTAACATAATGATATAAGGCATTAAATGAAAACTTTCATCAGCAGAAAGTTTTTGGTTTTGTTTAGCTTTGGTAACGGCTGCCGTGGGAGATGCCACTGAACCTATGATATTGGCGGCCCCTTGTTGTGCATCCGTTGTTTTGATTTTTACAGAATTCTCTTCTTCAATGATTTTTCCGTAGATTTGTTCATTGATTTTAATGACAACTTCCGAAAAATTTTTGTTATTCGAGATGTTTACAATTTTTGCGGGAATTTGTTTGATTGCACCAGATTCTTCTTTGAGTTCTAGAGTATTGATGATGGAATCTGTGATTCCATCACCAGGAACCAAACGAATGTAAACATTATCACCTGCTTTCAGTTCAACGAGGGGTACTCCATTCACAGGGGAGAGTTGGAACTTAAATTGAACAATTTGTTTGTCAGCTGGGATTAAAAAACCGGAGGCTTGGGGAACTGGCGTTGGAGGAGGGGCTTCTTTTTTTGCAACTTCTTCCTCGTCCACAGTGGTTTTTGAAACTTCACTTGGGTCAATGAGTTCAAAATGGATCTCCACTTTAGGTTCTGTGTTTCCCGAGGTTCTTTTATGAATTTCGCTAAAAACAAAGTCCAAACGGTCTGTTAGGTTGTGATCCATGTAGTGAAGGATCTCTTCCAAAAAACTTTCTGATCCAAATTTTGTTTTGATCAGCTCTTGGAGGGACTTTGTGATGTTTTTTTGTTGTTCCCCTTTGTAAATCACCCGTTGCATTCGGTTATAAAAGTCCTGAAATGTGGACCGAACTGGCAAAAGGGACAGCGGGCTTGTACATGAAACTCCCTCAAACTTCACCGATTTGGTTTCAACCGGGTCAATGACAGCCGCAATCATGGTGTAGACCATATTGGCTTCGTCTCGAAGGTTTACTTTGACAGAATAATAGTTTGGTGTCTCAGGCATAAGGTTCTTTTTTGACAGTATCCATCTTTGGAAGAAAGCTGTCAAAAAGATTAGGTCATCATGGGAATTGTCTCTTTAATCACAATCCGTTACATCCGAGGGTCCCGAGTACTAGGATTCCTCTCCATCAAATCCAGGCTGTCGTTCATTGTTATGGCGGTGGGAGTGGGACTCCTCGTGGTTGTCCTCTCCATTTTCAACGGATTCCAAAAACAAGTGAAAGAATCTCTTTGGCAAGGGGGACCACATATCACGATCGAAAACTCATATGGGTCTGGGGCGATTTATGATTATGAAAAGGTCATCGCTCACCTAAAGTCAGATCCGAAATTGGCAGAGTCTTTTGTTTCTGTTGAAGGAAACATAACGAGTCATGGACTCATTCAAAGTAATAACAACTTTAACCCCATTATGATTCGTGCAGTCCCTGTGGACTCTGTCGAAAAATTAGTGGAGAATGGGTTACCAAACTTTCCTCGCATTTTGCAATACGATCGAGATGAGATCCAATCGATCAACACGAAGAAATTGGTTGTTGTGGGAAAAGAGATGAGTGCCATCTACGGGTATGGGCTTGGTCGTGAAATCACAATGGCTGTTCCCGGTGGAAGATTTACTGTGGAACGTGGTGTCCAAGTCAATGTCCAAACCTTTCGATTGACCGGACTTTTTAAAACAGGTTATTATAATTACGATTCTAAGTTTGTATTTTTGTCTCTTCCGCAAGCTCAAGAATTTTTTAAAATGAGTGGAGCAGTCAATCAGGTTGCTATTAAGGTTCGTTCTTTGGATGATTTAAAACTTACCAAACATAGGATCTTATCAAGGTTAAACGAAGATAACTGGAACAAAAAAATTCAAGATGAAACTTCATGGTCTGTTAGAACGATCGCTGAAGAACAGGAAAACTTTTTAGCAGCACTAAGGCTTGAAAAAACAATCATCTCCATCATTGTATTTTTATTTATTGTCCTTGCAGCACTTGGGATGGTGGCCACGGTCCATTCATTGATTCGAGCCAAAAGAAGATCCATTGGAACACTGAAGGCACTTGGCCTTGCTTCCAATGATATTCTTTTGATTTTTACATTAAATGCGATGATTGTAGGGATATTGTCTTCGCTCGTAGGTGGAATGGCTGGGATTTTTATTGCGACTAAGTTAGAAGTCATCATCAACGTAATCTCTGAGATCATCAATGGAATTGGTGGACTATTAAACCCTGGAGATTGGGATCCCGTAGAACTTGTACCAAAAGATATTTATTATTTTGATCATATCCCTGTGGACATTGATATTTCTTTTATCTTTATGGTGACAACGGCTGCGACCATTCTTTCGGGTCTTGCTGGTTATTTCCCTGCACGTATGGCTGCGAATCTAAACCCTGTGGATACAATCCGAAATGACTGATATGAATATAAAACCAACTGTTTCCGTTCGCAAATTAGAAAAATACTATCAGGTTGTTGATAAAAGATACCATATCATATCGGGCCTAGATTTTGAAGTTTTGCCTGGTGAAATTGTTTCTGTAGAAGGAGCTTCGGGAGTGGGGAAGTCCACACTTCTCAATATCCTTGGCGCTATGGATTCGTTTGACGACGGTGAGGTGGAAGTATGTGGAGTGAGTCTAAAGAATCTAAACGAAAAACAAAGAGAAAGTTTTCGTGCCGAAAAAATTTCTTTTATTTTCCAACAACATCTTCTGTTACCTGATTTTACCGCTCTAGAAAATGTAATGATGCCACTTCTCATTGCAAAAATGAATCCAGGTTTGGCAAAACAACAGGCCACTGAAATTTTAAAAAAGGTAGGTCTTGGCGAAAGGACAGATAGTTTCCCATCCCAACTCTCCGGTGGAGAAAGTGCTAGGGTCGGTGTGGCAAGAGCCCTTGTGGGAAGAAGGCAACTCATTTTGGCAGATGAACCAACAGGAAACTTGGACCGGGATAACTCTCGCCATTTGATGGATTTAATCAAAGAACTGCAGAATGAATTTAAGTTCTCTTTGATTCTTGTGACTCACGACTTGGAACTTGCCTCTATGGCTCACAAACGAAATCGAATTGTATCAGGGCAGCTAACGCCAGTTATCTAAAATGCGCTTTTGTCGTTTTTGCGGAACCACAGAAATCCAGTTTCGTAAAAGCGGCAAGTTTGGGTGTATTCATTGTGTTTCCAATTTTGAATTTCCAAAACCAAAAAAAAACAAAATCATCCCCAAAAACTTAAGGGAAGATTTGGAAAATTTTGTAAAAGAAAATACAAACCATCTCTCTTTATTGTCTTTTCGAACTCGCATCACAAGAAATTTAAAATCAAATCTTTTTCCTTTTTATGAAACTTTTGAAGATAAGTCTAAACGGCTGTTAGTTGAAAATAAAATGGATGTTTATTTGTATCCGGATGGTTTTTTTTCGAATCCTCCAAGGAGTGCGGAACCGGAATCTACAATGGGTTTTTATTTGGGATCGGAAGACCATATCCGCTGGGAATCCATCTGGGTTTTCCCACCGAAAAATTCGCTTCCCTTCCCCCTTAGAGAAAAAAAGAAAATTTCCATTTTTCGTTTTTTATTCCAAAAATCCCACTGGGCCCATTTACCGGAATGGGGATTTGTTTCTTCCTGCCCCACCAATTTGGGAATGGGAAGGCGAGATTCTGTCCTACTCGGAGTGGATCCCGACCTTGCGATTGGGTTTTTTTCAAATTTACAAACATTGTCTGAATTTGGTATAGAATTTGCTCCTTCCACCGATCATAGATTTAGGAACATCGGAAAAGACCGAGTCCTAGTCGTAAAAATTTCGTGGAAGAACGCCTCAGTGGTTCAAAAACGTCAGTTTTACAAAATTCTTGGTTTACTAGGCTCGTATTAAACCGGTACGGTCGTGATGGGAACAAAGAACGTTCGTCTAATTAACAAAGGCAGGGTGCGGCATGTTGGAATTCACAAAAAGAGCAAAAAGAGTCATCAACGAAATCGCCCAAGATGAGGCAAAACGTTTGGGTTCCGATTTTATCGGTCCTGAGCACATTCTACTTGGGCTTCTCCGGGAGGAGGACTCTGTCGCGATCAAGATTCTAACGAATCTAAATATCAATTTAAACGAACTTCGTAAAGAAGTCGAAAAAAGAACTCGTGAGGGTTCGGGTGCCTTGCTTTTGGATGTAAGCCAAGGACAAGACAAATACCAAAAAATGATCGAAGTTTCTAAAGAGGAAGCAAAACGCCTCAAACATAACTATGTAGGAACTGAACACATTCTATTGGCATTATTACGTGATAATAATAATATCGCGGGCGGATCGTTATCATCTTTTAGCGTAAATTATAACGTCATTAAATCTGAAATTTTACGACTTCTCGGAGCTCCACCTTCTGGTGCTGTGGGTGGAGCTACGGGAACACAAGGTGCAACCCAAGGCCAAACACAACAACAAGCGGCCCCAAGACAAGAGAAGAGTAAAACTCCGATTTTGGATGAATTTGCAAGAGACTTAACCCAACTCGCACGTGAGAAAAAATTGGATCCAGTGATTGGTCGTTCCAAAGAAATCGAACGAGTCATTCAAATCCTTTCTCGTAAAACGAAAAACAACCCAGTTCTTGTAGGAGAATCGGGTGTGGGAAAAACGGCGATTGTTGAAGGTCTTGCACAAGCCGTAATCGAAAAATTAGTTCCAGATTTACTTTTCGATAAACGAGTGTTATCTCTTGATTTGGCAAGTCTCATTGCTGGAACGAAATACCGCGGTGAGTTTGAAGAACGATTGAAAAAAATCATGAAAGAAATCGTTACTTCTCAAAACATCATTATCTTTATTGATGAGTTACACACTCTGATTGGAGCGGGTGCCGCAGAAGGTGCTGTGGATGCAGCAAACATCTTAAAACCAGCTCTTGCACGTGGGGAATTACAATGTATTGGTGCCACCACCAATAACGAATACCGTAAATACATCGAAAAAGATTCTGCTTTGGAAAGAAGATTCCAAATGGTGAAGGTTTTAGAACCTTCCGTGGATGATGCGGTTCTTATCCTAGACGGTTTGAAAAAAGCATACGAGGCTCACCATAAGGTCCGTTATTCGGAAAAAGCGATCGAACAAGCTGTGAAGTTATCTCACCGTTATATCAACGATCGTTTTTTACCAGACAAAGCCATTGATATCATTGATGAAGCAGGAGCAAAAGCACGCCTTGCGAATTGCCAACGTCCAAATGAAATCAAAGAGATCGAAGAAGAAATCAAAGGTCTTTCTGTTAAAAAAGAAGATTTGGTTCGTAGCCAAGAGTATGAAAAAGCTGCAGCTGTTCGCGATGAAGTGAATCGTAAAAAAGGCCAGTTGGAAGAAAAAACCAAACAATGGCAAGAACGAATGGAAGGTTATGCCGTTTCCATCGAAGAAGAGGACATACTTTCTGTTGTGAGCCTTTGGACAGGAATTCCATTGAAAAAAATGGAACAGTCCGAAAATACCAAACTTCTCAATTTGGAAGAAGACATCAAAGGTCGTATTGTTGGCCAAACTGATGCCATCGAAAAAGTGGCTCGTGCCGTCAGACGTTCTCGTACCGGTCTTAAAAGCGAAAAACGTCCTACTGGATCGTTTATTTTCCTTGGCCCAACGGGTGTGGGAAAAACAGAACTTGCTAAGGCGCTCGCAGAACAGTTGTTTGGATCGGAGGATAATATGCTCCGCATTGATATGTCGGAATATATGGAACCTCACGCAGTATCCCGTTTGATTGGAGCTCCTCCAGGTTACGTAGGTTATGATGATGGTGGCCAACTCACTGAGTTTGTCAGAAGAAAACCATATAGTTTGGTGCTTCTTGATGAAATCGAAAAGGCACACCATGATCTTTTTAACATCCTACTCCAAATCATGGAAGAGGGAAACTTAACTGATACGAAAGGTCGTAAGGTAAATTTCCGCGATACCATCATTATCATGACATCGAACATCGCTGCGAAAGAAATTTCGAAAGGTGGAAGATTGGGTTTTGAAGACTTCGCAGAAGAAAGAGAAACTTACAAAGCAGAACAAGCTCGTGAACAGTTGAAAAAACATTTTAATCCAGAATTCCTCAACCGTGTGGATGAGGTGGTTTACTTTTCTCCTCTCAAAAAAGAAGAGATCGTAAACATTGTGGATATCATGTTAAAAGACTTTAACAAACGTTTGACTGAGAAAAAAGTTCTTGTTGACCTTTCTCAATTGGCAAAAGAACATTTTGCAACCATTGGATACGACCAAAACTATGGGGCACGACCACTTAGGCGTGTGTTCCAAAGAGAATTGGAAGATTATATGGCAGTACAATCTTTGAAAGGTGTTTATGACAACCCAACAAAGATCTTCGTTGATTTTGCAGAAGGAAAACTAGTGTATTCGGAAACTCCTTGGTCTGATTACAAAGAAATTCCGAAAAAAGACGATGGTTCTTCTCCAAACACAGAGGAAAAAGATTTGGCTCTCGTTTAGAGAGCCTTTCGGAAAGGCGAACGGAAATGGCTATCCTCATTCCCCTCGTCTTTCTGTTTTCTTATTTTTTTATCCGCAAAATTTGGTTCCAACTCCGAAAAATCCGTACTGTTGGCACAATTGAACGAATTGAATTGGGATTCATTCGCCCGAATCTCATCCTCCCTGAAGTGAAAGTCTATTATAAATACTACTTCCAGTCGGGACTCTATTTTGGGTCCGGGTATCTCAACCTTTCAGATTTTCTCTCCCACCAGGAATTCCACGTCCATATGGGGCCGGGAGAAAACCCAATTCTTTACACCGCAGATACCGAAATCATCACCGAAGAACATATCGAACATTACTTGCTTTCCAAGGGGGGAAGCGTTTTCCTATACCTGGACCCCATCGAACCTTACCATTCCAGGATTGATTCGGTCAATTTGAACTCCATTACAGTTCCATCGGACCTTTTATGAAACATTTGATTTATACTTTTGCCGTTACCTGTCTTCTCGTAACATCCCTTCACTCTCAAGAAAAAGAACAAGTTGGTTCCGCTTATTTCCAAGCTGTGGATGAATATAAGGTTAAAAATTATAACAAGTCAATTGAACTAGTCAAAAGCCTTTTGACTGATGGAAAGTCTTCTTATGAGTTTTATGCCTTACTTGCATTTAACTATGATAAATTGAACGACTTCGAAAATTCTTATAAAAATATCTTGGAAGCAAGAAAACGTAAACCCGATGATGAAGACCTATTGCAAGCAAGTCTTGCGATTCTAACGCGCCATAAAAAATGGAAACCAGCAATTGAACTGGCTGAAAAAACTATTCCTTTATACCCACAAAACCCTGAAGTTAGATACTTTTATGCGTTAGCACTTTCCGAAAAAGGTGCTTCCAAAACAGCTCTTTCTCAAATCGAAAAAGCAAAGGCAGGAAGCCCAAATGATTTTCGAATGTTAGAGCTGGAAGGGAAAATTTATTATAATCTAAAAAATTATGACAAAGCAGATGTTAGTCTGCGATGGGCATCATCTTTAAACCAAAATTCAGCTGAAATTTGGAATAACTTGGCTCTCGTTCAAGAGTCATTATTTAAAACTAATAAAAAATTGGGAAAAAAATCCCAGGCGAACACCTATTTGGCGGAAGCAAAGGATTGTATCCGAAAAGCTTCTGATTTAAATGGCGAAAGTAATACAATCAAAGAAAACTCTAAACGGATTGTAGCACTGAACGACTTGTGAAAATTAAGTTTCATACTCTTGGCTGTCGGTTGAATTTTTTTGAAACCGATGGTATGTACTCTGTATTAAAAGACAAAGGTTTTTCTCTGGCGGAAGCCCAGGAAGAGGCACAGTACATTGTTGTGAATACATGTACTGTGACAAATAAAGCTGATGTAAAAAATCGAAATATCATCCGCAATGCCATCCGCACAAATCCTGGTGCCAAGGTTTATGTGACTGGTTGTTATGCGGAGACTGATAAAGAAATTTTACAAAATATCCCCGGAGTATTCGGTGTTTTTGGGAATTCCGAAAAAAGTGCTCTTCCTTACAAAATCTTAGAAGACTTTGAAGGTAAGGATAGTTATCCAGAGAAAACACTCGATCGATTTGCTTATTCCGATGTTCTACCAGAAGGCCATACTCGTTCTTATCTAAAAATCCAAGATGGATGCAATCGGAAATGTTCTTATTGTAAAATACCTGCGGCCCGTGGACTTGGTGTTAGTCGAAATTATAATGATGTTTTAGATCAGGTCCGATATCTTCAAGACAATGGGGTTGGGGAGATCCAATTAACCGGTGTTAATTTGGGTTGGTACCGGTTGGAAAATGGAGAAAAAGGATTTCTCAATCTTTTGGAAGATATTCTAAAGATTTTAGAATATTCTAGAATTCGCCTTTCTTCGATTGAACCACCGGATGTGGGTTCCGGTTTATTAGATTTAATGAAACACCCACGCTTTTGTAAATTTTTGCATGTTCCCATCCAGAGTGGGAGTCGAAAGGTTTTGAAGGATATGCGAAGGACTTATCATCCTGATGCATTTCGCACCAGGATCGAACTTGCCAAAGAAAAACTCCCAAACTTGTTTTTAGGAACAGATGTAATTGTTGGATTTCCATCGGAAACCGAATTAGAGTTTCAAGAAACAAAGGATTTGTTGGTCGAACTTGGATTTGCAAAGTTACATGTATTTCCTTATTCAGTTCGTAAAGGAACTACGGCCGAAACGTTTGGTGATCCAATCCCTGGTGATGAGAAAAAACGCAGAGTGCTAGATTTGATGTCACTTAGCTCCACACTCCATACTAAATATGCTGAATCGGTTTTAGGAAAAACCTATGAAGCCATTCTCGAAAGTGATGGCAGGTTAGTGACTGATAATTATCTGAAAGGTCGATTGGAAAATTCCAGTATCTTTCATACTTTACAAAAAGGCCAATTCGTTGATGTTAGGTGTTTGGAATACAAACCCGCCAAAGACAAAGAAGGTGAGTTCGTTTTCGGTTTGTCCCTTTAGTTTTTTATAGAAAAAGAATTTTCAAAAACTTTCGATCATTGACTATTAGGTCATCATGGACCGTAAAAAGTTATCTATCATTGGTTTTATCGTTGTAATGGTTCTAATCGTTACAATTTACCTTTTCTTTAGAAATTCCCAATCCAATCGATTGAAAATCGAAAGAGGATCTTTGGTAGAAGCCGTTTATGCTTTGGGAACTGTGAAACCTGTGGATAGTTTTAGTTTAAAGTTTGGAATTGCTGCTTCCGTTCGAGAAATTTTTGTGGAAGAAGGTCAAATGGTCACAAAAGGGCAAGCCCTTCTAACCAACGATTCAGGAATCACCTTTCGATCTCCATTTACAGGCACCTTAACAAAGTTAAATGTTGCGAAAAATGAAACAGCAATGCCTGGACTTCCTCTTTTAGAAATCCAGAATTTAAAAGAAGTATATATCTCTGTATCATTGGACCAAGAGTCGGCTTTAAGGGTCAAACCAGACCAGGCAGTCCAACTTAGTTTTGAATCCATTCGTGGAAACGTTTATAAAGGAAAAGTGGAAAGAATTTATCCATCCAATGGCCAGTTTTTAGTACGCATTGAACCTCATGAACTCCCGCAAGGGATTTTACCAGATATGACAACCGATGTTGCCATAGAGGTTTCTTCAAAAGAAAATGTCGTACTAGTTCCGTTAGTTGCCGTGGATCGAGGGAAATTAACTCGTTTTCGAGATGGGAAACGTGATAAGATAGAAATTCGAATTGGGGCAATCAATTCTGAGTTTGGAGAACTCATCCAAGGGGATTTAAAAGAAGGCGACGAAGTATTGGTTAAGAACTAATATGTTGTTTCTTGCTATTCGACAAATTCTTTCGAGACCCCAACAATCAATTTTAACATTGATTGGGATTGTTTTGGGTACTGCCGGTTATATTGTATTCTCTGGAATTATGTTAGGGTTCCAGGCCGTCATTACTGACCAATTGGTGAATTCGGATGGTCAAATTAAAATTTCTCCGAAAGACGAACTCATTACAGAGAGAACGTTTGAAGATGTTTTTTTTCAAAACAAAATGGTTCGTTGGTTATCTCCTCCATCGGGGCGGACCGATAACTCTCGTTTAACTAATGTTCTTGGGTGGATGGACAAACTTTCGAATGACCACAGGGTTGTTTCCTTTGCACCGCAGTTAACAAAAGAAGTTATTTTTGTGAATGGGAAAGCTACCGCACCGGCTCGTTTTGTTGGAGTTGATCCGAGTATCCAACCCAAAGTCACCAATTTGAGTGATTACATTGTTGAGGGAAAACTTGCGGATTTATCAAGAGGGACTTCCCTTGCCATAATGGGTGAAGGAGTTCTAAATAAACTGGGTGCAAAAATTGGAGATACTATCTCTGTTTATATTCCTGGAACTGATTTGATCCCAGTGAAAGTTGTTGGAGTATTGAGTACCGGGAACCGATTGGTAGATGATGTCACGGTATATTCTTCTTTATCCTCTGTCCAAAGTATTACCAAATCCAGTGGTGAGGTCTCGCAGATCATTGTAAAAATTAAAGACATTCGATCAGCCGCTGCAATTGCCGAAGACTTTCGTTACTTTAGCAAAGATAAAGTGGAAAGTTGGGATGAAGTTAACGCAAGTATTCTTCAAGTTTTTAGAACACAGGATATAGTCCGGAACTCAACAACATTTACCATTATCCTCGTTGTGGCATTTGGAATTTATAATATTCTAAATATGGTTGTAAATCAAAAGAAAAAGGAAGTGGCCATCCTTCGCTCCATTGGGTTTGATGAAAAAGATACAATTCAACTTTTTATTTTCCAAGGATTGTTTTTAGGAACACTTGGGGCCATCATAGGAATTTTTGTAGGAATTTTAGGATGTTATTATATTGATGGAATTCCCATTGGAGATCCAAAACACAATTCAAAGGCTCTGATGAAAACAATGATGATTTCTTGGGACTGGATGATTTATATAAAGGGTTTCTCAATCGCAGTTCTTAGTGCGTCGATTGCGAGTTATATTCCTGCTCGTATGGCAAGTCGTCTTTCTCCAGTAGATATCATTCGAGGAGCTACTTAAATGTTAGGAATCGAAGCCACACATATTTTTAAATCTTTCGGAGAACCACCTCAAGATGTTTTAAAAGATGTATCACTTGAGATTGCAGTTGGAGATTTTGTGGCTCTGACTGGAAAATCTGGATCGGGAAAATCAACCTTACTTTATATCGTGAGTGGCTTAGACAATCCAACAAGTGGCGATGTAAAATTGAATGGAAGTTCCCTTGTGGGTATGGGAAGTAAAGATATTCACACTTTAAGAAATTTATCGATAGGATTTGTCTTTCAATTTCACTACTTACTCCCTGAACTCACCGGCCTTGAAAACATAACGATGCCTGCGAGAAAAACTGGATCACATAAAATGATCGAAGAGTATGCTTTGCATTTAATGGAAAGTTTTTCCGTATTACACTGTAAGGATAAATTTCCAAGCCAAATGTCTGGTGGAGAAGGCCAAAGGGTGGCAATCGCACGTGCTCTTGTTCAAAAACCAAAGTTTCTTTTTGCTGATGAACCAACGGGAAATTTAGATACAGCTAATGGAGATAAGGTGATGGAGATATTCAAACGGATCAACAAAGTGGATGGAACCACCATTCTATTTGTCACTCACGATCCTGATTATGCAGGCCTTGCTAACCGTCGTGTCCATATGATCGATGGTAAAATTGCAGAAATTTCTTAAAAATTCTGCTATATTAGTTTATTTCCGATTTTATAGCAGATATTTTCTAAAAAAAATGATGTTTTCGAGCGTTCATCGCCAAACTTGGTAGAAGTATGTTTGAACACTTTGAAACTGACGCCATTCGCATCCAAACCAAACGAACCGGGGAAAAAGAACATTCCACCCCGCTATTTTTAACTTCTAGTTTTGTTTTTGATGATGCAGAACATGCAAGGGCGCTGTTTGCAGAAGAAGTGACCGGCAATCAATACACAAGATTTTCCAATCCGAATACAACTGAGTTAATTGATAAATTATGTTCTTTAGAGCACACAGAGGACGGAATCGCTACTGCTTCGGGAATGTCTGCTGTTTTTACTTCTGTGTTTGGTCTCGTTAAGTCGGGGGATCATATTGTATCGGCTCGCGCTATTTTTGGATCCACCCATCAGATTTTTGCGAACATATTGCCACGATTCGGAGTGACGACAACTTACGTTGATATCAACAAACCAGAGTTATGGGAAGCAGCTTTCCAAGAAAATACTAAAATCGTTTATATTGAAACACCTTCCAATCCAGGGCTTGATATTGTAGATTTGGCATGGGTAGCAGCATTATGTAAAAAGAAAAAAGCAATTCTCATTGTTGATAATTGTTTTTGTTCTCCTTATATCCAAAGGCCTGCTGATTTTGGAGCAGATATTGTAATTCACTCTGCTACTAAATATTTGGATGGGCAAGGCCGGGTGATCGCAGGTATTATTTTAGGCAAAAAAGAATACATCCAACCGATTCGTTATATGGCTCGTAATACTGGACCATCTTTATCTCCGATGAATGCATGGATCATTTCGAAAAGTTTAGAAACACTTGCGGTGCGTATGGATAGACATTCTGAAAATGCAATGAAGTTGGCTGAATTTTTAGAACAATCAGCCGATGTTGAATTAGTTAGGTATCCTTTTTTGCCGAATGATCCTGGTTATGCGATTGCAAAAAAACAAATGAAATCGGGTGGGGGAATTGTTTCCTTTGTAATCAAAGGTGGAGTGGATAGAGCTAGAAAATTTTTGGATGCTTTGAAATGGTTTTCTCTCACTGCTAATTTGGGAGATACAAGAACCACTGTGACCCATCCGACTTCAACGACTCATTCTAAACTATCGGAAGCAGAAAGACTTGCTGTAGGAATTTTACCAGGACTCATTCGTGTGTCTGTTGGTTTGGAACATATTGACGATATTATTGCGGAAGTGAAGCAGGCACTCGCCAATTCAAAGTAAATAATAGATAACGGGAGTTCTTTTTTTCTGATAAGGACTCTTGCAACATTTGTATAGCTTGTTTGGAGATGATGTCAGCTTTTGTAACTAACTGCTCTTCAAAACTCCGAACATAATGTTCATCTGGATTTACTTCAATTTCCCAAAGAAATTCTTGGATTTTATTTTTAGGTTTGTAATCAAATTGAACCATTAGAGTTCCATTTGGTTTGATCCTTGTATCAAAGTATTCTTCATTCAAATCGGTATTCACATATCTACCCACAATCGATTCATCCAAAAGGATTCTTTTTTTTTCATTTGTGATTGCATAAAAACGTAAATAGATCTTAGGAACTACATAAGTAGGAAACATATGGCCAACACCAATGGATTTGATTTCGGCTTTTACTGAATAAAATCCATCATGTTCGATGATTTCCCATCTTGGCAAAATAGAGTTTTGAACAAAGGTTTTATCATGAATCCCTTTCCAGGAGTGTTCCCTGTTTGGCATATGACAGTTTTGGCATTGTACTCCTTGTTTTGCAAAAGGGCTTTTTTCCCATTCGGAATACACTTCCATCAGTTTTTTCCCGTTAAGTTTCACTCCTTCCTCTTTACTTTCATGACAAGATTTACAAAACTTTGATGATTCAAAATCTTCTTTCACAATATAACCGTTATGTGGAAGTTTTTCTTTCGGAATATCCTTGTTTGTCTCTAAGCTTGTTTTTGGCGGTGGTCCAAATCGAATTTGGTTTCTGATGTGGCAAGAGGCACATAGAATCGATGGGTTTTTGATTCCATTTGGAAAGTTATGGGTTTTTGAACTGAGGATTTCAGGAGTTAAAAATTCAGTCGAAAGTTCTGATTTAGTTTCAGGAAGAGGTGAGTGGCAGTGGAAACAAGATTTGAATTCTTCAGATTTTAGAATTTCTTTCTGCCATAAAAAACCTTTGCCAATGGATTTTGCATGAAAACTATTTTGCCAATTTCGGAATTGTTCCGTATGGCAAGTACCACAAGCATTTGGGTCCATATTCTTTTCTAATGGAGAAAAATGCGAAGGAGGTTTCCCTTGTATTTGTATGGGATGGTTCCAGTGAGACTCCAAAAAATTTGAGTCAGAGCAACTTACGAACATTGGGACCAAAAGGAGAATGTTCGTAAGTTGGAAGTTCAGATATCGCATACCTATTCGTAAACAATACGATAAGGATTATCCTCCGCAAGCATTTCCACCGCCGCCGGAAGGTGCACCGCCACTTCCACCAGACGATCCACCAGTAGAAGTTCCTCGTAAAAATGCTTTGTCTTCTGTTCTCAGTTTGTTTGCTGTTTTTGAATATTGTCTTGATATATCCAGTTGGTAATTGGGAACATTGTTGTCTGCATTTGTCGTATTACTTTCCGAAAGTGTAACAATGTCTGTCCTCCAATAAGAAGCCGGTTGTGTGATGGCACTTGGGCTTGTACCAGAAGGCGGTGTTCGAAGTCCCAGTGCGCCAAATTGTTTCCATCCTCCTTCATATAACCTTGTTGGGTTGCCAAGAATTTGGTGTAATACAAACCAAGCTAGGGATCCTTTGTTTGCGTCCTCCCCATAAACATAAATTTGTTTGTTCGTTGGGTATCCTGTATTGTTTAGATACGTTTGGAGTTGGGCAAAGGATTTGAATTGGAAGGTTGTTCCGTCATACAAATCTGTAGGGATCAAATTTGTAGCAGACTTAACTCGTCCTTCATAAGTAACCACACAAGTATTCGTAACAAAGGTTGAATTTGTTTTAGCAGTACAGTTTGCATACTTAGATCCAGCTGCAGTTGAGTTGGTAGTTCCCGTATAAGAAGCATTTGGTCTGCCATCAATCAGAAAAAAACCTTCTGCTGGAATTGGATCTACCTCTTCCAGATTTGTGTTCCCATTTTTCACTGCATGAATTAAATCTCCAATTGTGAGTTGCAAAACAGTATGGTCCCGGTAAAGAGTTTTGATACTCCCAGCTCGATTGCTATTAGCATACGTATAGGATGGAGTTGTAAATATACTACCTGCTACGGTTAAATCTGCAATGGAACCATTTAGAATGGCTAACCTTTCTTTGGGGAACCCCCAATACAGTAAGGAATAATAAGCAAAAGTTGCAGAAGATAAATTGGTTAGTGAAGATGTATCTTGTGCAAATACAACGTAATCAATAGCAGGATCAATCCCATAAATGGCAAAAAAATCAGATATTTTTTTTCCTTTAGGAACAACTCCATCAATTGATAAAACTCCGTCATCTCTTGTGTCTGTCAGTAAATCAGGTAAATTTGCAATTGGATAAGCAAAACTTTGTTTTCCATCGAAGAAAACATAGCGCCCACTTGTGACACCTGATGTTTGGATCTGAAAAACAACCAAATTTCCAGAAACTCCAACAGGTCGATTGTTACTCCAATTAGATAAAAAACGAGAGAACTTGGATGATGTAATGAGTCCACTTTCATTTGCATTATAATCAGAATTGGATAATGTTGCCAGTTCTCCAGGTGAATAAACACGAAATAAAAAAGGAGTTAAGTCTAGCTTCATACTCTGTGGTAAAAACAGATATTCTGGCAAACCTTTACAACCAAGTATATGGATGAATAAAACAGTGAATATAGTTAAGTATTTAAGTTTCATTGATAACCTCAGAGATTGTATGGTAGTGTCGCAGCAAAACCAACAGTTTTAAGTCTAGCTGTGTTGTAGCCAGCAATGGTTTCCGAATAAAATAGAGTATAAAAATTTCCAAAACTGTCTGAATAACTCAAACCAACTTCAGCATTATGGAAATCTTCTTTTCTTCCCCATGCGGGCCGTTCATTTTGTACGTAAAGATCATATGGATTGATTCCGTAGATAGAAGGTTGCGGATAACGAACCATATTCAATGGAGGCTGTTGTCTTGGATCGGCATATGCATACCCACCTTGTCCAACTTGTCCACGAAGTCCTACCGTTAAAAAAAGCGATTCGAAAAATCGTTTATAAATCGCAGAGTAGTAAAGAATATCATCTGGAACTGGATTTTCACGTTTACGATAGGAAAATTCACCTAAAGAACCAAGTCCCCAGACTCCAAAATCTTTTGCTAAATAGAGATTTACTTCTCCACCACTTGCGCCATCTCCAAGTGATTGCGGGTTACGGTCATAATCTCCCCGTTTGATTCCTCCGAAACGAAGAGAAATTGTGGGCATCCATCGGTATTTAGAATCGAACTCGTCCAGGATTTTATAACGGAGTCCAAATCTTGTATCCATAAAGCCATATTTATCTGGAACATCCGGGGTTTGTTGTAACCCTAAATATCTGTTAAATACTCTATGTCTTCCTAGTTTTCCAAAACCTAATGTTAAATCTGCCGTTAACCGATCAGTAATCCCGTATTCTAAAGCTAAGTTTGCTACCGCTAAACGAACGTTATCGTCATACTTTGCTTTTTGCCCGGCTAAAAAAGCGCTGTCGTATTCGGAATGAATAAATACAGGACGTATCCAAAGTTGTCTTTCATAGGGAGCCCAAGCTTGTTGTGAATATATACTTGAGCTAACAAAAAAAGTAAAAAATAAAAATGATTTGATATAGTTGAAGTAGACTTTCATATTTTATTCCTTCTTTTTGTCTGGAAATTTCACATTGAACCGAATTTGGATGAAATATTCGAGGGCCTGGAGTTGTTCTTCCGTAAGTTTTCCTGCAAAGTCAGGAAGATTCACTCGTCTTTTTTCAGTATTTGGTAGACTACCTTGTAAGTATTCTAAACGTTCTTCTTGTTCAACTAACTTAACATTTGTTTGTTTTTCTAAGGTAATGTCTTGGTTATAGACTGCTTTTCCAAGATGGTATTTTTCTCTATCTTGGCCTTGTGGAATGTTTGCAATCCCACCACCACCAATTCCACCGGATGCACTTAATGCTGTAATGATCGTTAAGTGAATTAATATAATTTTTAATAAGTTCTTCATATAACTTTCCCTGTTGTATCGATTTATTTATTTTTTAGAGGGATGTTGGAACATCCCTCTAACCTTTTTTTAAAAGTTTTAGCGTTTGTATGCTTTGTCTTCTTCCACAATCTTTCTTGAAGTTGTTGCGAAAGTATTTAAATTAGTTGGAAGACTTGGATCAACATCTCCAGCTACGTTGTAGGTAATCACCTCTGATAATTCTGGTATATCTGTTCTGAACGGAGAATCCGAAGGTAATTTTGGTGCAGGTCCTCCACCAGTCAAACTTCCCCATTCAATCCAACTTCCATCATAGTATGTAGAAGGATATCCAAGGATAGCGATGTAAGAAAATCCAGTCACCTGTGATCTGTTATTTGTTCTGCAAAGTTGGATAGCAGTTTGTCCCGCTTGGTATCCTTTCCCATCATAGTATGCTTTTAAATCTGCTTTGGATTTGAATCGGAATTCCGTATCGAGTAAATCAGTCCACTTTACTTCTTTTGCTCCTTTGATTCTTCCTTCAAAACCAACATATTTTCCAGCTACTTCAGAAGTTGTACTTTTGATCACACCATTGTACTCATTGCTTGTTCCCGAAGAAGAACGTGCATCAGAAACAAATACACTAGAGGTAAGACCAGTTACAGTAACGTTGTTCGGTGATTTTACCGCTTTAATGACATCTTCCAAAGGCAACATAAGAATTGTATTGTCTACTCTGAGTGAACGAACAGAATAACGATTTGTGAAACCCGGAGGTGTATTTGTAGTTGAGCTGAAAGGAACAAAATTTCCATCAGTGACTGCAAGTCGAGGGAGTGTTCCATTGAGGAATGCTAAGTTTTTTGCATCAAATCCCCAATAACGGAAAGTATAAAATCCTCTGAGTGTTCCTTGGACGTGGCTATTGGCATTGGCAGAAGAAACAAAAACTACTAAGTCATTGATTGGATCAATTCCATAACGATTTAAAATCGAATCAACTTTTGTTCCGTTTGCAATGATGGAAACTGTATCACTAAGTCCACTATTTCTTTTTTGACTAAATCCATCACCGCCATCAAGAGCACTTGCCCCATCAGCAAATGTAAAACTATAGACAACAACATCGTTTCCATTTCCGGCGATGTATTCTTTTCCGACTGTGGCACTGGCACCATTTTGTAGGATAACCAATTTACCATTGATACCAGCAGGTTTTGTTCCTGCCCAATTGTTCACCCATTTGCCTAAAGTTGATGGAGTGATAAGGCCATACTCGTTGAGATTGTAATCATCGTTAGATTCTTTGGCTAACTCTGCTGCGCTGTTGACCTTGATTCCTGAAGAAAGGGCAAGGGCTGCTAGGAGTAAACTTTGGGTGTCGTTATTCTTATTGGCTCCACCGCAGGCTCCGATGAACCCCGCGGTAATAAGAGCAATCAGTTTGGAAACTAAATTGGTTTTCATTTGTAAATCCTTAGATTGAATTCCCGTTTTTTCTCTGTAGGGGTTGCACCAGAGACAAAAACAAGGTAAGGTCAGTCTGAAAAAGGGGGAGGAAATCAAAAACTGATTATCTTATATATTGAATATAAATTCCTATATAACGTATAAAATATTCTCGGGTTGTACATTCTTTTGGACCCCCTGTTTGGGAAGAGAAAGAAGGTCCATAAGTTCCTATATTTTTCTTACCTTACCTTTTTTGAGGCGATCCAAAGGAATTTGGATTCTTCTGGGGAGTCATTTTCAATCGATTCCAATTCTGAAATTGGGAAAAAAGCACTGTCAGATGTTTCTAAAAATAACTCTTTTGTTTTTAGTTTAATTTTGGATTGTCCGCTCACTTGGTAGATTTTGATATCAAATGCCGTTGGCAAATGTCCGAATTGAGTGAGTTTCCCAGTTGCCAGTTTCCATTCAACAATGCTCAAACGGTCCCTTTCTTCCTGGTAAAAAACGCGAGATTCTGCTGTATTTTTGGGGGAAATCCAACGTCTTCCTTCGTTTGCTCCAATAAACCGAGGAGATTGTGCAAATAAATCGGGAATCATTTCTCCAATGGGAATCCTGAGTGATTTGGATAATTTCCATAAAATTCCAATGCTTGGAGTGGTTTTGCCCGACTCAATGAGTCCGAGCATACCCCGGCTTACGGTTGATAGCTGGGAGAGTTTTTCCATTGATAACCCTAACTCAAGCCTTCGCCGTTTTAAGGTTTCTCCAAGAACAACCGTCAAAACTTCGTCTACATTTCTTTCGTTTTCTGTTGTGGCCGAAAAACTATCAATTTCTGTTTCCATACCCAATATTTCCCTTTGGAGCTATGTTTGATATATTGGATAGTTTGTAAAGTAAAATGAATATTTGTTTGAAATACCACAAGAGACAGAAAACTGAAATTAGGGCTTCGGTAAGGAGGATTGAGTCTGGGATTTCATAGAAATAAGTGAATTCTTGCCCCAATCGCACTTTTGTAAGGTAGGATAGTTGTGGGACCAAAACCAAAATCCATGGGAGGGGGGATGGAAAGGGAGATATTAAAATGATCGGGAGAAGAACCAAAAAATACCAAGGATTGGATACGGGAAGTAGGGATAAAAATAGAAAACTATATACAAAATACAAATTGTATTGAATGAAAAATCTTTTAAACTTTTGGATTCGATTTTGTTTCTCTAACGAGAGAAATACGTATGCAGTCATCATGATCAAATGGATCAAAAAAGGAAAAACTTTAAGGTCTGCTACTCCGAATAATCTCCAGAATGGTTCATAAAACTGATTGAATTTGAAATTTGCACCAAATTTAAGTAAGTTGGTAGTTCCAAAATCAATTGTGTTTGGGAAAAGTATGTAATAGATAAAAAAGAAAATAGAAAATCCGAGAAAAAAAGAAAGAGTATTTAAAATCCAATCTACAATTTGGTTTTTCCAATTTTGGATTTTTATTGTAGCAATTAAATAAAACGAATAAAGTAACGAAAATATTTTAACATGAACTCCAAGGCCCAATAGAAAACTTGCGAGAATTCTTTTTTTATCTTTTACTAATCGAAAAAAAACAAAAGCAAAAGATAAAACTAAAATTTCAAAATGCAAGTTTACATATACTTCTTTGATAAGAATCGGAAAACTCCAATAGAGTAGAAGATGTTTGTTGAATTTCTTTTTGGAAAAAAAAAGTATACAGGCTGTCTCAAAAAAGAGATAACTGAGTTTAAGAAAAATTCCCGAAAAACCAGCTGAAAATAAGGCAAAAAATAACAAAACAAAAGGGCTATAGATGGTTGTCCAATCGGGATGATTGATATGTGATAAAATTTCTATTTCGGATTCTGATATGTTTTGTTTTTGAAAATAAGTAGAGGCTGTGATTTGGTAAGGAGATTCTCCGTTACGAATTAAATTCCCTTCCCATAAGTATCTTGACCAATCGTCTTCCCAAATGGGTGGAAAAAAAATACAAAGAATTCTGAACCCAAATCCTATAAGAAAAATTAATTGTGAATGTTTTTTAAAAAAAGTTTTAGGTAAGGTTACCATCCCCAAAAAGAGAATGGTAACAAGAGAAAAAAAGGAAAAAAGAAACCATTGTACCAAAGTTTTACTACAAACTTATTTATTGAAGTTTAGGTTGTTGCATCGTTCACAAATTTCTTCTGGAATGATTCCCAGTTTCATCAGTAAACCAAAGACAAAACAACCAGCACACCATCCTAAAAAAGATTCGAGTGAAGCAAAAAAAACAAGAGTCGCAAGAGTGATTTGGTAAGCGAAGGAATAACCCAAAATAAAGAATCCAATTGCACTCAAACTAAAGAGAAATCCAATCAACTGCGCAAATCGTTTTGGTGGTCCTGCCGCTCCTACAAAAGAGATTCCAAGCCATGGCACCAAATACCGAGAAGTAAAAAAAGCAAATGGTTCAAACTTTGGTCCATAACTCAATCGCAGAGAAAATCCAAGTAACAGGAGTCCAAGAACATAGGCATTCGGAAATAAGATAGCGATGACGCCGAGGAATACAACAGTTGAAGCAACAATTCTTGTGACATTTTCATTGACCACATCCGGATAGTATCCAATTTTCATATTGCCCTCCCTTTGCTTCCAAATTACGGAGAGGGTTCAATTGGGCAAGAAAAATTCGCTTTCTTGGATGAAATGTTTATTTTATTGACGAAAATTCGTCTTAAAAGAGAAAGATTTTAGAAATCGGGAGGGAATCTTTATGAAAGTATTCCGTGGTTATGGGATTTATCTATTTTCTTTGTCTCTGTTCTGGGCTTTTTGGCTTCAATTGACGGCAGAGCCCAAGGTCCAGCCAGGAGAATCCAAAGAAACCCCTTGGTTTCTTTCCGAAGAATCCTCGTATCCATTCACAGAATTTACCATTCTCGACACACGTTCCTCCTTACAACGTTGGAAAAATAAAGTTCCCGGTTCCAAAGTCATTACATGGGAAGAGTTATCAAGAACTGATTTCCCGCATAAGGGGGAATTGTTGGAATTAAAATTGGTACGTAAAAAAATCAATGATTTAGGAATCAAACTTAACGACAGCATTCTTGTGTTAGGTGATGGTGCGAGTGGATGGGGAGAAGAGGGGCGTATTGTTTGGAGTCTACGTGAAGCAGGGTTTACACAAGCCTATTGGTTGGATGGTGGATATGAAACCTATGAAAAGGAAATTCGAAAGAAAACAAATTTAAAGTCAGAAAATAATATAAACCCGACTCCTAAACCTTCTAAACCAAATTCCAATATATCCTATACAATCCAAAAAGAGGAACTTCTGAAAGGATTATCCTCAAAAGAATATCAAATCCTTGATACTCGCGAGCCGAGAGAATTTTCTGGAGCCACACCGTATGGCGAGTCCCGTGGGGGGCATATTCCGGGAGCAAAGTCAGTATTTTACCAAGAGTTATTCGATGCAAAAGGCCAAATCAAATCGAAGGCCGAGGTGGAGCTTTATTTAAAACGGTTGGGAATCCAAAAAGAAAAACCGGTCGTTGCTTATTGCACTGGTGGGGTTCGATCCGCTTTTGTCGTTGGAATTCTTCGCACCTATGGTTATAATGCTTATAACTATGCGGGATCTATGTGGGAATGGTCTCACGACCCAAATCTTCCTTTGGAAACTGGAAATTGAAACGAAACATTTACATCTCTTTTTTTCTTTTTCTGATTTTAGGTGCGAGTGTTTTGATTTATCTCAACCAAAGAGAAGTTCCCATTGAACAGGTGTTCCCTGGAAAAGTTTGGGCAAAACCAATTGAAAACCTACCAGATTTAAAGGCAGTAGGGGCACCAACCGCAAAAAATTGCGGAAATTGTCACACGGAAATTTATGAAGAGTGGAGACGTTCCACACATGCCAATGCCCTCTCGGATATACAATTTCAGTCAGAATTAGCAAAACCAAGTTCACCAAAATGGATTTGTTTGAACTGCCATATTCCTGTTCAAAACCAAAGAGAAACCATTATCACTGGACTAAAAAATGGAGATTATTTCCGACCAATAGAAATTGTAAATCCTAGTTTTAACCCAGAAATGAAAGCCGAAGGTGTCACTTGTGCTACCTGCCATGTTCGTGTGGACTCTGAAACTAAAGAAAGTTATGTGATTGGTGGAACAGGCGGAACGTCACCGCCACATCCGGTAAAAATAGATCGCAAACAGTTGCTAAGTCGTTGTTACGATTGCCATAATGAAACTTATACTTTAAACGAATCCCTTGTTTGTTCTTTCCAAACAGGCACAGAGTTAATCGCTACTAAATCAAATGAATCTTGTTCTTCTTGCCACCAACCAGAAGTTCGTAGGTCGTTTGTAAAACCGTCTCTACACAAACCAATCCGAAGATCGCACAAACATGGATTTATTGGAGGAGGAGTTCCAAAAACTTTTGAATTGTATGCTGACCAAATTCGATTGGGTTATAAACCAGGGATTGTCCTTTCCAACATAAAAGTAGAAAATAATACAGTTGAATTGACGTTAACCAACACAAGTGCAGATCATCATGTCACAACAGGAGATCCTGAGAGATTTTATCGACTAACACTCATAGGTCTAAATAAAAAAGGAAATATTGTTTTTAAAGAAGAAACTACAATAGGGCAAGAATGGTCTTGGTCTCCTTCTGCAAAAAAGGTTAGTGATTCGCGAATTCCATCAGGAAAAAACTTTGTTTGGAAATTGGAACAAAAGGATCCTCTGATTGAATCTTTTCTTTTCCAAGCGGTTCATGTTCGTTTAAAGGACAAAACTTCTGACTATATGATCCTTTCTTCTGGTAACCTTTCCTCTCCGTATAAAGAAAAAGTGGAAAAAATGAAAGATTTGTATCCTCATAGTTCGATTGTCATTGAATCAATCTATCAATTGAAAACAAAAAAAAGAAAAGACACTCCTTTAGAAGAACTTTTCCGAAGGAATATACTAAGAAAAGGTGAATAAAGTTCTTTGTATTATACCGGCTAGGGATGAGGAAGAGGGCATCTTTCGTGCGTTAAATGGTCTTATCCTTGGTTCTGGTTTAAACAAATCTCAATTCATTGTCGTCAACAATGCATCAAAAGACCAAACTCCAAAGATTGTCAAAGAGATGGGTTTGTTGGTATTGGATTGTCCAAAAATTGGATATGGAAACGCTTGTTTGGTGGCCTTGGATTGGATCAATCAATCAAAATTGAATCCCGAATATATTTTATTCTGTGATGCTGATGGCTCAGATGATCCTTCTGACATTCAAAAATTGATTCAGGTGATAAACGAAACAAAAGCTGATTTAGTGATTGGTTCAAGGACTATTGGGAATGTTGAGAAAGGTGCCTTGTCCCCAATCCAAATTTTTGGAAATGCTCTCACTTGTTTTTTGATCCTCCTTTTTTTTCGACGTAAATTTACGGATATGGGTCCGCTTCGAATTGTCAAATATACATCCTTTCACAAATTGCAGATGCAGGATCCAACTTGGGGATGGAATATTGAAATGCATATAAAGGCGTTGCAACTTGGATTTGATATTCGTGAAATTTCAGTCAATTATCGAAAACGTTTTGCTGGTGTTTCCAAAATTTCTGGAACAATTTTAATGTCTTTGCGTGTGGGTATCAAAATTTTATACACTTTCTTTCGGTTATTAATTTTCCGTGTCCGTTAGTTCTCAGTTTTTGAAATTTCTTTTGTTTTTGATTTATCCGATTCTTTTATTTGTTTCGGTACATTTTGGAAATAGAAATGAATTCAGTGTAATCCTTGTGGTGGCCTTTGTTTTGCCCCTGTATTTTTATTTTTTATCAGACATCCTGTTTTTGTTTGGGAATCGATTTTATCTTTTTCTTTTGTATGGAATTTTTTTGCGAGTTGTTGTGATTGGCTCTCCAGCAGTGTGGAGTGATGATATTTATCGTTATTTATTTGATGCAAAACTATTTTTGAATGGTATCTTACCTTATCACCATACTCCTCGAGAATTTCTTGAACTTGGGAATACTTCGAATCTTGGGTTGGACTTTTTGTTTTTGAAGATGAATAGTCCTGATTATTATTCCGTTTATCCTTTGTTATTACAAATTTTTTATTCCTTCGGAACTTTGTTAGGTTCTATATTTGGAAACAGTTTGGTGGGAATTCAGATTCTCTTTGTGGCAGTCGAAAGTATCAATTTGACTCTTATCCGAAAATTATACCCGCATAGCGAAAACCAATCTTATTGGTTTTATTTTGGAAATCCGATTGTCATCATCGAAGGGGTTTCTCAAATGCATCCCGAGGTTCTGGTCGTCACAGGATTTTTATTTCTATTTATTTTACGGCCCAATTGGTTTCGTTTATTTTCTTTTTTTATCCTAACACAATTAAAGTTAAACTTATTTCTTTTTGTTTTTGGGTTTCGTGGAGACAAAAGGTTTTGGATTCGTTTGGCGTTTGTTTTGCTTGTTTCACTTTTGATTTGGAAATTGACAGTGTTTTCAGATTTGTTATTGCAAGGCAGTTCCGGTATCGGACTTTTTTTTCATTCCTTTCGATTTGCTGGTATTTTAGAACCTTTTTTCTATTTCATTTTATCCATATTTGAAGGAGAGTATTTGTCTGGGGTCATCTCATTTTCTATTTTGGGATTTATTCTTTTTTATTTATTCAAAGAACAATATTTTTATCGCCTAACAAAGTGGAATTCTTTTTTAGTTTTGTATTCTTTGTTTCTTTTGTTTTCGCCAGTCATTCATCCTTGGTATTGGATTCTATGGATTTTGTTTATGATTGAAAAAAAGAATGCCAAAAAGATTCTCTCTTCCGTTATCTTTTTGGCTTTTTTATCATATGGAATGTATGTGTATTATGAATTCGTATACATTCATTGGCTAGTTTCAATTTTAATTTTAGGTTTATATGGGAAAAAACAAATTAATTATCTTCGCAAAACAACCTGAACTTGGAAAAGTAAAAACTCGCCTAGCAGTGAGTATTGGAGAAGACCAAACTTTAAAGATTTATAAGGAACTCCTTGAGATCACAAAAAATATAACTTCAACTCTCTCTGTTGAAAAAATTGTGTATTGGGATCATCTTGATCTTGTGAGCCCTTTGAAATTTGAGTTTGGCGATTCAACGAAAGTCCAAGTAGAAGGAGATCTCGGATTTAAAATGAAAACTGCCTTTGAAGATGAATTCCGATCAAATTTTGGAAAGGTTGTGATCATTGGAACCGATTGTCCCTTTTTAACAAAAGAAATTTTAGAGAAGGCCTACCTGAGTTTGGATACAACTGATTTTGTAATTGGTCCTGCGATGGACGGAGGATATTATCTTTTGGGGATGAGAGAATTTTTTCCCTATGTTTTTGATTCCATTCCTTGGAGCACAAGTAATGTTCTTCCGCTTACACTTGAAGTCATACAAAAAAACAAAAATACTGTTACTTTACTTGCAGAGTTAAATGATATTGATGATATCAATGACCTCAAAGATTGGAAAGATCCACGTTAAGGAAGTGGTTGTAATTTAATTTCGACACGTCTGTTAAGAGCTTGGTGTTCTTTTGTTTTGTTAGGTGATTTTGCATTTCCATAAAACAATCTCCTGATTTGGTTTGGTTCCACAAAGTGGATCAAAAAGAAACGTTCTACTTCTAACGACCTTTTTTCGCTAATGGTAACATCTTCAGAAGCCGTTTTTCCTTCATTTGCATGTGCATGAATGTACACAGAATAGTTTCGATTTTGGTTTAAAAAATCTGCGACTGGTTGTAATCGAACTAAATCTGATTTTGAAATTTTGGAAGAATGATTCGAAAAGTAGATCGTAAATGATTTTTCATCAGAAGCCTGTTCTGTCTTTTTATAAGGATTCTCAAAGACATATCCTTCCTGCGCGACTAGATCTTTTATGAATAAACAATATTGAACAGTGTAAGTTAACAAAAGCAAGCGGAGGCCTTTGTTTAAAAGTAGATGGCGCATAATCTAATCATCGGAAAGTTTGAAAATAATCAATATGATAGATTTTAAAAATGTGATTGAAATATGTCCCTTCCAATTCATTTTCAAGTGTAAGGTGTATAATGAAACTAAAAGATTTAGCTGAACAATTAGGTGCAAATTTCACTGGTTCCGGTGACTTAGAAATCAATGGGATCAAAGATTTGGAGCACCATACTCCCGTAGATCCAAATAGTATTTATTACGTAGCTTCCAAAAAATACTTAGCCAAACACAAAAAAGCTTCGGATGTAAAAGTGGCTTTAACAGTCGATTCGCTTGCTTCGCAATTTCCTAATGCTATTATTATTCCAGAAGAAGGTTCTAAGGTAAAATTCATTCAAGTTGTCTCTTTGTTTGAAAAAAAACCAAAACATGTGGCTTCTATTTCCTCCAAAGCGAGTATCCATCCTTCCGCCAAACTTGGAAAAGATGTAACGATTATGGATTTTGCTGTGATCCAAGAAAATGTAGTCATTGGTGATCGCGCCGTTATTTATCCCAATGTTGTTTTGGAATCAGATGTGGAAATTGGAGAGGAAACAGTTTTAAAATCTGGCGTTGTCGTATATTACAATTGTAAGTTGGGGAAAAGAAATTTGATCCATTCTAATACTGTCATTGGCGCAGATGGATTTGGATTTTATGACTATGCAGGGGTGCGATACAAAGTTCCCCAAATTGGCAACGTCATCATTGGTGATGAAGTAGAAATGGGTGCTCATTGCACCGTAGACAGAGCCGCTCTTGAATCCACAACCATTGGGAATTTTACAAAGTTTGATGACCATGTGCATGTCGGTCATAATTGCCGTGTTGGAAATTACGTTTATATTGCGGGTGCCACTGTACTTGCAGGTTCTGTTACGATTGAAGACGGATGTTTCCTTGCAGGGCAATCTGCAGTAGCAGAACACCTAACAATGAAAAAAGGTTCGATTTTAATGGGTTTGTCAGGACTTACAGAAGATTCTAAAGAAAAAACTGCATACTTTGGAATTCCCGCAAGACCTGCATTGGAAATGCATCGAATTCACAGTTCATTGCCAGTGTTACCAGAAATTGCAAAGGATTTTTCAAAAAGAAAGAAGTTGGAGTCCTAAAGACTTCGACTTTATTTTTTAGATTCTAAGATCCACTGTTTCCAGACATCTGGAACAAATCCAATGGTTGCACGTTTCCCATCTCGAACGATTGGGGTTTTGAAAAGAAGAGGGTTCTCGAGTAAGGCCTCTTCTTTGTCGTATAACATGTATTTGAGATTTTTGTCTTCGTAAACTTTGGATTCTGTATCAACCAAGTCATCTAAACTGACACTGCCGAGTATGGAACGAAGTTCTCCCTTGCTCATCTCTTTTTCCTGCAGGTTGATGAACTGAAAATTCACACGACGTTCTTGGAAGAAGAGTTGAGCCTTCTTCGTGTCTTTGCATTTTTTGGTTCCGAAGATTTGGAGATTCATCCAAAAATAGACTTTTTGAAATCTTCTAAAAGAGGTTCAGGACCCGACAACATCAATTCAATTTGGTCTTTGTCCAAATCATACATGACATGTGCTTGTAGGTATAAAGTGAATTCTTCTGCAGAAACTTTTTTGGCATCGAAGTTTTCTTTTAGAAAGTTATACCAAGCAGCAAGGATGACTTTTTGGTGAGCCAATTCTTTGATACCGATGGTAATGATTTTAGAAGGTTTCATGTAATTTTCTTAAAAATGATACTTTAAACAATGGATCGTCAATCCAAAAACCTTTGGAAGACTGAAAAATAAAGAACCCATGATCCCGTATTCATATCTAACCTTCGAAAAGTTTGTGCAGTGCTCACAGTGGCATCTAAGATTCGAGTGTCATCAATCACACCCACTTTCCCGTCGGCTCGTATATAGAAACTTGAAGTTTCTCCATTATAGTTTCCGCTAAACTTATCAATGGCAACATGGTGATAACCAAGGCCAATTTGAAAAAATGTGTTTTCGTATAACCTGTGATTGATGGCAGTCTCTGCTCGATACGCAAGTCCACTTCCTCGTAACCTTCCTTTTTGATTGAAGTATTGGGTATCCGGAGGTAACTCACCCACCGAATATCCTCTTATGTTCCAATCGGCAGAGGTAAATCCAATCCCCAAACCGTTTTCCCATTCCCAATTCCGAAAGATAGGCATTGAAAAGTAATACATTCCGAGTACATGGTAGGAATAAATTTCCGACCGAAGTTTTGTATAATAAAGGTCACTTGTAACTTCGGTTAGGTGTAGCATTTGCCAATCATTCCTACCAACAACAAACCCGACCCTTGATCTTGAATCCAAAAGGAAACGAACAAAACCTTCATACAAGTTGGTGGACTTTCCTCCACTCAAACTGACATCAGAAAAAACCAATGGATTAAAGGTAGACGAGAACTGTTTTAGGTCACCGTCAAATCGACCTGGAATTCGTTCACCAGCACCATATCGCATACCCACTTCGATCCCTGAGGGTTCGGCGACCAAGTTACCAAGGGCCAGAGAAGAAATCATAAAAACCAGAAGCGAAAGGATCACAATACATCTTGACATAACAATTTATTCCAATTTCGTGAGGAAGAACCAATATGGAAACACTCTTTCAAAACGGATCTACGTTTAATCTGATTTTAGGATCAGACATTCTCAGCCCTTATTTCTATCTCATTCTGATTGCCTCGGTGTATTTGAGCTTTCGATTGGGATTTCCACAAATTCGTTTTCTCTTCCTCGCACTCAAGATCCTTACGGGCAATATGGACTTCAAAGGTTCCAAGGGGCAATTGGTTCATTCACAGGCATTTTTTGCAGGAATCGGTTCTTCGTTACTTGTAGGATCAGTGATTGGAACGGCTTTGGCCATCGCATATGGCGGAATTGGCGTTCTTTTTTGGATTTGGGTCATGAGTTTACTCGTGATGCCCGTCCGTTTTGTTTCTTCAACACTCGCAGTCAAATTTAGAAACCAACTTCCGAGTGGTCGGTATCTTTCTGGACCAATGTATTTTATCGAAAAAGCTTTGCGGGCCAAATGGCTTGCTGTTGCCTTTTCCCTCGCAAGTTTGGTAACAGTCCTTTTGTTTGGTGGAATTTTTCCTTATGTGGGACTGACATATATCACAAAAGAGGGTTTGAGTTTATCCGGTTTATCAGGCCCTATTTCCATTTCCGTCATTTTACTATTTATCGTTATTGGCGGTGTTAGGCGAGTCGGTCGTGCTGCATCCATTCTTGCTCCCATTGGTATCATTCTCTTCATTTTTGGTTACGTGTCTTTGTTTTCCGGTGGAATGATTTCCTTTTTTGGATTTTTGTCGGACGTTACAAAAGAAGCGTTTTCTATCAAGGCCTTACAAGGTGGTGGGGCGTTTGGGATTTTACGTGGTCTTTCTGTTTCCTTAAGTACTTTCTTTTTGTCTACAGAAACTGCTGTTGGAAAATCTTCAGGGATTGCTGGGGTTGTTCGAACTGATTATGCCGCAAAACAAGGGTTAGTGAGTATGCTTGCCTCCTTTTTTGAAGGATTTGTTATGGCGACACTAGTAGGTTTTGTTTTGTATTCTTACGGAGCTGTCAATTTAGAAACTATTCTTTTATTCCCAAATCGAATTTTAGAACAAAAGGAATCATTGCCAGCCATTCTATTTTTTGTATCCTTCCTTTGTTTTGGAGTTCTCAGTCTTGCTGGTTGGTTCTATAGTGGAGAACAAAATGCATTTTATGTATTTGGTGAAAAATTTTCCAATTTTTTTAGAATGTTATTCATCGGATCAACTCTTGGTTTTGCCTATCTTTATGTAAAATACGGAATCGATGTATTTATATTTGTAATGCATTGGGGTTATATTGCCGCAGTCATTACCAGTGTGCCATTGTTAGTTTCTCTTATGTTGCTTGGTAAATCAGCCAATTTGGAACTAAAAAAATACCTTTCCGAATCAGGTGCTCGTTACGAAATTTTCAAAGACATTTACCTTTTGTTTTTAACCTTACTTCCGAAAAACTTAATTTCCAAACTCTTTGGTTACTTCTCCATGTTTAAGTTGCCAAGATTTATGATGATTCCCATCTTAAAAGCATTTGCAAAGGCTTATAAAATCAATTTGAGCGAAGCAGAACTTGAAATTAAAGAATATGCATCCCTCAATCAATTTTTTACTCGTGCCCTTCGCGCCGAAGCAAGGATCATCGATTCAGCGGCCAACGCTGTGGTTTCTCCTACAGATTCAAAAATCACAAGCTTTGGAAATATCAGCCAATCGACCATCATCCAAGCCAAAGGGATTGATTATTCCGTAAAAGAATTGTTAGGCTCCGAAAAGTATTATCCTTACTTCACAAATGGTAAATACATTACCTTTTATTTATCCCCACAAGATTACCACCGCATCCACAGTCCATTCGCTGGTCAAATTCTTGGTTATTATTATGAGCCGGGAAAACTTTTCCCTGTGAATGATTTGGCGGTTCTCAATATTCGTGGACTTTTCCCTAAAAACGAAAGGCTTATCACCTTCTTACAAACGGAATACGGTAAAATAGCTGTCATTAAGGTCGGGGCATCTAACGTGGGTAAGATTCGGGTGACGTATGACAATAAAATCGTCACAAACAACTGGATTCGTTTTGCGAAGGAACACCATTACAAAGATGTTTCCATTATGATCGACAAAGGGTCGGAACTGGGACGTTTTGAAATGGGTTCCACAGTCATCCTTGTTTTCGAAAATGACACCATCGACTTGACAAACATAACCCTCGGTGACAAAATCCAGTATGGAACCACTGTTGGGAATTTTCGTTCCAAAACGACAAAACTACCGGTGAAACCTTAAAAATGTCGAACTCACAACTTGCCACCTTCCCAAAAGAAATTTCTTTCGATGATGATTCTTTGTACATCGAATGGAAGGATGGCCATGGGTCGAAGTATTCCCTTCTGGACTTACGTAAAAAATGCCCTTGTGCCACTTGTCGAGGCGGGCATGGCGGGAAAGTAGGGGATGCAACTGGCCATATCCAGTCCATCAAACTCCTTTCTTGGACCAAAGTGGGTCGGTATGCGATTTCCATTGTTTGGAGTGACTACCATAACACTGGAATTTACTCGTATGACAATCTCCGTGCCTATTCGGACGGATTTTCGAGCGCATTCGACTAATCTCTCTTACTTTTTGTCAATTCGGAAAAAAACTGAGTGACAAAAAGATTCATATTATGTCTCATTATCCTAAGTTTTCCGGAGATAAAAGGGTATGGGTGAAGGTTCACTCTCACAAGACGAGATAGACGCATTACTACAAGGTGCGGATGATACATTCGACCTCTCTTCTTTAAGTGGCGCCGCAAGTTCGTCATCGGACAACCTATCTCCAATTGACCGCGACATTATTTCTGATGTGATCGGCTCTGCATTCCAGGTGGCGGGGAACACACTTGGCACGATCTTGGCAAAAAACACTCGTTTTATGAACCCTGCCACCGAATCGAGCTCCTCTGCTGACATTCAAAAGGAACTTGGAACAAAATCCGTTAGTTTATTTTCAACAATTAGCGGAAGTTTGGCGGGACGAGTTTGTCTGATTATGGCCCAAGAAAACGCAGCAAAAATTGCTGGTGTGATGATGGGGGGGATGACTCCTCCAGGCCAATTAGACAATGCGCAACTCCAAACTTTAAAAGATTCATTATCTCCCATTCTCGGAACTGTGACGGCACAGATTGGAATGAAACTTGGTGGAACCATGTCCGGTAGTCCTCCGGAGATTGCTCTTGTCAATTCAGGCCGTGATTTACAACTACCAGATGACAATAATTTGGTGAAAACCTCTCTCAGTTTAAATATTGATGGAGTAGGTTCCTTTAAAGTATATTATGTAATTGCTCTGTCTATGGCTAATTCCGTTTTGGATATCCAAAAGGGTGGTGGCCAAAAACAACAACAACAGTCTGGTGGAATGAACGTCAACATGCAACCAAACATGGGCATGGGTGGTGGCCAAGGATCTGTTGGAATCAAAGGTGTTAATTTCCCATCTCTTGCAACCGCAGGTGGTGGCCCCGGACAAACAAATCTCAACCTTCTCATGGATGTGCAGATGGCACTGACAGTAGAGCTCGGTAGAACCAAAATGTACATCAAAGATATTTTAGGTTTGGGTGAAGGTTCTATCATCGAGTTGGATAAGTTAGCTGGTGAGCCAGTGGACTTACTTGTGAACGGCAAACTCATTGCAAAAGGTGAGGTTGTGGTGATCGATGAAAACTTTGGGGTTCGTGTTACCGATATTGTAAGTCCTACTGACCGACTCAAAGGCGAAAAATGATCAGGTCCATCCATAAAAGCTTAAAACAAAAGGGGCAAGTTATGTACTTCTGCCTAATCCTTGTTTTGGCTGTTTCCCCTGTCATTTCTCAAAACACAGAAACCAAGGAATTGGATCAAATCCTTCGCCAGGAATTGGGTGACCCTAAATCCAAACCATCCGATGTTAACAATTCCAATTCTGGTCCAAAGTTTGAAGGATCGGCTAACACAAGTAATTCGAACGTTAGTGAGACCACAAAAGGAAACGAGGAAACCAATCTCATCCAAGAAAGATATGCAGAAAATTCGGATGATTCCCCTTCAGCCACTTGGATCTTACTGAAAATTTTATTTATTTTGGCCATCCTTGTGGGTGCCGGTTATTATCTCATTTTGCAAATGCAAAAATCAAAATCGGCTAAGTATCCTGTAAAAGGGTTTATGAAGGTTTTGTCTAGTTTGCCACTTTCAGCCACACAATCCGTTCAAATTATCGAAGTGGGTGGTCGTACACTTGTGCTCGGTGTTGCCGATGGTTCTGTAAGTTTACTCACGGAAGTGACTGCTCCCGACGAAAAATCACAAATCCAAAAAATGAAAGAGGAAGCGGATCCTTACGTTCCTAATTTTTTGGAAACTGTCCTCGAAAGTTTACAATCCAAAGCACAAAGAAAAATTCGAATCAACCCTTCCAAGATGGAAAGTTTGGAATTCGACGGAGCAGCCGAGATCCAAAGAAAGGCCAAAGAAGGATTGGAACGTCTACGCAAACACCGTGAATTGTTAGAGGGAGGGGAGTCGTGAAATTGCGTTTTTTATCCTTCCTTAAGAGACATAAATCGATTATTTTTCTCATTGGAATTTTATTCCTCATCACAGCCGGTGGGTTTACGGGCCTTATGGCTCAGGACAAAGGTTCGAAAATTCCTATTCCTAATTTATCATTTAACGTAAATGAGGCGCGGGGACCTAAAGAAACAAGTTTGTCTCTGATGATCCTTTTTCTTGTTACCATACTTTCTTTGGCACCAGCCATTGTGATGAGTGTCACTTCGTTTACGAAGGTTGTGATTGTATTTGATTTTGTGAGAAGGGCTCTTTCTTTACAAAACTTACCACCAAACCAAGTGATGATGGGTCTTGCTTTGTTTGTTACTTTTTTTATTATGGCACCTACGATTGGTAAGGTGAATGATGAAGCTCTCCAACCTTACTTAAATGGGAAAATTGATCAAACGGCGATGATGGAAGGATCCATGAAACATCTTCGTCAATTTATGATCAGGCAACTAGGAAAAGATGGAACAAAGGACGTTGCTTTGTTTTTGAAAATTGGGAAAGTACAAAATGTAAAATCTTTTGAAGACGTCCCTTCTTATGTTTTGGTTCCTGCTTTTATGTTAAGCGAAATCAAAAAAGCTTTTATCATTGGGATTTATATCTTTATACCATTTATTGTGATCGATTTGATTGTTGCATCAGCCCTTCTTGCTATGGGTTTTATGATGTTACCTCCGGTAATGATCTCCCTTCCGTTAAAGCTTATTCTTTTCATTTTGATTGATGGATGGAACCTACTTGTTCTGGAACTTGTGAGGAGTTATAAATGACAGAAGTCGATGTTGTCAACTTGATGCGAGAAGCATTCATTGTGACTCTAAAAATTTCTAGTCCCATTTTGATTACTGCACTTGTGGTGGGACTGATTGTTGGGATTTTACAAACTACAACTTCCATCCAAGAACCTACCATTGCCTTTGTTCCGAAACTAGTTTCTATTTTTGCTGTGATTGTATTTTTTTCAGCTTGGATGGTGCGAGTGATGACGGACTACACTCGTGAAATTTTTTTTATGATAGAAAAGATATGATATGGAATCATTTGTTTTACACTTTCAATCTTTTCTCTTTGTCTTAGTTCGACTTCTCGGACTTTTCCTTGTAGCACCCTTTTTCTCTTCTGAATCAATCAATTTTTCACTCCGTATGATCTTTTCCTTTATGGTATCACTCATTGTTTATCCAGTTGTCGCAACTTATATGCCGCCTGTCCCCGGTCATATGATCAACTTCGGAATTCTAATTATTTCCGAAATGTTGGTTGGTGTATTTATTGGATTTCTCGTATCACTTGTGTTTGCCGCCTTTCAAATGGCTGGTGAATTTTTTAATAATCAAATTGGCTTTGGTTATACGGAAATTCTAGACCCAGTCACTCAAAATTCTCTCCCTGCCATTGGAACCATGAAAAACTTAATGGCAACGGCACTATTTCTTGTGATTGGAGCACATAGGTTTCTCATTGAAACAATTGCTTATTCTTTTGAAAAAATTAGAATCATTGCATTTACCGGAAAGGTAAATGCTGGGTTATATCGGTTGATGGAAGACGCGATAGGGGCTATGTTTGTTGTTAGCTTTAAAATCGCACTCCCTGTGATGGGGATTTTATTTTTAGTCTCTCTTGCGGAAGGCCTTATGGGAAAGGCGGCACAACAAATGAATGTGATGTCCATGTCTTTCCCACTCAAAGTTTTTATTGGAACACTCACTCTCATTGCAACATTGACTTTCATTGCAACTCAAATGGTACAGGGAATTCAAATTTCCATGGATAAGGCAAGTTTACTCATCCGGGAGTGGCCCAATTTATGAAAAGAAAAATGAAGTTTTTTTTCGGTAATACAACTACATGGATGAAATCAGTAACCAAATATTTGTTTGGTGGTACTTGTTTTTTGCCATTAGGACTTATAGAAAATTTGGTTACCAAGTTTTTTCGGAAAAGTCTTCATTTTTCCACAGGTTATTATGAAATAGATCTTCAGCTTTTTGCAGCAGCTGATGAAGGTCGAACTGAACCGCCGAGTGAACGTCGCAGAAGAGAAGAAAAAGAAAAGGGGAATGTCCCTAAGTCCAATGAAGTTGCATCCACACTTGTTTTGTTAGGTGGAACAGGTGTATTATTTGTTTTGGGTGACACATTTATACGAAATACGGCTATTTTTATTAAAAAATACCTTCCCATGGGAATGAAACTAGATCGATTCGGGGCAGAGGAATTTCGTGTGATCCTCGCCGGTGTTTCCCGTGATTTTTTTAATCTGCTTTGGCCAATCCTTGCGATTACTCTTGTATTTGCGATTGTTGGGAATGTGGTGCAGGTAGGGTTTATGTTTTCTCCAAGAGCACTTTCCTTTCGATTTGATCGAATCTCACCAAATTTTAAACGGGTTTTGCCAAATCGCCAAACATTGTTTAATTTGGTTAAGTCCCTCGCAAAAGTAGTGTTAATCGGTGTAATTAGTTATGTTTTAATTTCAGGCGATTTTTTGAAAGTTCTTTTGACGGGAAATATGGGAATGATGCAGGCCATTACTCTCATCACCTATTCTGGATTTAAGATTATGATGGCTGCTGGACTTTTGTTACTGGGGATAGCAGTTGCTGACTTTTTTTTCCAAAAGTCTGAATTTGAAGAATCTCTCAAACAAACTCCTTCAGAAGCAAAACGAGAGATGAAGGAAGATTCGGGTGATCCTGTAATGAAAAACAGAAGGATGCAATTGGCAAGGGATATGATGCAGGGAAATATGCTTCGTGAAGTCCCAAAGGCCGATGTTGTGATTACCAATCCCACTCATTATTCTGTAGCCTTATCTTATGAAATGGGAAGGGACTCTGCACCGAGAGTGATTGCTAAGGGTGAAAACCGCCTAGCACTCGAAATACGAAGAATTGCTCGTGAAAATGATGTCCCAATTATTGAAAGCCCAAAACAAGCACGTCTTTTATATGCGCAAGTGGAAGTGGGAGAAGAAATCCCGCAAGAATTCTTCCAAGCGGTGGTACAAATCCTTATCACCCTTGAGAAGTTCAAAAAAAAAGTAGGAATGGCATAAGCAAATGAACTTTAGAGACATACTCAAACAATCCGATGTGGTTTTAGGAGTGGGAACACTTCTGATTTTGGGAATGTTGATTGTCCCTTTACCGGGATTTGTCTTAGACATTCTGATTGTTGTGAGTATTGGGCTTGGGTTACTCATTCTCATGACAGCTTTGTCCGTGACCGAACCAAGTGAGTTTTCCATTTTTCCAAGTTTACTACTCATCACCACATTATTTCGGTTAGCTCTAAACGTATCCACCACAAGACAAATTTTATCTAAAGGTCCTGCGATGAATTCAAGTGTGATTGAAGCATTTGGAACCTTTGTGGTGGGTGGAGAATCGGGACTTGGAAAGTATGTAGTAGGACTTATTATCTTTATTATCCTTACCATCGTACAGGTGTTAGTTATCACGAAAGGTGCAACAAGGATCTCGGAAGTAGCAGCAAGGTTTACACTCGATGGATTACCACAAAAACAAATGTCCATCGATATGGAACTCAATAGTGGTGCGATTACAGAAGCTGAAGCGAAAGTAAAACGAAAAAAGGTCCAACGGGAAGTTGATTTTTATGGGGCCATGGATGGAGCCTCCAAGTTCGTACAAGGAGATGTGAGAGCAGGCCTTATCATTACAGCCATCAACTTACTTGGTGGTATTCTCATTGGTTCTACCATTCGTGGGGAATCCTTTCTCGCCTCGATTGAAACCTATGGAAAGTTTACCATTGGGGATGGACTTGTTTCGCAGATTCCAGGTCTACTTTCTACAACCGCAACTGGTATCATTGTCACTCGTTCTAGTTCAGAAAAAAAACTGACAGTGGAAATCAAAGACCAACTTTTTGGAAATGCCAAAACCTTGTATGTGGTTTCCGGAGCACTTGGTCTTTCTAGTTTGATTCCTGGACTTCCATTTTTCTCATTACTCTTTTTAGCAGGTGCCATTGGGTATTTGGGATATTCCATTGAACAAGTGGCAAAAGAAGAAATCAAAAAAATAGAAAACGTTGCCCAAGAAAAAGTCCAAGAGAAAAAACCAGAAAACTATATCAAAGAAATTTCTGTGGAAGCCATTCAAGTGGAACTTGGTCGCGATTTACTCCCGTTAGTGGATGCCTCTTCGGGTGGTCATTTACTCGAGCAGATCGCCAATACACGAAAAAAATTCGCAATTGATTTTGGACTCGTGATTCCAGCCATTCGAATCATAGACAACTTAGAAATCCCTCACGATAACTATAGCATTCGTATCAATGGAGTGGTGGTTGGCCAATCAGCTGTCAGAGCAGATAGACTGATGGCAATGAATAACACGGCACGTAATTTAGAAGCCATTGTGGGAGAACCTTTTACGGAACCAGCCTTTGGACTCAAAGCCACTTGGATTGATCCCAATGATAAAATTGAAGTGGAGAACAAAGGTTATTCGGTGGTAGATCCATCCACTGTTATTATCACTCATCTAAAAGAATTAATTTCGAATTATGCATCACAACTTTTAGGAAGAGAAGAAGTGAAAGCACTTCTCGAACATTTACGACAAACTCATCCGACTCTTGTGGGTGAATTGGATTATGACAAACAAGGAAGACTTGGGATCATCCAACAAACCTTACAAAATCTTTTGGCAGAGGGACTTTCGATTAAAAACCTTCCGAAAATTATGGATGCCATTGCCAACCATCTGCCAAGGACAAACAATCCTTTTGATTTGGCAGAACATGTAAGACAAGCTCTCTCTCGTCAAATCATCAATGATTTCCTTTCTCCAGATGGAAAGTTACATGTGGTGACCATTGACCCAAGGATCATTGATCGTATGAACAAAAGTATCACTCTGGACGAAACGGATGGAAGTAAACTCATCATCCTTCCGCATGACATTCGTGTGAGGATTTTGGAATCGGTATACAATGAATTACAAAAGGCATTAGATGAGAATCGTTTCCTAATCTTTGTGGTTTCTAGATACTTGAGACAAGCCTTTGCATTCTTTTTGACAAAGGAACTACCCCCCAGGAACTTTGCAGTAATTGCTTCTGAAGAAATCCATAGAGGGGTTCCGACAGAAATTGCCTCGGTTCTAAGCCTTCCCTCAAGAGAGGAGCACCCACAAGAAGCATAGGAGATTTTTTTGACAAGTTCAGTTCCATCGTACCGCATTTCAGTTGCCCCGATGATGGACTGGACGGACAGACATTTCCGTTTTTTTATCCGACTTATCTCCAAACAAACGTTACTTTATACGGAGATGGTGACTACAGGTGCCATCCTTCGTGGAAAAGACAATCATAGATATTTAGATTTTTCCAAAGAGGAACATCCCGTTGCTCTTCAGTTAGGTGGTGATTCACCCATGGCACTGGCGGAATGTGCCAAAATTGGGGAAGATTATGGTTATAACGAAATCAATCTGAATGTGGGTTGTCCTTCGGACCGAGTACAAAGTGGCAGTTTTGGGGCATGTCTCATGAAAGAACCAGACCTTGTGGCTGAGATGGTTTCCGCTTGTAAGGCAAAGGTCAAAATTCCAGTTACCGTCAAACATCGGATTGGTGTGAACGGAAAAGAAAGTTACGAGGATTTATATCATTTTGTTTCTAAAATTAAGGAAGCAGGAGTGGATCATAGTATTATTCATGCAAGGATTGCCATTTTAGAAGGACTTTCTCCCAAAGAGAATCGAACGGTTCCTCCCCTCCGATATGAAGATGTTTACCGACTGAAAGATGAGTTTCCCGATTTTCCCATTACTATCAATGGGGGAATTAAAACCCACGCTGAGATTAAAGAACATCTAACAAAGGTAGATGGAGTGATGATGGGACGGGCGGCTTATGACAATCCATTTTTATTTCAGGAAGTGGACCAATTGTATTTTGGAGCAAAAGAAAATCCTCTTTCGAGAGAAGAAGTCCTTCGTGAGCTTATTTCCTATATTCACTCGGCTCTCGAAAAAGAGGGAAAAGTGCATCATATTCTACGACATATTTTGGGACTTTATTATGGAGAAAAGGGTGCCAGAGAGTTTCGAAAATTTCTCACAGATCGAATGCATACGACAGGAGCAAACGAATCTATTTTAGAGGATTATTTAGAACGTTAAGGATCTGGAGGGCGTAAGGCCAGCGAATCGTCTAACGACGAGAAGCTGGCGGAAGCGTAAGCGCACCCCGGAAGAGCCTGACCCTTGGAAAATGAAAGTTTCCAATAGGGACAAATTGGGGAACGCCCAAAGAAAAGAAATAGAAGTCAATTCAATTATTTAAAATTGGAAGGTATAGATTAACTTAGATTAGACGGCACATGTCTAGAGTTTGTTCAAAAAATTCTGGATTTGCCTGAAAAACGCCGAGAAAACTCATCGAAAATCTATTAAAATCAAATGAGTTGACAGGGCGGTTTCTCTTCCCAGCCTGGTTAAATTGAGAGGGAATACCATGACCAAGCCACTCACCGTACAAAGTGACAAAACAATGCTTCTAGAGGTGGATAACCCAGAATTTGAAGCCTGTCGGGACCTCGTTTCCAAGTTTGCTGAGCTCGAAAAAAGCCCGGAATATATGCATACGTATCGCATTTCTCCACTTTCTTTGTGGAATGCGGCATCCATTAAAATGACGGCAGATGAGATCATTGAAGGTTTAACTAAGTTTGCTCGTTATTCCGTTCCTAAAAACGTAATGAATGAAGTGAGAGAACAAATCTCTCGTTACGGAAAAGTAAAACTAGTAAAAGAAGAATCGGGGGAATTGTATATCATTTCCAACGAAAAAGGATTCATTACTGAAATTGCGAATAACCGCGCCGTTCAACCCTTTGTGGATGGAATGGAAGGTGATAAAATTCGTATCAAAAAAGAATACCGTGGCCACATCAAACAAGCGTTAATTAAAATTGGTTTCCCTGTGGAAGACCTTGCCGGTTACGATGAAGGAAATAAATATCCGTTTAATTTACGTCCTGTTACCGTTGGTGGTATCAAGTTTGGTATGCGTGACTACCAAAGAGCTTCGGTGGAAGCCTTCCATGCTGGTGGCCGGAATGAAGGTGGATCTGGGGTTGTGGTCCTTCCTTGTGGTGCCGGAAAAACCATTGTGGGGATGGGGGTTATGCAAATTGTCGGAGCAGAAACTCTGATTCTAGTCACGAACACTTTGTCCATTCGTCAGTGGAGAAACGAAATTTTAGACAAAACCGATATCCCTGAATCAGACATCGGTGAGTATTCGGGTGAACTCAAAGAAATCAAACCCATTACCATTGCAACTTACAATATCTTAACTCATAGGAAGAAAAAAGGTGGGGACTTCACACACTTTCATATTTTCAGTGCCAACAACTGGGGACTGATTGTTTATGATGAGGTTCACTTATTACCAGCTCCTGTATTTCGTATGACTTCGGAACTCCAAGCCAAACGTAGGTTAGGTTTGACTGCGACACTTGTGCGGGAAGATGGATTGGAAGAAGATGTGTTCTCACTGATTGGTCCTAAAAAGTATGATGTGCCTTGGAAAGAACTCGAAGCCAAGTCTTGGATTGCAGAAGCCAATTGTGTGGAAATTCGTGTGCCAATGGAAGATGACCTTCGTATGAAGTATTCTGTGGCGGATGACCGTGAGAAGTTCCGTTTGGCATCAGAAAACCCTGAAAAACTCCGCGCGATCAGTTACATTCTAAAAAAACACTCCACTAACAACATTTTGGTGATTGGACAATACATCAATCAGTTAGAAGAAATTTCCAATACTTTCAAAATCCCTTTGATTACCGGGAAAACTCCTCTTCCTGAAAGACAAGAACTTTACCAGGCCTTCCGTACAGGACAAATCAAACAACTTGTGGTTTCGAAAGTTGCGAACTTTTCCATCGACTTACCAGATGCGAACATTGCCATCCAGGTATCGGGAACTTTTGGTTCCAGACAAGAAGAGGCGCAGCGTTTAGGGCGTATCCTTCGTCCGAAAGCCCAAGACAACACGGCCATTTTTTACTCGCTGATTTCGCGTGATACCAACGAAGAAAGGTTTGGTCAAAACAGACAGCTCTTCCTCACCGAACAAGGGTATGAATACGAAATTTATACTTTGGATCAGTTTAAAGAAACAGTTCCAGAGGAATCACTCACTAAATAGAGGACAAAATGAAACTTGTAGCAAAACGACTGGATGTCGTAGAACCTTCTCCCACTCTCGCGATCACTGCTAAAGCCAATCAGTTGAAAGCGAGTGGACTTGATGTTGTTGGATTTGGAGCAGGGGAACCTGACTTTGATACACCAACACATATCAAAGAAGCTGCCAAAAAGGCAATGGACCAAGGGAAAACCAAATACACTCCTGTGAGTGGAACTGTTTCTTTGAAAGAGGCCATCATTCGTAAATTTGAAACTGAAAACGGACTCAAATACGAAAAGAACCAAATCATTGTAGGAACAGGTGGAAAACAAGTTCTCTACAATTTTTTTATGGCGACTCTCAATCCTGGTGACGAGGTGATCATCCCTGCACCGTATTGGGTAAGTTATGCGGATATCGTTCGTTTGGCGGAAGGAACTCCTGTCATTGTTTCGACTGATATTTCCAGTGGATTTAAAATCACGGCAGAACAATTAGAAAAAGCCATCACTCCCAAAACTAAAGTTTTTATTTTTAATTCTCCATCGAACCCAACAGGTGCGGCTTACACTCGTTCGGATGTAGAAGCACTTGTAAAGGTTTTGGAACCAAAAGATATCATTACAGTTTCGGATGATATTTACGAAAAAATCATTTATGATGGATTGGAATTTGTAAATCCTGCTATGATCTCCGAGAAGATGAAGGAAAAAACCTTTGTCATCAATGGTGTGTCCAAAGCATATTCGATGACAGGTTGGAGGATTGGATACGGGGTAGGAAACGCAGAGATTGTTAAAAACATGGACACCATGCAAGGCCAATCCACAAGCAATGCCTCTTCCATTTCCCAAGCAGCTGCTGAGGCAGCTCTCGCTGGTGACCAAACACCTGTGGCAGAAATGCTCAAGGCTTTTGATAAACGTCGTAAACTCATCGTGGGACTATTACGTGAGATTCCAGGTGTAGAATGCCGGATGCCAGAAGGTGCTTTTTATGCATTCCCATATATAACAGGTGTGTATGAAACTCCTGGGTTCAAACGCCTTCTTTCGGAGAAAAAAGAAACTTCTTACTCCAAACTTTTTTGTGATGTCCTCCTTGATAAATACAATGTGGCCGCAGTGCCTGGTATTGCCTTTGGAGATGATAAAGCCATTCGATTGTCTTATGCGTTAGGTGATAAGGACATCGAAAAAGGTGTGGCTCGTATCAAACAAATGATTGAGGATTTACAAAAGTAAAATGAAGTTCCTCCCTTTACTGAAATTCTTTCGTAGAGGGATGGTCTTTTCTCATCAACTGATGTATTTCAGGCCAAAGTTTTCCTTTCGCATTCGAATTGGTTTTTCTCTTTTTTTCGTTGCAGTTTTGATCTTTGTAATCATCTCTAATGGTTTGCTGATTTCCGCTCCGATCGTACAAGAAAAATCAAAACAAACAAAACCTTCTGAACTATTCAAACGAGACTCAAATTCTCTGATTGTCATTCCAGTGATTGGACTCAACTTACATTTGTTTGCTGATCAGAAAAGTGATGTTTTGCGGAAACTTAAGTTTGGTGAACCAGTTTCCTTTGACAAGGATTCGCTGGAAAGCCCCAAAGAAGATTGGATTCCTGTAAAATTAGAAGACGGGCTTTCCGGGTTTATCAAACGTTCCGTTGTCCGTTCGGTTCCTCCGAAACAGTATTTGTCTACCTTATTATTTGAAGCAGAACGAATGATTCTTTCCAATCAAATTGATTTTGTTGCCAAACAAGAGATTACAGATACTATTTTTGCCATTTCTTCTACGGGAAAATTTACAGGGGATGATTTTATATTTATCCGAGCCAAGGCTGGATTTTTCCTAAAAAAAACAGTCGATCTTATGAATACAAAGGGAATCAAACCGGACAATGATCCAGGTACTTTGGAATTTTTAAAACGCCACCAAACCAGGTTATTGTATGATTACAATTCTGGGAAATACTATGTAGATTCGAATTATTTTTGGAAACTATTAGAGGCCTATCCAAAAACCAAACATTCGGATTACGCTGGTTATTTGGCAACAGAAAGTATGCCAAATGCCGATTGTAATGTAGATTTAAAATGCCGTTTGGAAGAAATGAGAAAGGGGAAACTTCGTTATATCTATTTATTTCCCACAGGTAATTATATTAATTTATACACTAAAGATTTAGTAAACAATCTGCAATCGATGACAAAAGATCCCGATTCTATCCCTTGTTTTGCTCCAGTAGGGGAAGGGATCAAATCTGAAATCAATCAAATGATTCGATATGCTTCAGAGATTGGACCTCGTGAAAAAAAACAAATCCTCCCTCATTTGCAAATCCTAAAGAAAGAATGTTTTCGTTAACTATTTTCTGAAATTTGATAGAGGTTTTTGTGAAACTAAGTTACAAACTGTATCTATTCCAACCAAATTCAGAAAATGAAAAATCTTTAGGAGATATTATCATCTTACATGGATTATTCGGTTCATCAAAAAACTGGGTAACTGTGGCAAAGTTTTTATCAAACTTCGGTTCAGTTTATACTGTTGACCAAAGAAACCATGGAGATTCTCCCCATGCTACTGAACACTCTATCCGATTGATGTCAGAGGATTTGGAAGAATTCATTTTGGATCACCAAATCAAAAATCCGATTTTATTTGGTCATTCTATGGGCGGGCTTGTGGCAATGTATTTTGATTTTACGCATCCCGGCGTTTTGAATGCTTTGGTTGTGCAAGACATTGCGCCTAGGTCCTATCCTTTCGCTTACGATCAGGAAATCCAGTCTATGTCTTTTCCGTTGGAAGGATTTACCTCTCGAGCTGACATTGATACTGAGATGGCAAAATTTTTACCGGATACATTTATTCGTCAGTTTTTACAAATGAGTTTGGAAAGGTTAGATTCGGGTGAGTATCGTTGGAAATTAAATGTGGCCGGACTGAATCAGGCAAGGCGAGTATTTGATCATCCTTTTCCTGAAAAAATATCTTCCGACACAAATACACTTTTTATTCTTGGTGGCTCTTCTGATTATATTACAGATTCAGATAAAACCTTAATTCAGGAAATTTTTTCCCGTTTAACAATGGAAAGTATTTTGGGAGGTGGTCACTATATTCATTATACCCACCAAGCAGAGTATTTAGGAATTTTGAAGAATTGGTTTCAATCGAAAATCTCCAACCACTGAAACAGTATCATTGTAACAGAAGTTGGATTTTGAATGTCTAGTGACCTTAAGGTCGAATCAAAAAAAAATTATTCTTCCAGTAAGGATCTTAACATCCATGCTGTTTTTTCGTGAATGTCCAAACGTTGTGTGAGTAAGTCCAATGTAGCTTGGTCGTTTCCTTTTTCCGCTGGTGCGTAGGCTGCCCGAGCCGTACGAATGACTGCTTCATTTCCTTCCACTAAATGTTTGATCATATCTTGGGCTTTCGGAACTTCTTTGTCTTCTGCGATGCTAGAATATTTTGCAAATTCCCAACCACCCATTGGTGCATAGTATCCAAGAGATCGAATCCTTTCAGCAATGGGATCAATTGCATTCCAAAGTTCAGTATACTGTGTCATAAACAGAATATGCAAAGTTTGAAACATTGGCCCTGTTACGTTCCAATGGTAACTATGAGTTTTTTGGTACAAAGTGTACGTATCTGCTAAAAGTTTTTTTAAAGACTCTGAGATTGCACTTCTTTCTTCTTCTGGGATTCCAATATTAATTTTCATCATTTATCCTTTTGATTTGCTATATATTATTTCTTTAGTTCTGAAACGATTCGTTCTACTAGACTCTCGGCAACAAAATCATATTGGCTCGTGGTTAACAAAATGTCCTCACGACTCCAGATAAGCCCAAGTCCTAAGCTATATTGGATTAATTTTCCTATGGTCCAATCTGCTCCCGGTTTTTTACGAGCATTGACGATGACATGGCCTGATTCTATATGAACTATTTTGAGGGAAACTGTATCCACTAAATTGGGGATGAGTTTTCCTTTTTCATCGTATTTTTTGAGTGCAGATCCTCGACCAAAAACCAATGCATCCACACCAAGCACTTTTCCCAATCGAACGGCTGTTTGTGTGTCAATGATTCCAGTTTTAGAAAAACTTTGTTCGTTTACTACTTTTGAAAGTTGTTCTCTTTCGATTACTTTGATTGGAAGTAATTTTGCAATTTGTAAAGAGACTGCATCGGTGAATTCATCTCCCCATTTGGCCTCTTCAATGTCAAAAAGTAGAACTGCCACTTTTGAAATTCCTAAATCCGTTTTTCCCGATTCTGGGTATTGGACAGCAGCATCCATCGTTCGACAGTTTGTGAAGGAAAGACTAAGGAGGAGGGCTAAGCACGCTAAATATAGTTTCATAGATTTCCTTAAGAAATGATGGAAGGATCGCAAACCGGCAATTCTTTTTCGGTTCAAAAACAGGCATTTTGGAAAATTCGCTTTTCCAATTGTGGTCTCTCCTAGATTTTTCCAACTAGGTCCTTTAATGAAAAAGATTCTCAGTACGTTTATCATTGTTTTCACCTTTTTTTTGCTAGGTGCAGGCTATTATTTTTCATCTTCCATTGTCTCCTTTCCCGTCACTACCTTAGAAGAGGATAAGACGAAATTAAAGATCAATTCCATTTCTGAATTTGGACTCCCTGAACCAGAATCCATTCGATTTCAAAATGGAAATCTTCGTTTGCGTGGTTGGTATTTCAAAAATCCAAAAAAGAAAAAATGTGGTGTTGTTTTGCTTCACGGACATACGAGAACACGTTTTGGTGTATTGAAATATGCCCCCTTGTTTTGGAAACGAGGTTGCAGTTTGTTCCTCTATGATGCTCGTCATCACGGGGAAAGTGGAGGAGAATACGGAACGTACGGATTTTATGAAAAAATTGATTTAGAAAGGGCCATTGAGTTCTTTTCCGAGATTAGCACAGTTCCAGAAGAACAGATTGGAATTTTTGGTGCTTCGTTTGGTGCAGCGACGGCATTACAATATGCAGAAGGACGAAATGATTTTGCATTTGTGATTGCGGATTCCCCTTTTATGGATATGCGTTCGATTGTAGAAAAAAGAGCCGTCGATTTGTATTCACCGGTGGTACTTTTTCTATCTCCCATCGCCCTTTCTCTCGCGGAACTTCGTGCCGATTTTCTTGTGGATGAAGTTTCTCCTAAAAAAGCCGCAAAATTTATATCTTTGCCAGTACTTTTGATTCATTCAAACACAGATGAGATTACTCCGGTTTCTCATTCTGAGGAAATTTTTCAAAATTTAAAATCGAACCGTAAACAATTGGTGGAAACGGATTGGGGAGCTAATCATTGTAAGTCGATTGACGTTCGCCCGAGTGAATACGAATCCATAGTAAATTCTTTTCTAAAAGAACATACTTCCTTCCCAAAGTGATATGTATTGAAGGATGATTTTGGAAACCGCTAACATAAAAAATGGCAGTTTCTTAAATTACCACCTACGAAAAGATAGGTGGTAATTTTCTAACGAATTTTGATGAGTCTAGGTAGAGCTTCCCAGTTTCCATCATCTTGTGTGAATCGAGTGAGGTAAACTGGGAAAAAACCAAAACCGGTGCCTGCGGAGATTGCGTAGCTGTAGTTTAATTTTCCATTGACCGATTGAAGTTGTTCTGCATTGGAAATCCCCGTGCTGTATGTTCCGGGGAATCCTGGTAATAGAGTAACACTAGCTAAAGAATCAGTGCTACGAAAGATTTCGATGGTAGGTGTTGAAAAAGTAGGATTATTCGAAAGGATAAAATAATCTGAGTTTCCTGAACTTTTGACAGATCTCAGAATTCCACTAGTGCCTGAATTACTAATGGAAGAAGTGAAGCCTGAAATTTGCGAGGCATTTCTTACCAAAGTTGGATTTGGTAATGAGTAATTATCTGCATTGAATGTATAACCAATAGGCGTAGGACCAAAGGTGGCAACAAACTTCCCTCTGACAAAAACAGGAAGTGATTCAAAATTCTGAGTTCCATCGAAATTGACAACACGGTTACTTAAAGTATTCCCTTCAATACTTCTAACCTGAATAGGGGAAGTTAACGATGAACTTGGACATTGAAGGTATTCAGTTCCACCGATAGACACGATTTGAAAGCCGACTGAGTTTACAATTGAATTAGCAAGGTTACAGCTAAAGCTAGTATTTAAATCTTGGTTTACTGAAAAGTCAGAATTTAGAAGGATCGGCCTTGTTTCTACAGCGCTATAGAATGTCGGCGAAATGAGATACCGACCATTGCCAAAATAAAACGCCGGATACATCCAAGGAAAATTGTCTGGTCGATATAAAAAAAGTGTGGGGTCTAATGTTAGTCCAATGACTGCACTAGAGTTAGGTGTAAAAAAAGCAGGAATCCGCAATGCTAAGTTACGAAATCCAAGTATATTTGGTGGAGGACCCGCAAAATCACGTTTTTCTTCTGCAAGAAAAAAGACATATTCTGATCCATTAAAAACTGGTTTTGATATTTTTAATACTACCTCATAGCCTACCCCTTTTTCAATGGTAACCCCGTCAATTTTTGTGACCAAATCATAGTTCTCTCCATCTGCAGAGGATGCGATATATCCGATGGAAGTGTTTTGGCTAGGAGAGACAAAGGAAGTTTGAACTTCTAAATAAATAAACTGCCTTCCGTTCACTGACCCGAGAGGAGTAAAAGAAAGGTTAGATGCCAGTTGATTTCGATAATTGGCAATATCTTCTAAAAGGAACTGAACAATTCCGCCTTGGGTTAGTAAAGAAAACGATTGTTTGGTGATTCCGTTGTAGATGCGAAAGCTGGCAGCGCCGACAAGAGTTCCTCCTGAAGTTGCAACGGAGAGGTTCGCAATCCCGCGTTCGCTAAAGTATAAAAATCCGCGACCATTGACATCGAGAGTGACTGTATAGGATTGGACATTTCCTGATTCTCCATATTGGGAAGGGATGATTCCATTTTCGTCTGCTTCGTTAAAAACAGAATAAGTGACGATCCCATTGATGTATGGATTTCCACTTGGATCGGTAAACTTCATAAAGACGACCGTTTGGCTATAGGTACTGAAAGCATCGATCAAACTTAACATTCGAAGTAAGGACTGTAAAGAACCTAAGTCTTCAGTGGGATCAAGGTTGGATGGTTTGAAAATTTTACACTGAAAAGAAAGTAAAAGAATTAGAATGGTTATGAATGATTTTTTCATTGGGAGGCTCCTTAGAATAGAATGGAATACCGAACTTCGGCATAAACTGCATTGGTTTGTGGGCGAATGCCTGTGACTGAGTATGGTTTGTCAAAGCCAGAATCCCAGTCGAAACCTTCTCTAATTTGTTTGCCTCCAGTGCTGACAGAAGGGCGATCGGGATACCGGTCCCTTCCAATCATATAGGCATGGATGACATTGGTGATGTAAATGATTCCAGCTGTTCCAAGCCCAGCCAAATATTTGATATTAGCTTCTTTGGCATTGTTTTTACTTTTTGTGATTAGATCTTCCATAATGGAAGTCTCAACAAATCCACCAATAAATTCAGAAGGCAAACTCACATTTTGTGCATTGAATCTGGTGCCTGGTCCTCCGATTTGGTTGATTAAGACCATTGTATCGTAATGGGACTTTGCATTTTGTTCTTCGGTGCGTAGAGGCCCAAGTGAATAGAGAAGAGTGCCAAAAAATAAAGTACCAAAGGTCCCGGCTGATACAGTATAACCACCACAATACTGACCCCATCCAGGGATTAATGCAGATCGCCAAATCAATGCTAGTCGGCCTCCGCACTGGGCTGCTGCCGGAGAAGGACCTAGTTTTCTTGTTGCGAGCCATTCTGCTTCGGCTCTTGCTTCTTTTTCCGCTAGTGTTCCTTTGTTTTTTTCTTCAGCGAGTCTTGTTTGTTCCGCAAGTTTTGCTTCTTCTTCCAAACGTTTCTGTTCTTTTGCTTCTGCCAGTAGTCTTTCTTTTTCAAGTTTCGCTTTTTCTTTTTCTTCTTTTTCTCGTAATTTTTTCTCTTCAGCGATCCTGATCTTTTCGGCTTCTTGTTCGCTTACATCTTTATAAATTACTTTTAAAATTTGGGATTTAGAAACGGTTTGTGATCCTTCTGCGGTTTGCACAGTGAGTCCTCGTTCATTTTGGTCGGTAACTTTCCCTTTTAATGTTTTCCCATTTTTTAGAATGACAGTATTGACTGCGAATAGGGGAAGGGTCACAAGGCACAGAAATATTATTAAAAGTGTTTTTTTCATACAATGCAGAATCAATATAGATTCATAAAAATCTTACATTGATTCAAGAAATTGCAAGAGAATTTTGGGAGGATTGGTAGGTGAATGGTGATACGCATGTTTTCTTCTTCTTTTCTTTCTTTTCGTTGGTGGGCGACAAGAGTTTGCCCTATATTTGTACAGGTAGGAATCAATAGATGAATCTGTGAGATTTTGAGCGCTTGGTAAAATGATGAGAAGTGTGACGAACATCTTCATATATTTACCAATAAACCCTGGTTCAGTCAGTTATGGGCAGACATCACGTGAAGGGTATGGTTATCTGCAGTTTAATGTGCGTTATTAGAAAGTAAAGTCTCCCCGCCCTGATCGAACTGGGTGGGGTAATCCACCCGCCACCCAATAAGTCCCTTCTACCACAAGAACGTTAGAATTCCAACTAACAATGACTCTTTCCAAAAAAATCTCTCCATAAGTTCACCTTTTGCAAATCTATACGCAAAGTAAGAGAGAAGATCTGACCCATTCATACAAACAACCGCTCGCCTGTACCATCTATCTAATGTTAGCCGCTTGTCTATAGCCACCATTCCATTGTTATGCGCCATTGCCTCCCATACATCCATCACCCGAATTATGTCTCATTACACCTGCTAACGAACCACCAATTTATAAAAATAATCTTCATGAACCACGAACTTTTTTATAAAAGCTTGTTGACCGCCTGGGTTTTGAAATTACTTTGGTTTTTACCGCATGATTCTTTAGCGAACCATGAAACCGGTAGCTTGCAGGCGACTGTGGGCGGAGGGAGAGGAAGATCTTCCTTTGCGAAAGCAAAAC